>JASJCB010000099.1 GCA_030066195.1 Acidobacteriota bacterium
CAACAGGTATCGAATAAAGGGCAGGCTTACACTCCGTACCCCCGGCTCTTGCCTAAGGCAGCCGCGCCGGCGCATCGATGCTTGGCGATGCGCCCGCGCCGCCTCCTCAGTCCTTGCCGTTTTTGATCGCGAAGGCCAGCCTGGCCATTCTCAGGGTTTCCAGCTTGTTTTTTTGCAGGCTGAGTTTAATGGCATCCTCGGCGCGCCGCGCCTGAATGACTTTGATTTCTTCGAGAATTGCCTTGTGTTGGGCATCGAATGATTGGCTCATCGGATACCTACCAGGGCGTTAATCACGGCCTCGATGGTTTCCGGGCCGAGTTCCTCGTCTACCAGGCCGGGGAACTGGGTTCGTAGAAAGTCGTCCCAGATCAGCCCCGTTCCGTTGAGATCGAACAAGGTTTGCAAGAAGTACTTTTTGAAAGCCGGGTCATTCAATTCGAGCGCGGCCAGGGTCGGGCGCTGGGGCTTGGAATGATGTTCCGGTTGCAACAGATAAAGGTGATACCTATCGAGCAGCTCCACCCCCAAGCAACCGATTTTGCTTGCCTTGTGTCTGAACTGAGCCCGCTCTTTCAAGACCACTAGCTCGGTACTGCCCCAATCGTGCGCGGATAATTCGTCCCAGAACGCTTGTAGTTCGGCCAGGTGCTTATCCATGACTACCCCCGTAAACCGGAACCTCGATGACCTCTTCCTCGGTGAGGGTCAGGACCTCTTTCGGTTTGAAGGAGCGCCAGACGATTTGACGGGCCACCTGGAAACGCCTCCCCTGGAAGAAAACCGGGCCGGGTATCTTCAGGTCCTTGATTTTGTCCATCAAGACACCGACCGCCGTTTCTGCCGCGGGCGGAATGCCCTGGAAACCCCGGGCCGTGATGTAGACCGAAACCATTTGCCCGTCATCGATCGGAGCACCTGGTTTCAAGTTATCGGGAACGCCGGACTCAACTACCAAAGGGAAAGCGGTAACTTCAACCCGACCCGCCCCTATGATTTCGTCCAAGACGGCCTCCGCGTGGTCTTCAAGCGATTCCTTGCGCGGGCTCAAGACCGCGTCGAAGTATTCGAGGGTTTTCCTTTCCCCAAGGTGCCGGCTTACAACATCGACCAGCTCGATCAGGTGTTGCAGAACTTTTGCACGGCTATCTTTATGATCCAAAAGCCATTCATTCAAAAGCCTGTTCGATGGTTGCAAGCTTTCTTCCCACAACTGTTGCATTACTTCCTCCCATGCCCCCGGCGCGGCCGGGGGCCTTTTCGGTTAATTGGCCGTCAGGCCTTTGAGGATCAACTCGGCTTCCTCGCGGCGGCGTCGGCGGATGCCTTCCAATTCGTGGTTTTGCTGCATGTTTGAAATCATGCCCGCGACGGCGCGCCATCTTCGCTTTTGAAGTTCGGGGCCCAAACATTCCAAATGTCTGTTGCCGGGGCCGCGATTATAGGCCAGACTCAACAGAGCGGTCTGGACCCCGCCCGGCGTGTTCTCGTTGCGCAGGACGGGGAACCGGTTACAAATCTTTAGCCAGTAGGGAACGGCGATCACGTGGAACAGTTCGGCCGCCTGCTCCCGCGTAATGCGGATCGTGGTAAACGGCCACTCGTTCTTTTGCGCCCATTCCAGCATTTCCCGGGCCTTGATGCCGCGCAAGCCCAGCGCCGCCTTTCGCAGGTTTTCTAATTGTTCATCAGTCAACAGCGAGCCGTACGCCCTTTTGACATGACCCCATGCCACATAGCCCAGATCGACGCCCGGGTCGAGCGTGATCCCGCTTTTCCCTTTCGGCCAGTACGGTTTCCCAATATGGCCTTCCCATTTGTGAACCCAGGATAAATTCCCGTGAAAGTATTGCATGGTCTTCTGCTCCTTCAAACGCCGGGCCCAAAAGCCGCGCTCGTTTTTCCATAGTTCGATGTCTTGGGTTGCCCAGGCCCTTGTGATTGCGTTCCATTGACGGGCCGTCGGGTAGATGACCGGCGCCCCCGGTCGGTCGATGAAAACCGACAGGGCAACGGCCTTGCCCTCGTCGAGCTCGGCCTTTCCTCGATTGAGTTGCTTCACGATCAGTTCAAGAAAGGCGTTGATGTCCGCGCCCTTTTGCGCGGGCAGTTCGAGCGGAACGCTCGCGCTCACCGTCCGTTGCGGCGTTGGGCGCAATGCCGTTGCTTTTGCCCTGGCTGTGATGAACGTCAGCATACCCGCCTCCGCAATTCCACGCTGACCGGGCCGCCGCATTGCGGACAGGCATCATAATTCCCCGCGCCCTGCCAGGCGCATCCGTTTTCCCAGATTTCGCGCAGGTGCTTGCACCATTTGTACATACCCTTGGTGAATTCAAAGGAAGGACAGGTACAGCGGCTTTCTTCGGGGCCGATGTGTTGGGTCCAACTGCTGACGTGGTGAAAACCGTAAACGGCCGCGCACGTGGAAAAGTAAGCGAACTCAGACATTGTCCGGTTCCTTGCCCAAGTGATCGAGATGGGCGGTGATGTTCGTTCCACGATCTATGTTGATTCCGGCCAGGGCGTAACCACCGAGAAGTACATCCCATTGTCGTTCTGACGGCTTGATTTTCTTGCCGAAGGAAGTGCCCGCCCGATGAATGCCGACATCTAAAACAATGACCTTGCCGTCGGCCAGGGCGGGTCCGCTTTCGTACAACTGCGTGTTGATTTGCATTTGGAAACGCGCCAACGGCAAGGTGTTTGCGCTGTTGTCCCTGATGATCGATTTTTTTGATGCAAACATGTTTTCTCCTCAGTTTCGGGCGCACGGGGGCCGTTCACCCCCTGGGCGCGCACGCTTCCAGCGTGCATTCTTGAGGGTGAAACCCCCTGGGCGCGCACGCTGCCGGCGTGCATTTTTCTTCAGGACGTTCGGGCCGCCGTCTCGGGAAAAGGCGGGGCTTCGCCGGATGCTATGCTCTGCTTATTCCACGTACGCTTGATCAGATCGATAATCTGCTCTTTGGACAGTCCCGCCTCGCGCCAGGTTTTTAAAAACGGCGCCGCGAAACGTTTCAACTCTTCAATCTTTTCTTCATGGTTCATGTCTTCCAGGTTCATGGCGTTACCTCATTTTCGGGCACACGTCGGCCGTCTCGGGAAAAAGCTCCCTTTGCTTCAGATTGGGCGGGGCGGGGTTTCGGGGGGCGCCGGTTGCATCGCGGCTTTTAAAAACCCCCCGGGGACCAAACGGCCCCGATCCAGGCCCCTGCCTAGATATGCGGTTACGGGGCGCTTCCCCTCCGGTCGAATGCAACGCGCCGAGGGGGAAGCGCTTCTTCAGTATTCGGTTGAAAATTCGGCGGCGGCCTGGTCGGCCTACTGCCGGAAGTCGGCGGCTTCCCGGGGGAAGGTCACCAATTCACATGAACGCGTGCGGCCCTTTGGGGTATCACCATTCGGGGGAGACAGCCAACTGGTGCGAGGTGGACCGCACGCGCTCGTGTGAGCCGGTGATCAGGCCGCCTTCAAATTTAGGGCTTCCAGGAACGCCGCCAGTTTTTCGGGCGACTTCAGGGCGCCGATGATTTGCGCGATGTCAGGCCGGATCATGAACGCGGCCAGGTTGTAGGCCGCTTGCTGGGCTGCCGTGGCTTTTTGTCCGGCATCGACGGCCAGGCGGAAGAGTTCTTCCAAGCTCGCGGTCGTTGCCGGGGTTTCGGGTTCGGTGGACTCGGGGTCGGTGGTCGGGCCGGGTTCTTGTGTCAATGACATAGCTTTACTCCGTTGCCCGGGTGCACGGACGCACGCCGGGCGTAAGGTTTAAGATTTGTGTGCGTTACGCACGGCCAACGGTTTCCTTTTGGAGGTTGTCGGCTCTCTGACTGACAAGATATTGCACCTTGTTTTCTTATGCAAGTCTTTTTTTTGTAATGGGTTAGATGCCATTTCCGATGGGCGCCGCTCTTTGTTTGGGGCAATGCCAAAACGTGAGGTAGGTGCTATGTTAAGATTTGTATGGGGGCTGATTTGAACCTTGAGGACATACCGCGAATCCAAACTACGCCGATGCGCACCGTGATCCGGGATAGAAGCAAGGAATTGTCTGATTTCCTGGAAAACATCGGCTCTACACGCAATGTGAAAAACATGACCACGGCGGCATATCGATTTGCCACGGCCAACGCCCACCGGCTGAACCAGGTGGGTTTGACTTTGATGAAACGTGCTTTTCTTGTTTTCGACCCTGAGCTTTTTATATCGGCCTTCAAGAAAGACCTGGGAAGCTTTCGACCCTGGCCCGTGGACCCAAATACCGGCACGGAAGTTAAACGATTGATTTCTTTTGTGTTCTACGCGGAACCAGGCTTCTACTTATGGTCGGAAATCTGGTCCCGTTTGGGGGAAGAGTTGAGCGGTGAGGCCAAGGAACATGCATTGCGGCATCGCATGAAAGCAGGCAAAACGGAGCTCAGCACAAGGAAAATCAAAAGGCGGTGGTGCCTGGTCGTTTCCGACCCGCCGGGCGGATTGAATTGCGGTCTTCGTTGGCTATGCAGAACAGAACGAATTCCCTTCTATTACCAGGCTGTCGTTAACGATCCCCAATTGGTTGAAACCCTTTCCTCACATGCACTTTGGCCGCTGTTTGAGGAAAACTGTAAATAAACCACCTTGTCCGGCTTTACCTCCAAATGATATAGTATTTACACTTTTGGCCCATAATTGGGTGTTTGATCTATTTTCGCGCGAGTCAGCATGTTTTATTTGGAGCTTCCCTAAGTGGCCGCAAGGCCGAATCGAACTGATCAACAATGGGGAAAAGCGCGCGCCAATGCTTTATACAAAAACATTGTTTCCCTAAATGGTGGTGGTAGAGATCAGACCAGGACCTCTATCGATGCCCACCCTGTACCATTGGTCGCTATTTTGAACAGGCAACTCATTGACCGCCTGGTGGCTTGTTCGGACATGATGCGGGAAGTGATCTACGATATTCAGGAAGGTTTCGTCCACGGCGGTCTGGGTTTGGAAATGGTCGGCTACTGCCGTGGTCTCTGGACGCTTATTTGGGATAAAACAAAAATCGACTCAATTGCTGAACCGGACCGATGGGCCGATATGGCCGAGAAGGATATGGCGGGACTGATCGAAATCATTGGCAAAATTGTGCCCTTTGCACTGGTGAATCACGAGGACATTTTCAGGCGTTTTCAACTGGTCCGGGAAAAGCTGACTGATTTACTTTTCGCGGAAGACATGAAATACCTACCCCCTACCCACAGACTGATCGCAAAACCCACCCCGGCACGCATCCGCCAGGGCGTTTACCAGGTGGAGCGGATCAGCATGAACCGCGTCGAGATCATGAAACGGAAACGTCACGGCATGGCGGCCTGGCTGCACGTAGTGGGTAAAACCGATCCCAACGTGGTGACGATTTGGAGCGATGAAACTCACCACCTGTTCATCCAACACATCGAGGGCGAGGAACTTAACCCGGATATACTAAAAAAACAGCCCCTGCATATCCGCATAAAGATCGCGCTGGATATCATGAAGGGCTGTGTTGTCGTCGGCCACCATGGCGATGAGAAACCGTCGAACATCATCGTGACGGGCGACTGGACGGCGGTATGGGTGGATATCAGTAGGGGCGGTTATTACAACTACCTGACCGCGCCGGAGGAATCGAAAGGACTGGCCTATACCGGCCCGCCCACAACGGTTTTCAAGGCGGCGCGCATCTGCAAAAAATTCTTGCCCGGGCGCCTGCTCTGGCGCGGGTGTTTTCAGCAGAAGCCGGGGAAGAGACCGACGGCTGAAGTGATGGTCCGGCGCTTGGAGCGGTTGCAGAATGCGCCGAAGCGTTTTAAGGGTTATGCTTTGGCCGGGGTTTTTGCTTTGGTTTCTGTTGGTGGGTTTGGGTATTATCGGTATTTGAATGATCCAAAGGTCAAATTACTTCAATTGGCCGAAAAAGGTGATTGGATACCTCTTAGGGCAATGTATTCATATCCACCAAGGGGAACATCACGCGAAATGATTGGTGATCTTCTTCTGTCGTCACCCAATGTTCTTGAGAAGCGACCCTGTGGCTATAACTTTCAAGATAATATTCTTTACTTCGCTGAATATGAGATTCTGCCAGGCATGGTAATAACCGGTGTTGAAAAAAGGACAAGACCGGTTATAGTTACAGGTGTTTTCACAGGACTTTCTTGGACTGGAAATATGCCCTATGTCACAATTTATAACCAGAGTGGTTCACACAAAGTGCCATTTCCAAGAATGATTACGAGTAGTAAAAGACCATTTATGCCAGGTGAACAAAGCACAATTTATTTTTATCAAGATTGTGGTCATGATCACAAACAACCGAAAAAGCAAGCAAATGTCAATCACTTTGGAGAGCCCATATGATAACTCTGCTTTTCATCTTTTCGCAGATACAACTGGAACGACCCAAAGAAGATATAGGGCGAATTAATAGCTTTGTCAGCAATCAATCAGGGCATTTTATGTTGACAAGAACCAATGCCTACCATTGGAGTGCTGATGGGAGATTACAGCGGCGAATCCGTGGTTTTGTGGTTGCAATGCATCAGTTAACCGATGAAACTTATATATGGACGTACGAAGAGAGAAACGGAAGTGGAAAATACGGAGTAATTCATGACATAAAAAATGAGCGCCTGACCTATGAAGGTGCGTATACAAGATTTTGGGCATCACTAAACGATAAAGTTTATATGGGGCCAATTGAATGGTTGCCAAATGAGGACTTGGTAATACCTGTTTCAAAAGATTTAGTACAAAATGGAAAGTCAGGTTTTCAATTGCCAGAAATAGATGTAAATTTTCGTATTCTTTTTCCAGTAATAAAAGACGAAGGTGTCTTTGTGGCTTATCCATTGCATAACCATATTATATTTTTTAATGATGATGGAGAAAGGAAAATACCATTAAGAATTCCTGGCTGGATTGAGTACCCTGGACCACTTATTGAAAGAAGTAAGGCGCTGGAATACTATTCAAGTTTCACCCGCGTTGATGGGTTTGGGGAAGTTAGAGGAGGATGGCTCATTTCAGTAGAGCGAACCGATAGAACTACCGAGGTAATTAAGTATTCAAAAGACTTCAAATTGACCGGCAAAAAGTTCCCTATCGTTAAAGGCTGGGGGCGGCGTGGGGAGATTTTCACAGGCACAGATGGAGCCAGGGGCTGGGTCTTTTCCCCTGGCCCATTCACAGTGAGATCTCTGGATTAGTCATTCTGGATTGAAAAGGCTGCTGCGGGCGGCGGGTTGTTGTCATAACAGTAACCACCACGGAAACCACAATCCCCATAGTGGGTAATCTCATACCCTTCCGAGAAGGTATTAATTAGTGGCGCGTTCGTAACGGCCGACGTACAACAAACGAGCAGCATTACAAGAATGATTTTTTTCATGCGAAGGCGTCCTTAATCAAGTTACTTGTACCGGCGGTTTGCCGTTGGTTCCGGGGTTTTCGGGCTGACGCCCACTTTTCTATTGTATCACGGTATTTTGTATCTTGACGCGGGGCCTGGTGATACTTGTGCGTGGGAGAATGCACACAGGATGCGTGCGCGCCCAGGGTTTTTTTGCCTTGCCTCGCCCTTGGGGCGATTCTCGGCTTGTGCACTCCAGGGTGCCGGCTTTTTGTTAGGCTCGTCAAGGGCGATTGTGATAATTCTACGATCAACAGGGTACACATTAAGGGAGAAAGAAACGGGCAAAATAGACATGAAAATATTTTCTAAATTTGGTTGGATTCATTAGCTGTTTTTAACCAACATTTTAAGATACATTTTTATTCGCGAATAAAAAAATTTTCATGCGCCGAAGGTGCTCAACAAAATAGCCCAGGGCAACGCCCTGGGTAGTGGATAAAAAAACCCGATAGCCCTGAAGGGGCTGAACAGGATTCACGATATATTTTGTCGCGCCCTTTCAGGGCTCAATCTTGGCGTTAACCCTATTCCCAGGGCGTTGCCCTGGGCTATTTTGTTGAGCACCTTCGGCGCCTAAAATTCTTTAACTCTTTCTAGTCAGTATCTTAGGATCTATTTTTACTCGCGACTAAAAACAATTCTGGTTCGATTACTGGCCGAACGCCGTTTTCCACTGGGCTCCTGTCCAAGCGGCTTTCAGGTCGTCGTAACCTTCGCGCTTGACATGATCCTCCGGGTGCTCCGGTAACCTGGTGCGGTAGTAGGAATGCAGGTTACCGCGTGTGTTTGCCCGCGCATCGCCCGTAAGGCCCGCGCGGTCAAGTACATCGCTCATTGTATACAACTCGTCATCATTCATTGATGTAACCGCATCGAGTAAGTCTTTCCGCCGCGCTCTGCCCATTTTTTGCCCTCGGGTGGATTGTATCAAGGGGGGCTTGACGCTTATTACTATGCAAAGTATTATATAAATCATTGCATACCTGGAGGCACCCTTGACGACAAAGACCAAGAACAACAACACCACGATCACGCTGAGCATCCCGCACAACACGAAACTTTTTTTGGATCAGTTGGCCATGGACGGCTACAATCGCAGCAACCTGATGTTGAAAATGATCCATATCCTGCATATGCTGTATTTCACCTATCCACAAATTCCGTTGCCGCGGGGCATCGAGCGACTTCAAGACATGGTGGCCGAGGGGGTTTTGTTGAAGGAGTTTCAGGACGGGCATATGAAGCCCAAACCGGAAAGCGTGGTGACGCCGCCGGAGACGAAGGGCGGGTTGCCCTTCGACAAAAAGAAGGAGTGAAAGATGGGTCGGCGGCCGAAATATCTTGATTTGATTATGGGGTTGGATGACCAGGCCTGTTACACGGCCGCCACCATCGTCAAGCGCCTGCCGGTGGAAGACAGAGAAAGAGTTCGCCTGGTGCTCGGTTCGCTGACCAGGAATCATCCGGCGATTTTTAAGAAACGCGACGGCGAGGTCCGCATTAGAGGGAAGCTTTATTACGGCTGGTTTGGGTGGCGCTGGAAGTTGCCCTGGCAGTCGTGGTTGTGATTAAGACCTGGGGAGGTTTGGAAGCGGCGCGGTCGTTACTCCGTGGCCGCGCCGCTTTCATTCATTTACTTTGACCCTGAGGGCGCTGCTCATCGCATAGGATTTCGAAAGGAGTGAACATGATTTGTTCCAAGTGTGATGCTCGTGAGAACGTTAAGGCTGTTGCGGCGGGCGGTCGGCGATTTCCTTTGTGCGGCGCTTGTCTTTTGTGGTTGCAGCGGCTGAATATTTTTGCCGGCGGCCCTCGCCCGCTTGAATTGGATTGAACTGGGCGCGGCTATTTCTCAATCAAACGAATATAGGTCCGACCGTCACTGCTGTACAAGGCTTTCCATGTTTTTGTCACCGTGGCATTGAACGCGTTTTTGGCGCGGAATTTCATGATGACCACCATGCCCTCATCAGTAATCATGTGGCGGGTCTCCACATGTTGGAAAGAGGCCGGGTCGTTCAACACAAATTTGACTCGTTCGGCAAAATCATAATGCCTGCCATTCCACTCGCTAAAAACAGGGATCGGTTTAGGCGGCTCATATTCAAAATATCGCGAAAAATCCGGTGCGATGATAAGAAACATCAGCGCTATAGCCATTAGGCCAAAACAACTCATTCCAAGTAATATTGCAAATACACGTGCCATGCTGACCACCTATGATTGATCTCCTTCACAGGTTACCACATGTTTGGCTTTTTTGGGTTACACCCAACTGGATGCACGCTGGAAGTGTGCGCGCCCAGGGTGGGGGCTTCGCCCCTCGATGCACGCTGGAAGCGGGCGCGCCCAGGGTGGAACCCGCAATACAATGATTTGCGATTCAATATGGAATTAGTTGATTTTGCTGGAAAATACAATTTCAGAGTTTACACACCTGGAACCGCGTGCTAGAAAGAAGCACCCCATGGAACCACAAAATCCAGGGGAGCATTCCAAAATCCGATCCGGGAGGGCTTTTGATGAAGAAAATGCAATTGAAAGGTTTAAGTGTGGAGAGTTTTACAACAACCGCGAAAGTCAAGGGCGGCCAATTCCCCTACACAACTACGATCACGCATTATGGTTCTTGTTTGAATGATCGTACTTGTGAGGACTGGTGTCGGTGAAGGGACGTTGCGCCCCTCAATGCACGGGCGCGCGTGCGCGCCCCGTTGCGCGCACAGGGAGGGTTTTACCCCCTTGATGCACGCTAGAAGCGTGCGCGCCCAGGGTGGAAGATAGAACAAAACAATCAGGAGGGCTTTTGATGAAGAAAATGCAATTGAAAGATTTAAATGTGAAGAGTTTTATAACAACTGCGCAAGTCAAGGGCGGCGAATTCCCCGACTTCGGTACAATTCCCACACCCGGAACTTGCGGGACGATCATTACGTTTGATGTTGCTGATTATTCTTGTGAACGCCGGTGTCTGTGAGTGGCAATGGGGCGGAAAGAGGGGCGTTGCGCCCCTCGATGCACGCCGGCGCGCGTGCGCGCCCAGGGTGGGGGCTTCGCCCCTCAAGAGCACGCAGGGATGCGTGCACGCCCAGGGTGGGGGCTTCGCCCCTCGATGCACGCAGGATGCGTGCGCGCCCAGGGTTGGGGCTTCGCCCCTCAAGAGCACGCAGGATGCGTGCGCGCCCAGGGTGCTTATATTGTGTCGTCCAGCTTTAGGGCCTGGCCGTTGAAGTGGGGGACGCCGTTTTCGTTGTGGAAGCGTAGGCCGTTGTGGTAGAAGCCGTCCGGTCTTACCTCGGTGGTGCCTTCGCGGCCGCTGACCGTGGAACGGACCCTGAGGCGCGGGCCGCTGTCCCACCACATTTCGATGCTTTCCTTGGCGTCGAAAAAGCGGAAGACGATGCCGCCGTTGATCATGGCGCCCGGTCTGAGTTCGAAGCCCCGGCTCGATGAGCCCAGGGTGCCGAAGAGGCGTTTGTTCTGACCGTCGATAATCCAGCCCTCGCTCCCGTCGCCGACGCGGATGGAGGTATCGGCTTTGATCTTGCCGCCGTCGAGTTCCGTGCTGCTGCTGCCGTCCGCATTCAATGTTTGAATGAAACCGGTCATGTTGATGTTCGGGGCCTGTAGATTCAAAGTGCCGGTGACCTCATTGGTTGCCAGGTCCACTAAAACGATGTTGCCGTTGGTTTCGCTTTTGAGGATGATGCCGCTCAAGCGGCCGCCGTCCGAGGCGGTCGGCGGGTCGCCTTCGACGCCGAGGAAGGAGTACAGGCTGAGGAGCGAACCGTTTACACCCGCAAGGGCCGAGGAATTCGCGCCGGTCTTCACGTCGATGCGCGACAGCAATGCCACCAGGCCCGTTTGTTCATCATTGATTAGATCGGCGTTGGCTTGAATATTGGCCTCGGCCGTGTCGATTCGACTCGGTTGGCCTTGAATTTCTCCATCGACCAGGCCCACTTCCCCTTCAACTGCTTGCACGCGATTGATAATGTTTGTCGAAGCGGTCAAGCCGTTGTTGGCGATGATTTGGGCGTTTTGGCTGATGCCGCTGAAGGCCGCGTCGATGCGGCTCGCGCCGGTGATGTTGCCGGTTGTGTAGTCGACCGTGCCGTCGGTTTTGATTTCGGTGACGATGGACTCGATGAGTCCGGCAAGCACGTTGATCAGCGAGACGAGGCCGCCGCTTGCATCGGGCGGGAATTGGCCCGCGGCGATGACGATTTGTTCAGCCGCCTCGACGATGGTCGCGCCGCTTTGGCCGCTGAGCACGCCGAAGGCCGTGGTGATGGCTTTGAGGACATCGCCCAGAAAAGCGCCCGCCTCGACCTCGATGAGGCGCTCCAGGTCCCAGGCCGCGCCGTAGTAGGGGTCAACGGTTTCGCCCTGGTTGACCATGATCTTATCGACCGTGCCCGGGCCGCGAATTTTCAGCACGAAGCTGGGGTCCTGGCTGGGCTCCTCGGGCGCGGCCGGGTTGCGCAGGCTGAAGTTTTCCAGCTTGACCAGGCCGGGCGCGAGCGGGGCGCTGTCGATCATTTCGCCCGCCAGGTTCCAGACTTCGACCGCGCCGGTTCCATTCAGGCAGGCCAGGCTCAGAGAGAAATGGTCGACATTGGCCAGGGTGACGTCGATGATTTGGGTCACCGTGCCGAGGTCGGGGATGGATAGGGCGTATTCGCCCAACATGTCCGGCCAGAGCGGCGCGGCTCGCGGCGTGGCGGGCGTGGGGTCCGTGGGCGCGTAGGTCCAGGCCTCCGGGTGCTCGATGCCGTCGACCGGAACCCACCATTTAAACCAACTGTTGGTGACCAGGTTGCGCGTGGTCAGGCGGTGATCGCTTGCGGAGCGGATCGCTTCGCCCGCCGCCAGCAGGTGACCGCGTACGGGCAGGCCCGCGCCGTCCGGTTCCCAGCTGGAGTGACGGCCGGCCAGGTCGACGCTCCGGGCCCAGACGTAGAGCACGGTGCCCGTGGGCACGGATAACAGGTGCTCGGAACCTCGGGCGATCGCGGCGAGTTGGGCCGTGTTCACGTCGTCCGAAATACTGGTGTGGATTTCCACGGCGGCGATGCGGGTCGCGGGCGGGTCCCAGACCAGGCGGGCGGAACCGGGCACGCCTTTTTCTACGCGGAGATTGGCGGGCGGGTCGGGCAGTTCGTTGCCGTTGAGGGTAAGGCCGACGTTGGCGGCGGTGACCAGGTCGGCCGGGTCCCAATCGTAGACGGCCGGGTCGTCCTGTTGTAGGGTGAGCGTATAGGAGCCGTCGCGGTCGCGTTCCCAATCGATGACGCGAAAGGTTTGTTGATGCCAACCGAGTTCCGGTTTGGTGACGGTGACCACGTCCCAGATCTGGACGGCGGCGCCCACGGCGGGCCGGACCGGCACCGAGAACTGTTGTTGCATGCGGCTGCTGAGTAGGATTTGCCGGGCGATGCGCTGGGCCTGGGACTGTGAGCGGACCATGTGGAGGGTGATGTCCTTCCAGCGGCGGCGGCCGTCGACGGCTTCGAAGTCTACGTCTACCTGGGCGTAGAAGGGGAGCATTTCTTCGAAGCGGTCGGGATCGACAAAGGTTCCCTGGACGGCGTTGTAGTGGTCGGCCTTGGGCGTGAGGGCCGAGATGTTGACCTCACCAATGATATCGGCGTCGGTGATGTCGAGGACGGGCGCGGACCAGTAGCCGGCGGCGCAGTGGTATTTGCCGCCGCTGTACCAGAGGACGCCGTTCATGCTGGCCAGCACCCAGTCGATCATTTCAGAAACTTCCTGGCCTTCCGACAGGATGCCGTCGCAGGCGTAGAGGGGTTGGTCGGGGAAGTTGGGATCGGGCAGGGCGCAGATATTGGCGGCGGCGATGAAGCTTTCGTCGTCGATTTCGGTTTCATCATAGGCCAGGTGGGTTAAGACCAGGTCGCGCAGGACCAGGGCGGACAGGCGGGTGAAGGCCGTGGCAGCGGTGCGGGGATCGTAGAGGCGGACGCCGCGGGCAAGGAAGGTGAAGAGCGGGACGCCGTCTTTGTAGACCTCGTCGTCGCGGATCAGCTTGAAGGCGGCGCCCGCGATGCCCCGGCCTACGTCGTCGGCGGTCCAGTCCTGGTGTTCCAAGAGCAGCGGGCTTGCCTGGGTCTGGTTGCCCTCGAACAGGTCGACGTACAGCTTGTCTTTGAACTCGTTGAGTTGAACGCGGCCGTCGGCGGCGAGCAGGTTGGGCGTGATGTACTTTTCGTCGACGAAAAAGCCCTCAAAGCCGTCGATGCGGCGGTGAGAGAACATGAGGCCGATATGCAGGTTCTGGTTCTTGTCGCCGGTGAGGCCGCGAAAGAAGTAGTTGGCGCCGACTCTGGCCAGGCCGTAGGGTGTGCGGCGGTAGGGCGTGGCGTTGATTTCGTTCAGTAAACGGCCCTGGCGTTCGGCTTCCGGGCGCAGGCTGCTTTTGAGCAGTTTCTTTTGGACGAAGCCCAGGAGCATGGCGCTGCCTACGTTGAAAAGGAATGCCTGGGTTCCGGCGCTCAGACCGGCCCAGAATGCGGCTATGGCTGTTTGCGGCATGTTGTCAACCTCCATCCGCAACGGGCGCGGTTCATGGGTACGGCGGTCAGGCCGTCGGGGCCGGGGAAGTATGCGTGGGTGCCGGCGCATAGGCCGAGGGTGGGCCCGTTTTCCAGATCGGCGAGGACCAGGTCACCGGGGGCGCAGCGTTTGCGGTTGCAGTGTGGGCCGGTTAGTTCGGCTAGTAAGTCGTTGACTATGTCGGCCAGGTCGCTTTGTTTTGAGTTGCGGCCCCGGTCGCGGTGCCAACGGTTCATGAAGCGGGCCGCGCCGCGTTGGGTTTTGTAGCGGTCTTTGAAGCGGGGGCGGAAGTCTTGGCCCGTGGCGGCCTCGATGATTATTGAGGCCAGGGTGCAGCAATCGAAGGTGTTCCACTGGAACGGGGTGCGGCGGTGTTGTTCGATGATTTGGAAAACGTTCATGAGTTAGCTACCCCTGGGCGCGCACGCGAGCCGGCGTGCATTGGCGGGGGTGTAACCCCCCTGGGCGCGCACGCTTCCAGCGTGCATTGAGGGGTGTAACCCCCCCTGGGCGCGCACGCTTCCAGCGTGCTCTTGAGGGGGTGTAACCCCCCTGGGCGCGCACGCTTCCAGCGTGCATAGGCGGGGGTGTAACCCCCCTGGGCGCGCACGCTTCCAGCGTGCATTTCTTGTTTGGAATAATAAGTTTCCTTGGGTTTTGCAGGTCCTTTTGCGGTTGCAATGCGAAGTGAAGAGCACGCAGGATGCGTGCGCGCCCAGGGAAGTATTGAGGGTCCTTGGGTTTTGTTGGTCCTTTTGCGGGTTGAAGGGCGTGAGGAAGAGCACGCAGGATGCGTGCGCGCCCAGGGGTTGGAAGTATTGAGGGTCCTTGGGTTTTGTTGGTCCTTTCGCGCTTGCAATGCGAAGTGAAGAGCACGCAGGATGCGTGCGCGCCCAGGGGTTGGAAGTATTGAGGGTCCTTGGGTTTTGTTGGTCCTTTTGCGGTTGCAATGCGAAGTGAAGAGCACGCAGGATGCGTGCGCGCCCAGGGAAGTATTGAGGGTCCTTGGGTTTTGTTGGTCCTCTCGCGGTTGCCATGCGAAGTGAAGAGCACGCAGGATGCGTGCGCGCCCAGGGTGGGGGCTTCGCCCCGCAAGAGCACGCAGGATGCGTGCGCGCCCAGGGGGTTTACACCCCCTCAAGAGCACGCAGGATGCGTGCGCGCCCAGGGTGGCGCGCCTCATGGGTCACCGATCCCGCCACGGCCGCCGGGCTTGCGGCCGCCGCCGGTGATGACGGGGTCATGGAAGTTGGTCAGCGTGCGGCCGCCCCAGCTCAGGTTTTGGCGGGACAGTTCGCCGACTTGCTTGAAGAAACCGTCGTTCGGGTAGAAGATGCGGAACCATTCATCGGAGAACAGGCCGCCGGGGACGCGGTCCCAATCGGTGAGGTTCGATTCCGTGGCGATTTCCACGGCATCGCCCTGGGATGATTGGATGATGTTGACCCCGGCGACGCGGGCGCGCCAGATGACCGGCGGTTCCGTGGTGACGGGATCGCCGTTATCCAGGATGACGTAAAAGATTTCGACCCGGGCGTCGCGCCATTGGGGCGCGTGGGTCATGACGGAACTGATCAAGGTATCGTCGGCGCGCAGGCGCAGGCGTACGCCGTGGGGCCTGCGTGAGGTGTCCTCGCGAAAATTGGTGATTTCGCCCAGGGAGCCTACTCCCTCGTAGGTTTCGCCGTGTAGCACCATGGGGCCGATGTCGCTATGGAGCAGTACCGGTATGGGTTGCAGGTCCAGGCGCACGGCGAAGACTTCATCGATGTGGGGGAGGCCCAGATAGGCTTCCGTGGCGGGATCGAGGCGTGTCATGTCAGGTCACCACGTAGGGGTCTTCCTCCAATTGGAGGGAACCGGAGCCGTGAATGCCGTGGCGTTCGTAGCCGGCTTCGCCGGTCAGGAGGAAGTGACCCTTGGGTTCTTCAGTGATGACGGGCGTGTTGAGCGGCGGCGAGTTGCGCAGGCGCGGCGCAACGGGGATCAGGGCGTTGCCGCCGCCGTCGCTCGCGGTGTCCTGGCGGATCATGTAGAGGGCGCCGTGAACCTCGATGTGATCGCCGCGCTTGAAGAGTTGGGGTTGACCGGCGCCCCAACCGGTGGTGTGGAGTCTGCCGCCGGTTTGATCGGCCAGGCCGACGCGGCCCGCGCCGCCGGCCGTGCCTCGGGGTTGCCAACGGCGGCGGTCGCCGACTTTCAGTCGGGCGCCGGGTTCGGTCAGGGCGAAGATGAGGCCGGACAGTTCCGCGACATCTTCGTCGCTGAGGTCGTTCCACTGCATTTCCAGTACCCAGTGGCGGGCGGAACGGGCGGCGGTGGAAACGGCGCCGTTCACCGCACGGAAGGCGGACGGCGGCGGGAAGATGGCGAAGCGGGTGACGTTGACGCGGTTCCAAATCTTGTCCGGTATGGTGATAATCTGGTAACTCATGTCGTCCTCAGTTGGCCGCGAGCGACCATATCGGCAACCGTGGTGCGGGTCAATTTCTCCGTGTCGCGATAGATATCACGGCGGAAACGCTGCAATTCCTCGCTGTCGCGGGCGTTGCCGTAGAAGTTGACGGTTTGCTCAATGACGTAGGTTGCATTCTTGCCGCGTTTGCCGCCTTTGTCCGAATCATTCGCACCCGGGCCGGGGGGCAGGGTGCCGCCGACGGTTTCAATCATGTTGCGCCCCAGGCCGCTCCAAAAGCCCGTACTGCTACCCTGTTTGAAGAGAAAGCCGCCCAACCATTGCATGAGTTGACTCGCCGCCATTTGCGCCGCCATTTGACGCAAGGCATCGACGAAGGAATTCAAGAGTCCTTTCAAGCCCTTGTCGAAGGGGTCGAAGAAAAAGTCTTTGAACGTGGAATTCAGATTGACGGCTAGGTTCTTGGTGGCGGACTCTAAAAAGTTGTTGATCTCGACAAAGGATTCAATTTGTTCTCGCGTTTCCTTCTCAAGAGAATCCGTTACTTTGGAGAATTGAGCTAGCAAATTCAATAAAGATAGATTCGCGGATTCCGCCCAATCTTCTTGTCTTTCGCCAAGAAACTTCCATCCTTCACCCGCTTCCTGCATTAATTCAGAGAGCTTCAACAAGGGATCGAAGCCGGTGAGCGCTTCAAGGTTGAGAAGGGAATAGAGATTAGGGTGAAGCTGATCAAAGGCCGATTTGGTGACCTCCACGAAACTGGTGACGAAGCCGGCGGCTTTTGTGAAAAAACTCCCCAAGGTCAAGGAAACCCTGGAGAAGATCGAGACGAATTGATTGAAGACGAGAACCAAACTGACGAGCAAGGATTTGCCGATTTTCTTGCTAAAGTCTACAAAAGTCGGCAATTCGGAGCGCAGGGTTTCCGCAAGCTTCCCGATTGCCGGGGCCACTTCGACGGTCAGCACGTTCTTTAGCTGCTCAAAGGACCACTTTAGTTTGAAGATTTCATCGTTGGCCGTGGCGGCCGTTTCGACCATGTCTTGGGTGATGACCAGGCCCAGGCGCTTGGCTTCCTTTTGTAGCTTGCGGATGCCCTCGGCGCCCTCGGTCATGGATTGTAGGAGGGGGACGCCCTCACTGTCGAAAATCTTTTCGGCGAAGGCGATTTTCTCGGCGTTGTTTTGGACCTTGCTCAGGGCGTCGGCAATGGCGAGGAACTGTTGTTCGGGGTTCATGTTGTAGAGGTCTTGGACTTGAAGGCCGAGGCGGAAGAACGACCAGCGCGCTTCGCCGGTTCCGTGTTTGGCCTGGCCGATGCGCTTGACCATGCGTTGTAGGGCCGTGTTGAAGGACTCGACGGCGACCCCATTGAGGTTCATGACGTATTCCATCGAGGACAGGAATTCGGCGTCGGTGTCCAACTTGATCGCTAGTTTGTGCATCTTGTCGAGGCGTTGCAGGGTGTTTTGCAGGCCGGTGGCGATGCGCTTGAAGGACCAGGCGGCCAGCCAGGCCGCGCCGATGCCGAGAATCTTTTTCCAGATGCCGCCGAGTCCGGCCTGGATGCCCCCGAAGGCCTGTTCGACCTTGTTGTTGGCGAGCGACTTCATGTTTTTGGAAATGTCGCGGACGTTGCGCTTGATGCTGCGCACCATATCCTTGGTGCGGTCCTCGCCCTGGACAACGTACTTGATGAATTCAGTGACTTTCGCCATTGGTTGTAGTCCTTAGGAATGATAAGTAGGCCATGAGGAATTCAGGGTTGAGGTCTTCCAGGGCGATGCCCCATTTACCCGCCAGTTCGTAGGCGAACCAGAGGTTGGGAGATCGCCTTACGGCTCCCCCGCGGCGAAGATCCCGGCGTTGAGTTCGAGGAAATGGTTCAGGATTTCAATGGCGGATTCGCCCGGCAGGGCGATGTTGCATTCTTCACCCTTGAGGTACAGCCAGTTGCCGGCTTCGTCGCACAAGGCCAGGGCGAGGATGCGGCGGACGGCTGCCGGGTTTTGTTTGAGTTTTTCGTAGTAGGCGGTTTCCTCATCCGCTTGCGGCGGCGGTTTTTCGCCGACCTGGTAGACTTGCGTCATGGGTTGGTCGGGGAGGAAATCTTTCAGGACCTCTTGGAATTCGAACAGTTTGAAAATGTCGAGGCCGCGGACGGCGACGGCGGCGCCGTTGCCGATGTCGATGATTCGGACTTCCGGCTTTTCGATTTCGGCGCGGGTCAGGACTTTTTGCTTTTTGGGTTTCGGCATGGGCTTACCTCCTTAGGGGGCAACGGGAATATCGACCAGGGTGAAGGCGGTGGCGTTGAGAGATAGGGTTACATTGACCACGGAGCCGGTTGTGGAATTGATTTGAACGCCGAAGTAACCGGCCGGAATGTCGATGTATTTGTGTCCGGGCTTGTTGACCGGGTAGAGTTTGCACGCCAGGGACACCGTGTTTGTCGGATCGGCGGGCAATATGGCGGCCAGGGCCGGCCACAGGTCCAGATAAAGCGCGAAATTTAAATTGCCGGACAGTTCTTGACCGTCGGCAACCTTTTGCGAACCGCTTTGGGTGTCGGAATCCAGGTGTTTGAGTTGTGCGGTGACATCGAAGCCGATGCCGTCGTACATGGTGCCGGCTATCTCGATCGCGCCGGCTTTGCCGGACCAATGTTGCTCATTCGCGGGTACGGCCATGGTTGCCTCCTTCTTAACCTGGGCGCGCACGCTTCCAGCGTGCATTGAGGGGTGAGAACCCCCTGGGCGCGCACGCTTCCAGCGTGCATTTTTTGTTTTACTTGTGGGTTGAATGTTTTTGTAGAATTCATTTTGTTTTGATACTTCGTGAGGCCATGCACGCAGGATGCGTGCGCGCCCAGGGTTGGGGGGGGTTCACCCTGGGCGCGCACGCTGCCGGCGTGCATTTTTTGTTTTACTTGTGGTTTGAATGTTTTTGTGGAATTCATTTTGTTTTGATACTTCGTGAGGCCATGCACGCAGGATGCGTGCGCGCCCAGGGGTTGGGGGTTTCGCCCCTTTAGATAAAGGGTTCGCCCGGCTGGATTTGGGCGATGATATCCAGGGACAGCACGCCGCTGCCCAGGTCCAAGGTGGTGCTGCCGGTTTCGTCGTCGATGCGGCTGAGGTTGAAACCGACGTATTCGATGTCGATCACGGTGAATGACCAATCGTCATGCGTGAACAGGGCTTGCTCGACATTGCCCCTTAGCAGGGTGAGCGCCGTTTCGGATTCGGCGGTCAGTTCGATCAGGACGGAAATAGCGCGATGCTCGGGCTGATCGTCGGGGGTGACATCGCCCGCGATCACGGGGAGGATGCGCGGCAATTCGGAAGAATCGACCTTGCGGCGCAAGGTTCCGAAGGGTTCGAGCAAGGCATCGAGGTTGTTTTGCAGGGCTTCGGCGTAGTGGATTTGCATCATTTTCCCTTTTTGTAGGCTTGTTCCAGTTCGTGGGTGACGCGCTTGCCGAAGACTTCGTTTAAGCGGGCGTCGATCGCGGCGCGGTTGAAGTCCTCGGGGCTCAGCAGGTGGATGCGGATGAGTTTAAGGGGGTGGGCGTTGGCCGTTTTGCGATGCCAGGCCATGACTTTCCCTTTTCCCCGGGCTTTGCCGAGGAAGGCGGGGTAGGGCAGGTTGGCGAGGGATTCGAGCGGGCGCGTGCTGCCGCTTGTGTTGACGGAAACGCCGTCGCCGGTTTCGTCCAGATCGCCGAGGCGGTGGGCGGGGATGCCTTCGAGGTTGATGAACAGGTAGCCGGATTTGTCGAATGTGGCCTTTTTGAGTATCGTGGCGCGTCGAAGGACCTTTTGCGGGTAGCCGGTGGCGGCGGCGGCTTGTCTCAGGGCGAGGGTTCGCGCGGCGGCCAGGGCGCGGTTGGAGGCCCGGTTGAGGATGCGGGTTGTTTGGCGGCGGCTGAGGTGTTTGAGCCGGCCGAGCGCCGGTTTGGTGTCGAAGACAACGTGGAACATCAGGTCGGCCTTTTGAGGATGCTTACCCAGTACTTGCCGTTGAAGACGGGCGGTTGTTGGACGTTGTAGAAGGTGGGCTTGTCATCGATGCGGGTTTCGATTTGGGACGGCGGTTTGTTCATGGTGAGGAGTCGGACGGCTTGGATGTTGACGTTTTCGACGATGACCCCCGTTGTGGAGACGCGGCCGCGTCCCCAGAGGGTCCCCCGGTGGTAGAGGTCTACCGCCCGGAGGCCTTCGACCATGCCGCGCCAGGTCATGTTTTGGCTTTCGGCCGCGACGCGGCTTTGGGTGCTGCTTTCGGTTTGGGTTTCGGTTTGGGGTTCACCTCTTCCATGGCGCCCTTGACCAGAGATTCCAGGCCCAGTTCTTCACCCCGTTTGAAGGAGACGGGGCGCTCGATGACCTGGAATTCCTTGCGGCCGCCGGCCTTGAACAAGGTTTGGAAGCGGTCCCAGGCATCGGGGCCGGTAAAGGGTTTGCCCTCGTGTGCGAGGAACAGGATTCGGGCATCGGCTTGGGATTTGGTGAGGGAAAGCCGGGTTCCGGCCGGAACCGCGTAGCTTTCCGCCGTGATTCTCATCAGTTCCATGAGGCCCTCCTTATTGCCACACGACGAGCATGGCGCGCAGCCATTCGCCCAGGCCGAAGCCCAGTTCGCCTTCCAGTCTCCAAATCAATTCTTTGTTGAAGAAATGGTGGTCGCTGTTTTCGCCGAGGTGGTGCAGTTCAAGCGGAACCTCGGTTTGGATAATGGCGGGTTTCAGGGCGTAGTCCGTGGCCAGGATAATGGCTTTGTTGCTCCAGTTGATCCAGGGGGAAAAGGCGAAACGGAAGTTAAAGTTACTGCCGTACATGGGGTTGTTGCCCTCGTTTTCCCATTTTTCCTTGGTCAGTTCGGTGTGTTTGCGGACCAGGCGCACGCCGGTCAAGACCAGAAAGTTGCGGGCGGAACCGTTGCAGAAATCGCCCTGGTTGTTCCTTTGCAGCAACAGGTCCTCGACGGCGAAAAGCAGGCCGTCGGCGACTTCCGTGTTGGTGATTGCGGCCGGGTTCGCCGCCGCTGTCGGCTTGATGTTGGTTTGTTGGCCCGACTTGCCCCACTGGTGCGTGGTGTCAAAGAAGTAGCTGCCGTCGTAGCAGACCGTGCTTTCACCGGCGGCAAGGGTTTGCGCCGTGTTGCGTTCGCGGAACTCGACGCCGCCGCGTGCGAAGTCGGAGACTCGCGCTTGAATCTGCCCGGTTTTGTCGCGGCGCATGTCCTTGGATTTGACGCGGAGGGTAGCCTCGTATTCTTCGTTTGCGATACGAATACCCCTTTTGTCCAGTTCCTCACCGGTCGAAGGGCCGCGCCGTTTCTTTTTGACCGTGGGACTGTGGCCGAGGAAATCATATTGTTCCTCGCCTTTGTCCGAATCGAAATCCATGGCGACATCGCCGACCCAGGAAGCTTCTTCCAGGGCATCGCGCTGCTCGTAGTACATGCCCTCGATTTCTTCGGATTGCAGGTCTTGCAGGTCGCCGTTACCTATATATAGTGTCATGTGCGGCCCTCCTTACGGCAAATCTGCCGATTTGAAATTAATGCGTTGTGCGCCGGTTTCGGGGTTGAAGGGGCCGAACTTGCCCATGGCGATTAATCCGGCCGTGGCGGCGTTTTCGTCGTTGGCGACATAGGCATTGGCGCCGCGTAGCGCGTGGCCGGCCCCTGTGACGGCTTCCCAGAGTAAGCCTGATTTCCAGACTTCCACGGCTTTAGCGCCGTCGGCTCCGGCGGTGTTGTCGCAGGATTCGCGGGCGATGCCCGCATAGGTTCCGGTTCCGTCGGCGGGGAAGACAAACCCGCCGGAAGCTTCCAGGTAGGCCCCGCGATGGATCATGACGCCGCCTTTGACGTTTTCATGGTCCCAGCGTTCGCCCTTCAGGTCGCGGATTTTGACAGCTGTGAGCGGCATGGCTACCTCCTTCCGGCTTTGCGCTGTTGGGCCTTGTACCAGGCCGCGAAGCGTTTTTTGTTGCCGTGGAACCTGGCTTGCATTTCTTCGTTCCAAGCATCATCCACGGATAGGGAGAAGTCGTTAGATTTGGGTTTGGCTTGGGGGTTGGGCGGTGCGGCCTCGGTTTTGGGCGGATCTTGCGGAATGGGCTTTTGGTAGCCGCTTAAGATCGCGTCACGCTCCGCTTGCTCGGCGGCTTTGACCTGTTTCAGGAAATCGGCCAGGGCCACTTCAGGTGTGGAGAGTTTGACAAAGGCGTGTTCCTCGGCCAATTCGCGCAGGCCCTCGGGTGCGTTGGTCATGATGGTTTGGATACGGCCCCGCTCAGCGGCCAGGGCCTTTTGAATCTCGTCGCCCTTGGCTTCGGGGCCTGCCGGCCCTTCCGGCCCACGATGGCCGGCGGGACCAACGGGTCCCCGAACGGTCAGGGCCTTGTCGATTGCGTCGCCCCTGGCTTCGGGGCGTTCTTCTACTTGGGGAGTGGTTTCCCTGGCTGCTGCCATAGTGGTACCTCCGTCAATGAGTTCTTGTAAGGTCATGATTCCGTCCACCAAACCCGCCTCGACGGCCTTGGGTCCGATGTAGATCTGGGCTTCCATGGCGTCAATCGTTGCGACCGGTAAGCCGCGGTATTCGGCAACGGCGGCGGCGAAGGGTCGGTAGATGTCTTCCACTTGGGTTTGAAGGTAGGCAAGGGTTTCCTCGTCCAGCGGTTCGGTGCTGTTGCCCATGCTTTTGTACTTGCCGCTGGTGATGTGGGTGATGGTCCAGCCCCGTTCTTCCAGGGCTTTGGATCGGTCGATGTGGGCGAGGACGACGCCGATGGAACCGGCTTCGCTGGTTTCGTCGGCGAGGTAGAGTTGGGAACAGGCGGCGGCGAGCCAGTAGGCGGCGCTGTCGGCGGCGCCGTCGATGATGCCTATGACCGGTTTGGTTTGCGCGACCTCGCGGATGAAGGCGGCGGATTGCTGCACGCCCTCGGGTCGACCGCCGTAACTGTCGAAGACAAGGGCGATGCGGTCGATGTCGGCGCGGTCGCGGGCGTCGGCGAGCATTTCGCGGATGAGTTCCGGGGCGATGCCGTACCAATACGCGTAGCGGTCGATGTCCTCGTTGATGTGGATGACGGCGGTTTTGTTGTAGACCTGGTAGAGGTCGGAAACAGAGGGCTGAGCGGCGTTCATCGAACGGAGTTTTCTTGTTTCCGGGTCCGGGCCTTTGTCCAGCCGTTCCAGGGCTCGGCGCAGTCTATCGGGGCGATACAACCAGGTGCCGAAGAGTCTTGCTGTTGTCATCAATTTCCCCCTACGAGTTGGGCGACCAGGGCCGAGGGTTCGGCTTGGGCCTTGGTTGTGAGCATGGCCTCAACCAGGCCGTCTTCGCCGTACGGTGCAAATGCTTCCTCGATGACGCCGAGTTCGGTTTGGTAGACGCGCATGAGTTCGTCCCAATCGTGGCCCAGGCCTTGCGCCTCGATATGGTGGTTGGACAGGCGGGCTTGAATGCGTTTGATCGCGGCGAGGACCTCTTTGAGCGGGTCGACCATGGAGCGCGAGGGGCCGACCCAGGAGGCGCGGCGGTACTCGGCGCGGAGCAGCGGGTTGGTTAGGTAGCCCGGGGCGTAGAGGAAGTTGGTTGCTACGGCTTCGTCCATCCATTGCCAATAGACCCAGCGGCAGAAAACGCGGACGTACCAGGCGCGGTCTTTCAGGATGAGTTCGAACAGTTCGTTGAGGGCGGCGCGGGCGGCGGTGTAGCTTGTGGAGAAGTGTTTCAGCAGGATCTCGCTGCCCATGCCGATTCCCGCGCCGAGGATGCGCAGGCAGTAGTCTGTGAAGGGCGCGAAAACCGAGGACGGGCGGCCGGGGTTGACGGTTTGGACATCGGCGGGGTTGTCGGCTTCGAGGACCGCGCCCGGTCCCAGTTCGATGTCCTTACCGAGGCCCTCGGGTTTCTCTTCGTCGTCCGTGCCGCCCGGCCTGGCCGTGGGGTCGGTGTTGCCGGCTTGTTCGAGGCCGTCGGCGACCTTGGGGCTGACGATGACCGAGAAGAGCGAGGCGACGAGGGCGGCCTGTAATTCGTTGCGGCGGTATTGGGTGAGGTCTTCCAGGGCATCGAGAACGGGCGTGAGCATGGGGAGGCCTCGGGTTTGGCCCGGGCGGGTGCGGCGGTAGATGAGCAGGCTCGCGGGGACGCCGGGGCGGGACCAGCGGGGGACCTCGAACCAGTCTTTGCTGTCCTTGTCGCGGTAGTCGCCCGGGAAACCGCGGCAAACGTGGAATTGTTGGATGCGGCTTTGTTCGTCTTTTTCGACGCCGGCGGACAGGCGGTTGCCGTTGGTCAGGGCGCCGTCCGGTTTTAGTTGCGGGTTGCAAATGCGGTCGGCCTCGATGCCTTGCAGGGCGAGCTTGAACGGGCCCGGGTTGGCATTGGTGAAGATTTGCAGGTTGTCGCCGGAATCGAAAACGGAGCGGGCGACGAGGGCTTGATAGTCCAGCCAATCGGTTTCCTGTTCGAGGTCGCAGGCGGAACCCCAGATTTGGCTAAAGCCCAGGTTGGTGCGCTCGACGAATTCTTGGAGGCGGCTTTCGCTGAGGGGCAGGTGTTGCGGGCGCGGGGCGGGGCGCACGACGAGGCCCGCGCCGAGTAGTTTGGTAATCATGGTGTTGGTGGCGGATGCGGCGACGGGGTCGTTGTGGGCGAGGTGGCGGCAGAGGGCGCGCAGGGTTGGGAGGTCGCGGTTGTTGCGGTCGGGCGGTTGCGGGGTTGCCTTTTGGCGGCGGCGTCGGCTGCGCCTGCGGTTTTTGCCCCGGCCCGCGTCGAAAGGATCGTCGGCCAACATGGCCAGGGCGCGGCGGGCGACCTGGCGCTTGATGCCGAGTTGGGGGCTCAGGGTTTCAACGAGGCGATCGACGGCGCTT
>JASJCB010000257.1 GCA_030066195.1 Acidobacteriota bacterium
ACCTTGCTTATAAGCAGGGTCATCATTCAGGCCGGCTGTCGGTTCCTTACCCAGGTCGAGCCACGTGAGGTTTGTTCACGCTACTCTGTATCTAACCCGGGCTTTTTGAGAAGTTGCCCTATTACGGCGTATTTCCGGCATACTGACTTACCGATCGATTGACAGCCACAGGAAAGCCAAAAGCGCCAACTATGGGGTATTCCCGGGAGCGCCCGCGTCTCGCGGGCTGCAAACCGTCCATTTCGCCATGGCGAAATTGGGCGGATCGCTCACCGAGTTCTTAAATTGTCTCCGAAAAAACCTGGCAATGCACGCTCCTTTCAAACCGGGTTGCTTTACTTAAGGATTTGTTGATTTCATATTAACCGACAAGATGAGCCAGTATACCGGCCAGGTTGGTTGGTTTGTTGCCGGCGGGCAAGGACTCCCAGCGGCGGCAGTGATCGGCCAGGGCCGGCCGTTTCTCCTGATTGGGGTATTGGATGAACAAACCGCGCAATTGAGCCGGCTTGGGCGGGTTGACCAGATCGCAAGCGAAGTGGGCGTGGGTCAGCAACAGGATAACCGGTTCCAAGGGACCGTCGCGCAGTTGACCCGCCAGGGCCTCGGCCCGTTTGAGGGCTTCGGCTTCGTCGGGAAAATCGTAAACGCGGGCTGTCCAGATCTCCATCAGATCGGCTGCTTGCTTCAAGTGACGCACGGTGGGCCGACCGCCCGCCGTCACCAGGACGCAGGGGATACCTGCCTCAACCAACGTGGCGGCCACGGCGTGGGCGGCCAAACGGGTGGTGCCCTCCACCGGACCGAAGACCGGCGGCGAGACATCCAACAGCAGCACCGTGGGCCGCAACAGCGGCGGTTCCCGGCCCTGGCGGTCGCGGTAGAGCAGGGTGTTTGTATAAGCGCGGTAGGCGAAGAGGTCGTGAGCCAGGGCCAGTTGACCAGGCAGCAGGTCACGGGGTGCACCCCGAGCGCTGACGCCCGCCCGCTCGGCGCCGGGCCCCCGACCGGAGGCGCGGCCCGCGCCGCGAAGGTCCAGACGCAGGCCCAACAAGCGGCGGTCAGCGGCGGTGAGCGGTGGCAGGTGGTCCACATGGGGAAGGAGGCGGATGGGCAAGCCGGGGTCCTTGGCCACGGCCTCGGGACCGAGCAGTTGCAGCAGAGCAAGCATCCGATCATCGATGCTGTCGGCGGCCTTACGCAGGGCGGCTAGAGGCACGGTGACTTGTTCAGGTTCAATTTCTTCCCCGGCGAGTGCCACGCTGAGGCCGTCGCGCAACATGGTTGGGGTGAGGCCTTCGGGCGGTACCCAGTCGGGGAAAGGGACCTGATGTAGAATCAAACCGGCCAATCCAACCCGGGCTGCTTGCGGCCAGCGCAGAGCGATGAGATCGCGGATAATTGGATGGTTTTTCAGGGCGGCAACCGTGTTGTCAGGTCGGTAGTTACCGGTTAATTGGGTCAGGTCGTGGAGCAAGACAAGCGGTTTGCCGGGGAGAACCGTAGAAGCTTTGGGGAGATAGCGGTATTCAGGCAGAGGTTCGGTTTGGGTTACATTGGCGGATTGTGGTGGGAGGTAAGGTCTGGTGTCCAATAGGCGAAAAGTTCCGTCATTGTAACTGGCGGCAAGAAAACTGCCGCTTGGGTGCCAGGCCAGTCGCCAAGTGGCATAATCGATCTCGCCTTGTTTATCTGGTAGATCGGGTCTTTCAAAGCGTGTGATTTCCTTTCCCGTGGTTGTGTCCCAAAGAAAGGTCAAGCCATATTCGTGACCACTAGCAAGCAATTGCCCGTCAGTGGAAAAGATGATCGATAACACCCCTCCCTTACCAATCAAGGTCCTTTGTACCATCCAGGAAGAAGGGTCTCGGATCTCGATTTTTCCCTGGTGATTTCCTATGGCTACGAATTGACAACTTGGCTCCCAAGACAAGGGCACCCCATCTTTTAGGTTTAATTCAAGGTCAGTCTTCCAGGAGCGTGTATTCCAAAAATAACCATGGTTATCTGAACGGCAAGCCAGGGTCTTTCCATCTGGTGCCCATTGAACTCCACGGGCAATACTTTCCGTGCCAAACTCACGGACGATGATTCCATTGTCAAATGAAATAACTATAACCTTTTTTGAATGTAAGGATACAGCAAGATAAAGCCCGTCGGGTGACCAAGATGCCTGCCAGGGACTCTCTTCCAGCTCAAAGCGGTGACGACACCGTCCCGTTTTGGTTTCGAGAATCAATAAAACTTGTTTACGCCAATAAGCCGAGGCGAGCCATTCACCATTGGGGGAAACTGCTATATCAGTATGTTCATTATTCTCACCAGGTCTATCCTCATGAACCATCCAAACAACACGGCCCGTTGTCAAATCCCAGCAACGGGTATCGTCGTCAGGCGAGCCGGTGAATAGATATTTGCCGTCCTTGCTCAGTGCAAGGCTCGATGTCTGGTTCGTTCCCTTGAAATCACTTCGCAACACGCCAAGACAAGCTCCTTCTGCCTCGGGAAGGTTGGTCGGCACCCAGCGCTCAGGACCCACAGGTCGGCGGCCCAGGGTGGCGGCTTGACGGGCGATATATTGATCAGGAGTCATGCGCTTTTCCTCGGTGGGTTGCGGCGGCTTTTTCATAGAGTCGTGCGGCTTCGGCATGTTCGCCGAGTTTTTCCAGGAGTTGGGCGGCGACCACAAAATTTCCTTCCTGTTGCGCCTTGAGGGCCCGTTTTCTCAGGGCCTGGCGGTCCTTGGGTTGGATGAGCCCCGGATGCTGTTCTGTAGCACGCTCCCGTAACTGTTGTGCCTCCATCCTATTGATTTCCCAGGCAACGGCTTGTAACAGTTCCCGGCCGCCATTAGAGAGTCCGTTTCTGGTTTCAGCCGGTTTTTCCTGCCAAAGGCGCCAACAGGGGATCAACCGGCTCGCGGGGAAAGACCAGGCACCCCTTGCCGTGACGGCCACGGCGGCTTTTCCGTCCAGTTGGTAGCGTTCGATGCGGGCTGCCTCCGGTAAGGGTGGATAGAAACCCAGGCCAGCCTCCAAGTAGAGGGGGCCGGGTGAAAGATGAACCAGGGGGACGCCGAAGGGTAGGGTGGTCGACAAGCCGCCCGGGGCAAGCAAAAGGGAAACCCCTTCTCCCGGTAGCAGGAACCCTCGCTCACCCAGACTGCTGCTCATCAGAAATGGTCGCAACCAAGTTCGCTCCTTATCGTCGATTAGAACGGCATCGACCTGGTAGGGGGTAGTTTGTACTACCAGCCGAACAGGCAGCGGTTTAGGCAGGCGATTGCCATTCGGACGTGTAATCCGAGGTGCAAGGGCTTCCAACGGCGCAAGCAGGTCGGCGCCCGGCAGGGTCTTTTTGCCCAGGGCCAGACGGTGGTGGCCGCAATCCGGGCCGGCAAACAGCCAGGTTTCTCCCGGGGGTAGTAAATCGGCCAGCAAATGGGTTTCTAAGGGCGGCCGGTAGCGGATGTCTACCAACAGCTGTTCGTTACCGTGGCCGCCGCCGGCGGCCACCACCGTGTAGGGCAGTTCGATCAGGCGATCGATGAGGGAGGCCGGTAAGGTGTCAGCACCGGAGCGCAGGTGCAGCAGCAGGCCCGTGGTCGGTTGCGCCTCGTCGTTCAGAGGAGTCATGGTGATAGTTTGCAGGCTTGTTTCGATGCCGACCCCCGCCGCCCGGCGTAGAATCCAACGGGCCAGGCTGCCGGTAGTAATCACCAAGCATTCGCGACGAGGGACATAACGACAGGGACGAAGCGGCAGGCCCGGCACCAGTTGACGCAGGTCCACGCGTTGCCAGCCGGACAGGTCCAAGACATGTCCGTTTAAAGCCAACTCGGTAGCTCGTTTTCCGGCGGGCACGGGCGCCCACCGGTCCGCTCGGCCCAGGTAGGGCGTGCCGCCCGCCGCACGAGCCAGTTCTACCGAGCGTTCGCAAATGCCTTGGGTTTCCCCCCACCAGAAGCGACCCAAGGGGTCTCGGCGACAATCCGCCTCGGGGGCCAAACCCAAACCGGCAATCGCCCCCAGATAACTCAAGAGTTGCGCCGCCGAAGCAAAACGCGCCCCGGTATCCACCGCATCCACGGGTTTTACCGGTTCGGGCGCTTGCTCTTCGGCTACCTCGTCCTTGGGAGGCGGGACCGGCGGCGGTTTCTTTTCGGGTTCATCCAAGCGGCGGATCTTGAATCTGGCCATTGTTTTCTCCATGTCCGTATGGATTCAGGGGAATGCCGGAGGTATCGCCGAACAGGCGGCCGGCGTCTTCCTGCCAATGTTTTTCGGCAAAAGGACGATGGGCCTGCCAGGCGGCCGCGTGGCATAACATCACCAGATCCCAGCGCTCCAGGCATTCGGCAACGCGGCGCGCCCAACTGGCGATGCGATCGGTCGTGTGATCTCCGCCGGCGCGATAGAGTTGCGCAAGCGTCCGATGCAAACGGCGACCGGCCCGCTCGTGTTCACCGAGTTGAGCCTCGCATCGGGCCAGGATGACGGCAACGGCATGTTGCCCTATGGATTTCTCGGGTGACAGATCTGTCAGGAGGGCTCGGGCTCTTTGCGGTTGATCGGCGCGGTCGGCAAACAGCCAGGCCGCTCGCAGGCGCCGACCCGCCCGCAGCCATGCTTCGGCGGCGGCCTCCCATTCCTCCGCATGTTCGTGGGCATCGGCCGCTTCTTGCCATTGGCCCGTCTGTCCATAACAAGCAGCCGCCTGGCGCCAACGTCCGGCAGAAGCGTGTAAATTGGCGGCTGCACTGTAGTCCTGCAGGCGTTGATAAAGACGACAGGCATCATCGCTCATTTGTGCCAACATGTAACAGTGAGCGGCCTTACCCAATAACTCGTTGCGGGTGGTCATGCTCGCCCCCCGCGCAGGCGCTTGCGTTGTTCCTCGGTCTCCGCTTCCGGTTTAGCCGCCGCCTGCCGCGCCGGACGATGGTCACCGGTCAGTTCGTCGATGCCCGGTTCCGGGTCCAGGATGCGGCCGATTTCGGCGGCCAGTTCCTCATGGGCGCGGTTGTGCTGACCGCGCTCCAGGGTCGATTCGCCTTCTACCCTGAATTCCTCTACCTGGCCGGTCTGCTTGTTGAAACGAAAAACGACACGGGTACGCATGGTCTCCCCCTAGTTCATCATCAGTTCGATTTCGATGACGTCACCGGCATCGTCGTCCCGCACCACGGTGGCCCCCCGTTGCGCCCCGTGATCCAAAATGGCCTGCCGGTAGGCCGCGCCGAGCAGACGATTGACAACCTGGCGGGCGCGCACGCCCACCCGGTCCAGCCGCGCCGCCGCCTCTTCTTCCAACCTGACCCGTTCGGCCTCACGGCGCGCGGCCAAAGCCTCTTCCGCTTGGGCCTCGGCCCGGGCGGTCAGTTGCGCGTCGGCCTCGGCTTCCGCACGGTCGCCCTCGCTTTGAATCCGCTCCCTCGCCGCCCGGTCCAGTTTCTGTTGTGCGTCCTCTTCCGCCTGTCGTTCGGCCTTGTCCTCGGTATGACCGCCCCAACCGTCGTCGTAATAGCGGCCCAGGCCCTCGGCTTCAAGACGGCCCCGTACCTGACCCTGCAGGCGTTGCCGGGCGTCGGCGGTGACCTCCACCCGATCCTCGGCCACGGCCACAATCTCCAGGCGGTGATCAGCGGGCGTATAACGCAAATAACCGCCTTCCACGGCATGGCGCCAGGTCTCGCCCTCGCGGGTCCAATCGTCCAGCCCGGCTTCCAGAACGCGGGGCAGCAGGGCCAGCACCGGCCGGCCCTGGGTAAGCGCCAGGTCCTGTACCACGCGGGCTTCGCCGCGAGCGGTGCCGCGACGGTTGACGGTGCGGGTGATTTCCCGCTCCCAGTTTTCGGCCAGTTCGCGGGTGGCGGTAATGGTGACGCGGCGGGGATTACACATGCACTTCCTCCAGGCGGCCCAGGACGCGTTCGATGACGGCCTCGACCTTTTCTATGGCGTCGGTCTCCTTGCGGTGACCGGTCAGCAGTTCGCGGCGCAGTTTGTTCAGGGCCATCAGGTGGGCGCCCAGCGAGACCTCGCCGCTCAGGCCCTGCTCGGCATGCACCAGGACGTCCAGGTCTTCCAGAATCTTGGCCGCGGGGCGTTCCGAGGACGGCGGACCCGCGCCCGCCTCGGCCATGGCCCCGTCCACGGCAACGGCCGTGGTTTGGGCGTGTTCCGTGCGCTGCCACATGTGGCGCACGGGCCACAGGTCTTGAGGCGCCGCCCTGGTGACGCCGCGCAACAGGGCCGCGGCGGCCACCAGCTTCAGGCCGCGTACGGCGCGGCGGTCCGACAGGGCCACGCCCTCGGTGCGCAGGTCGCGTACCAGTTGGCCGTAGGCGGGCCTTACCGGTTTCAGGTCGACCTCGCCGATGCGGCGGAACAGGGCTTCCAGATCTTCACGGCTCAGGGTGGGCAGCAGGGTTTGGCCGTTGCCCTTTTGGAAACGGTTTTGTTCCAAGGCCCAGCCCCGGTCCAGCAGGTCGTCTACCCGCTCGTTGGGCAGCGGGTCCACCAACAGGCGCAGGGTAAAACGGTCGGCAAAGGCGTCCAGGCCGGCGTCGTCCGGCAGGTGGTTGCTCGCGCCGATGATCATCCACAGGGGGCAGTCCACCACGTCGCCGCCGTTGTGGTAGCGCCGTTCGTTGGCCATGGTCAGCAGGGCGTTCAAAATGGCGCTGCTGCCCTGGAAGATCTCGTCCAAAAAGGCCACCTCGGCCTCGGGCAACATGCCGGTGGTATTGGTACGCCAGGCGCCTTCCTTGAAGGCGGTCATGTCCGGCGGGCCGAAGAGTTCGGCCGGTTCGGTGAAGCGGCTGAGCAGATAGTGAAAATCTTTGGCGCCCACCATGGCGGTGAAACGGGTCACCAGTTCGGTCTTGGCGGTGCCGGGCGGGCCGATCAGCAGCAGGTGCTCGCGGCACAGGGCGGCCAGGGCCATCAGGCGCACCGCCGTATCGCGACCCACGAAGGTCTCGCTCAAGTCGCGGATGACATGCTCCAGGCGGCGAATCTTCTGACGTACGGGTTTGGGCCAGCTCATGCGTCTTCCTCCTCTTCGTTCAGGTCAATCCAAGCGCCGTCGTCCACATCGCGGTCGCGGTGGCGTTGCAGGGTCATGCCCCGTTTAGCCGCGCCCTGCGCCCTGGTTTCCGCCGCCTCGCGCAGCATGCCCACCAGGTAACCCAGGCGTTCGGCGTCCACCGCCTGGGGCGGTTGCCGGCAGTGCAGGCCCACGCAGGCGTCGCGGAAGACCGAACGGATTTCGTCGCCGTTGAAACCCCGGGCCGCGTCGGCCAGGATGTTCAGCAGTTCGTCGCTGACGGGTACGTCGAAATGTCGGGCATGCACGCGGGCAATGGCCAGGCGGGCGGTTTTGTCAGGCAGGCCGATTTCAATTGCCTGGAAACGGCTGGGACGCAGCAGGGCGTCATCGATAATATCCAGGCGGTTGGTGGTGCCGATCACCAGCACGGGCACCTCGGGCCGAAAACCGTCCATCTCGGTGAGAATCTGGGCCACCAGGGCGTTGCCCGCCCGGCTGCCGCCGTCGTCGCGGTTGCTGCGCTGGGTGGCGATGGCGTCGAACTCGTCGAAGACCAGCACGGCCGGTGCGTTGCGCCGGGCCTCGGCGAACAGGGCGCGCACCTTGCGCTCGCTCTCGCCCACGTACATATCGGTGACCTCGGGACCCGAGACTACTTGAATGGTTGCGTTCAAACGGTTGGCGATGGCCTTGGCGAACAGGGTTTTGCCCGTGCCCGGCGGGCCGTGGAAGATAAAGCCCCGGGGAATCAACTCGCGGCGCAGTTTTTCGTTGGGCAGCGAGAAGGCGCCCAGCATCAGGGCCAGGACCTCGTCCATGCGGCGCTTCACGGCATCGTAACCGCCGATGTCGTCGAAGCTCACATCTGGCACCTCAAAGTTGGCCGAGGTCTGGGCCTTGAAGGCGCGTACGGCCTGGTAAAGCCGCTCTACGGGTACGGGCCCGTCTGCCGCCTCCTCCTGGTGGGCGTAGGTAATGGCCTGGCGGAGACGCACCGGGCTCATACCCGCCACGTTTTTATACAGGCCATCAGCATTGTAATCGGTAAAACACGAGGCTTCCTTTTTTGTAATCAGGGCTTTGCCCAAGGGTAGTTCAGTGCCGTCGGGCATAATGATCAAACGAGGCAGGCCGCTGATTTGGGCGCGCACGGCAAAGCGGTTACTCAATACCTCTGGCAGAGTCATGGAGCGGTCGGCAAAGGCCAGTAAAAGGCGCTCCGTCTTACCATAAAGCAATTCTACGATTTCACGGGTGTCGTTGGTTAGGTTGCCGTCGCCGCCGGCCATCAAGTCCAAGTGGGGCACCACCAACACGTCTTTGTCCTTAAGATCAGCAATTAGCTCGCGTAGGCGAGCCACCTTGCCGGAACCGGCCACAGACTGTACCGAAATCAGTTCGTGCAGGCGGACAGCCTTATCGGAATCGGCTGGCGACTTGACCGGAGTAGGGGCTTCATCTTCTACCTCAAGCAGGATGGGCCTCAATCCCGCAAGCCGTGCCATTTCCCGGTAGAGGAATTGAGAAACCAGTTTGTCGCAACGCACCAGCACCGAAAGACCCGCCCGTAAGAAAGCTGCCACCCGTTTGATTTCGATTGAATAGGCCAGCCGTACGGCTAGGAGTTCGCTCATTTGGCCCGGTTCCAACCGCAATTCGGCGGCTTGCGACAACACCTCATCCGGCGATGTTTCTTTAGGTTCGAGTGGCGGTTTTGGTGAGAAAATTTCCGCCACACCATCCTGACCCACCATTAATCCCGGTGGTCGGTAGAGAGGATAGTCTGCCGGGAACTGGTGGGTCTGGATAAGGAAATGGGATAGGGGACGCCCCAGCAATGTGCTGTCAAGGGGTTGGGTGCATAGGGCGGGCGCCCGGCGCAGCAGTTCGCCAAGATCGGCGCATTCGCCCTCGTGGTAGGTGTCCATAAAGAAGGTCGCGTCGCAAAGCGGCGCCATTTGCAGGGGCAGGCGCGTCATAGCTTGACTCCCGGAATGCGCGCGGCATCGCGGTAGAGGCGAATGCCCCGGCGGTAGTTGTAGTGAAGGTAGCGGCGGCGGCGCAGTTCCTCGGGCCGGGTGCGGGTGAACCCTTGCAGCGCCTTCCACCAGCGGGCGGTGGCCAGGGCGCCGGCCAGTTGGTCGTCGTTGGCCGCGTAGGCGTGAAACAGGGCGGCATGGGCGGCGTCGATCTGCCGCATCAGGGCCTCGGCATGGTAAACCATGGCGTATTCGTAGATGGAGAGCGCCAGTTCCGCAAGCTCGCCCCCCGCCAGCCGCCAACGCTCCATCAGGGCCGCGCGCCAGTTGCGGACGGGCGCCTTGTCGGCGGGGCAGCCGAACTGTTTGCGCAGGGCGCGCTCCCCGCCCGGCAAAGCCGCCAGTTGTCGCGCCATGGCGCGGGCCGCGCTCTCCTGGCCGCGCAAAGGACGAACCAGCAGGGCGGTCAGGGGGGAACGGTAATAGAGTTCAGTCGCTAGGGGTTTGTCCAGGTACGGCAACGCGGGCCGCACCACCGCGTGAAAGGCCAGATGATCCGCCGGACCGGGCGGCCGGCCGTCCAGGCTTTCCAAAAGGATGGCGGGTATAGGGCCGAAACGGCGCAGACCCACGACGGCGGCCGTGATGACGGCCGCATGGGTCAGGTGGGTGACGGCGCCGGGGCTCAGGCATAGTTGGGCGGCGGTGCAGCTGACCAGACGGGCCAGGGCCTTGCTGCTTTCCTCGTCGGGCTCGACCAGGGTTTCAATACCGCTGGGCCGGCCTTCCGGCGGCGGGCCCTGCGGGTCTGTCGCCCAGGTGAGTACGCGGGCGGCCAGGTTGGCGGCGCTCATGGGGTCACCTCGTCGCGGGCGCCGGCGCCGCCGGCGATGGGGCAATGGGGGCAGCGGATCATGGTGCGGTTGTGCCGCACGTAGAAGCGCAGCACCCGGCGGCCGTTGTCCTCCAGGTTGATCAGGCCCGCCAACTGCCAGGGCTGTCGGAAGGTGGTGAAGTGCAGTTCCAGGTCGATGGACGACAGGCCCATCTCCTCGCGGGCGGGGAACAGGTGGGTGTGGTACCAGCCCAGCAGGCGCTCGGCGGTGCGGTCGGCGGGCAGGCCGCGTTTGACGGCGGCGAAGCTGTCGCCGGTAAAGGTGAAGTGCAGCAGCGAGGCGCCGGTGTGTTGCGCCTTGGGGACACCGGTGATCTCGGCCAGCCAACGGCCGGGGCTGTCGCCGTTCCGGTAGATGCGACCGGTGAGGAAGCCGCCTTCCTCGACCTCGGTCGAAAGCGGCATGCCGCGCAAAAGGTAATCGTGCAGGGATTGGGGCACCAGCACCGTGACGGGACCGTTGCCGTGCGGGTGGTTTGTTACGCCGAACTCGGCCGGGGTGGCCGGGGGCGGGGGCGCTTCTTCCAGGCGGCGGATACGGAACTTGGCGCGGGCGTTCTTGCGTGTCCAGTCGGCGCCTTCCACGGGCGGCGTGGGCTTTTCCAGGGGGAGATCCGGTAATTCCGGCCCGCATAAGCGGTAGCCCCAGCGGTCCTCCTCCGGGTAGTCATGGCGCAGGCGCCGGGCAAGCGGTTCGGCCACCAGTTCGGTGAGGGGGTGCGGGTGACGGTAGTGGAGGCGCATGTGCTGATCGAAGATAAACACAACGGCATACCCATAATCGGGCGCCATGTTGACCACGCTCGCTGCCGGGTCCTCATACTGCGGGACCGGGGCCAGGTAGAGCAGGAACCGCATACCGGGCAAGGGATAAGCCAGGAATTGTTTGACCACCGGGCGGACGATGTCGATCAGGGGAATGGTGTGTGAGCGTTTGAGTTCGCCGCCCGGGTAGAGTTCGATACCGAGTTCCACTAGAGCCTCCGAACCTTGAGCCGGCGGGGTTTTTGGTGTTGATGCATTAGCTTGCGGAAGAAACAGAAGCCTCCGCGTTCCTCGATGGCTTTTTGCCCCTCCAGGGAAAAGGCCCAGGCTCTGGCCTCGTCATTAAGGCCATGGGCAATTTCGTAATTTCGATAACCGCCCAGATCCAAGATCATCTGGCATAACTCACCCAGATCCAGGGCAGGGCGATAAGCCATGCTTAGTATGCCCAGGCAAACCCCGCCGCTATCCATAGACACATTTGGATGGAAGAATGGGGTGCGCCAGATGACAACTGGAGCTTTCATGGGAAAGTCATCTAATAAAATAACTTCTACCTTGTGGTTATCAACCGGGTAGGGTTTGCCGTTTGAACCGGGTGGTCCCCATCCGGGCGCGGAAAAGGAAAGCAGGTATTTTGTCGGCCTTTGCCGAGCATTGGCTTTGATAGAAAAACCCTTATGGGATTGTGCAAATCCTTCGATTTGAAGCCTTGCCCGGACCAGTGCTTCTTTACGGATCATCGGGTTGAGATTACCCGCCGTGCTTTCAGGGGCAACGTGAAGGGTATCGCCGTCTTCGATCCCGTTTTCATGTAAGGTCTTATCGGGGTCCAGGCGTTCATTACCCTCTTCAGCGACACGATCGACCGTAAAAGGACGGGCATTACCCAAACCATCCGTAGGCACCATATCCTCATCGTATTCTTCCATGACCGCACCCCCCAAATCACCGGTACGAGTGGTTGACGGGATATCAGTCAGTTCAAAACGCCCTTGATCGGGGCCCTCTACGATTATTTTGCTAATCAGGTAATCCCGATACGGAGTGGTGTGGACATTACCATCACGTCCTTGTTCTCCTAAACGCAGACCGATTGCCCTGGCCAGATCCCTGGCTTGTCCGTCCTCAACGTCGCCGATAATATAGATGCAGAGTTCGCCCTCATTGGTGAATCCTGCTTCCAAACCCTCAAACGCCATTTCATCGGCAACTTCTCGCGCGAGAAGGAAGGTCGCCTGAACGTCTTCTACCCCGGGAATGGTGATACTGGGCCCCGCTCTCTCGCCTTGCTTGGAACGAGGCTTTCTCCATTCTTTCATCAGCTCGTTCCCCGGATAGATATCGGCCACTATGGTAAGTAATTCGCCCAAGTCCCTCTTGATGATTCCCTTATCTATTTCACGACAGACGGTATGCCAGAAGTCTCCCGCATTTGTTGTGTTGGGGATGCGGTCTTCCGGATAGTCAAGACGATATAAAACGGTGCGTGCTTGTCTCCCGCATTCCAGGAGCCTGGCCAACTCATCAACCAAACCCGTGTCATCCATTTTTCGGTAGCTGATTGCCATGATGGGTTCCTCATTTTAAAAGCTTCCCCTTCAACCCTGGATTGCGCAAACCGGAGGAAGGTTGTATCAAAAAAGTCAAAATCAATCGCTAGGGGAACACAGTTCCACAAATGAGATGACCTCACAATGGTAGACCGGCAGAATTTCTCTAGGTGGTATCCCCAATGATTTCAGCGGCTCATCGCTCGGGTGGTCACTTAGTTCAAGGGAAGCTTCGGGGTTTTCTTGCGGGTTTTCCCAGAGCAGGGGCACCGCATCGCCAGGCAGGGTCAGGCGTAGGGCGGTCAGGGTGTCCAAGTGGCTGACGGTCAGCTTGCGAACCTCGGAGACGGGCTGGTGTAACAGGCATTCGGGGTCGCGGGTTCGGCTGACTTGTCGCGTTGTTCCGGCCAAACCGTCTACCACCAGGCTTGCGGACGGCACAGACGGACCCATTAGATAGCGCAAGGCAATGAGGCTCATACGGGCGCCGATGAGGGCGGACACGGCTGCCGATGCGCCTACCGGCCGGTTAACCTCGCGGTTCAGGCAACTGACGGCATCGTCGGCAACCGCCCGTTGGCCCGGTGTGAGGGAACAGCCGTAGCAGGGACCGTCCGGGTCCAGGTAGGGGCGCACCTCGCCGCCCCATGGGTGGGTGCCGCCGTCCAGCAGCGGGGCGCGCACCAGGTTGCAGCGCCCCGCCAGTTGCAGGCGGGCGCTTCGGCTGTCCAGGCAACTGATGACCAGGTCCGCATCGCGCAATTCGGCCAGGCCGATGCCGTGGACCAGGGGTTTGGGGCGCACCTCCAGTTGAATTTCCGGGGCCAGTTGTTGCAGGCGGGTTCGCGCCACTTCGGCCTTGTTGCGGCCCAGGTCGGCGGCAGTGAACAGGGCCGTGCGGCTGAGATTGGAGGTCTCCACGTGGTCCGGGTCGCAGAGCAGCAATCGGCCCACGCCGGAAAGGGCCAACAGGCGGCAGACCTCGTTGCCCAGGGCGCCGATGCCCACCACGATGACTTGGGCCTCGCCGAGGCGCGCCTGGTCCCAGCCCGGGATCAGTTGGTGGCGGGCGTAGCGGTCGTCGTTCATTCTCCCAACTCCGAATGGGGGCGCGGGAATAGTATGTGGTCACTTACATTTCTACGCCCCTTGGTGTGCAGGACCACCCGGGCCGCACCGCCGCGTTTGTCCTCGATGTCCATTTGTTTTCGGCCCAGATTGACCGCACCGGTCAGGTCCAGGCCGCCGACCAGGCCGCTGTAGAAACCGCGTGCGAAGGCCACGGCCTCGTCATCGTTGACGGGGCCCCGGAATCCGATAGAAGCGCCCGTGCACGCCGCCGTGGCTTCGGCCGTGGCTTGACCGCTGCAAGCGTTGAACAAGGCGCAACGGACGGGGTCTTCTCCGTCGGCATTGATGGTGCGGATGATATCGGCCATATCCGTGGCGGAAACCAGTTTGCCTTGCCCCGAGCGCGTTTCGAACTCGAGCCCTTCCTCCGTGGCGTGTCCCGAGAAGTGCAGAAGATTGGGGCGGATTTCGGCCAGAATGCCGGGCAGTTCTTCAATGGTGGCGGCGGTACGCGACAAGACGTGAATATTCCCATGAGGAGCGGTGGCCTCGCGAATTTCCCGCCACTCTTTGTCGATTCGGGTGCTGAGATCTTTGTGCGGGTTGGAAGTAATGAACAGGATTACCAGGTGTCGGTGTCCCGAAGTTTTGTGCGTACGACCCGCCAGCAGGTCGTTACAGGCTTTGAAAACGGCATTGCCCGGGTAATCCTGAGCAACCTCATTCGCCAGCCTTTGAAGGCCGCCCGGCGACACTCCCTTGCTTAACTCGGTCAATACAATTCCCCAGTAAGTTAAAGGGTCCACGGCCAATACAGGCATTCTTTCGGCTGGGATGTCGGCTCTGGTGAAGAGCATTTGGATACGCATGGGCTGGTTGTAGATTGCGGCCAGGGTTTTTTGGAAACCCAGTTCGCGTAGTTCTTTGATCATGTGACGCTCCGTTTCATTTCTGCCAGCGGTTTGGAGGTGGCCGGGCAGTAGTGTTGGATCACGCCCGGG
>JASJCB010000256.1 GCA_030066195.1 Acidobacteriota bacterium
GGACGTTACAACGAATTGGACGACACCACCGGCAACTGCGTCATCACCACCGACGGGGGCAAAACCTGGACCAGGCCGCCGCAAGTCCCCTCCGGTTTCCGTAGCGCGGTGGCGCACGTTCCCGGGGTTCCGGACGTCTGTCTCATTGCGGTAGGCCCCTCCGGCGCGGATATCTCTTACGACGGCGGCCGTTCTTGGACGCGCCTGCAAAGCGACGGCTACCATTCGGTCAGCTTCGCGGGTAAGTCGACCATTGGGTATGCCTCCGGTTACGACGGTCGCGTGGCGCGCCTGGTTTTCCGTTGATGCGCTTTCCAGGCTGCCGTGAAACGTGGAACACTTGCGGTTTGGAACGGTGAAACACTAACTGTTTCACAGGGCAATCGGGTGGTTTGGCGGTGAACCGTTGGGGCGCAATCACTTCCGCGATTTGTGGGAATTGGCACGCCTTCTGCTCTATAGACAGCGACGAATGAATAATGACGAGGAGGTCATCATGATCACTGTACGAAAAGCAAACGAACGCGGCCACGCCAACCACGGTTGGTTGGACAGCCACCACACCTTTTCCTTTGCATCCTATTACGATCCCGCCCACATGGGCTTTCGCAAACTGCGCGTGATCAACGAGGATCGGGTCGAAGCGGGCCGGGGCTTCGGGAAACACCCCCACCGCGACATGGAAATCATTTCCTACGTGATCGAGGGCGCCTTGGAACACGGCGACAGCATGGGCAACAACTCCACCATCACCCCCGGTGAGATTCAGCGCATGAGCGCCGGCACCGGCGTGGTTCACAGCGAGTACAATCACTCCAAGGAAGACGAGGTTCACTTCCTGCAAATCTGGATCGAAACCGAGCGCAACGGCATTCCGCCCTCATATGAACAGAAGCGCTTCGACGACCGCATCGAGCCGAACGAGTTGAACCTGATCGCCGGCCGCGAAGGCGGAGAAGGCGCCATTACCGTGCACCAGGACGTCAATCTCTACGTGGCCAAAATGGACGCGGACGCAACCACGAGCTATCACGTTCCTCAGGGTCGCTATGCCTGGATTCAAATGGTGCGCGGCAATCTAACCGTGAATGGTGTAGCATTAGGCGAGGGTGACGGCGCCGCCGTTTCCGATGTCGACAACCTGGAATTTTCGGCGGGTTCGGACAACGAGTTCCTCTTGTTCGACCTGGCTTGACGGGAGAACCTTCAGTGGAAAAACCAGCCCAGAGTAATTACCCCCTTCACGAACTGATCGCGCGGCGCTGGAGCCCGCACGCCTTTACCGATCAACCCGTAGAACCCCAAAAACTGGGTAGTCTCATGGAAGCCGCTCGCTGGGCGCCGTCGTGTTTCAACGAACAGCCCTGGCGGTTCATTGTGGAAACCATAGAAAAAAAAGAAGGTTACGAGCGATTGCTGAATTGCCTGGTGCCCTTCAACCAATCCTGGGCGGGTAAAGCGCCGGTGCTCATGCTTTCGGTGGCGTCCACCAGGTTCAAGAGGAACGGCAAGGACAACCGTCATGCCGGATACGACACGGGCATGGCCGCGGAGAACCTGACCCTGCAAGCCCAGGCGCTGGGCCTTGCGGTTCACCAGATGGCAGGCTTCGACGCCGACGCCGCACGAGAGGCCTACGGCATTCCCGAGGATTACGAACCCATGGCGGCTTTTGCCGTCGGTTACGCGGGCGAACCGGAGGACTTGGAAGGGAAAATGGCGGAAAGAGAACGCGCCCCGCGAGTTCGCAACCCCTTGTCCGAAACTTTCTTCAGCGGAAAGTGGGGTCAAAGCGCGCCGGGCGCCGAGGCATGATCGACGATCCCTGGTTCTACGTGGCAGCGGTGCCCGCGATCTTGATTGCGGGCATCTCCAAGGGTGGGTTCGGCGGCGGCCTTGTCGTCATGTCCGTGCCCATCCTGGCCCTGGCCGCGGAGCCCCGGGTTGCGGCGGCCGTCATGCTGCCGCAATTACTGGCCATGGATGTCATGGGCGTGCGCGCCTTCCGCAAGAAATGGGACAAACCCCAAATGAAACTGCTGCTGCCCGCCTGCCTGGCGGGCATTGCCTTCGGCACCGCTACCTTCCATTATTTCTCGGCCGATGTGATCCGGCTGATCATCGCCCTGATCGCGATCGGGTTCTGCCTGCACCACTGGTTCTATCGATCGCAAGAAGAATGCAGGCAACAGGTGGCGGTTGTACCGGGAGCATTCTGGGGCGCCATGGCGGGATTCACCAGCTTCGTGGCGCACGCGGGCGGCCCGCCGCTGTCGGTGTACCTGCTGCCGCGTCGCATGGACAAATCGATCCTGGTGGGCACCATGATCATGTTCTTCGCCGCGGCCAACGTGGTGAAGTTGGGCGCCTACGGCTACCTGGGCCAACTGCAACTACAGAACATGACCACCTCGCTGGTCCTGCTTCCGCTCGCCTTCGGCGGAGTTGTACTGGGTATTTACCTACACCACCGCGTCAACGAGCGCCTCTTTTACCGGATTTGCTACGTGCTGCTCTTCATCACGGGCCTGAAACTACTGAGAGATGCGCTTACCGGCATGCTTTGATCCGGGTTACAATGACCCCTGAGCCAGGGGGTCGATTGTGGATTTATCGAAACTGACTATAGCCCTAACCGAGGAAATCGGTAACCCCGAATTGTTTACCGGCAGGAAACGGGAATTGCAGTTTCTTATGGATTGGACCGATCTGGTCAAGCAACAGGTCGGCGATTCCCACGTCCTGCTCGCCAGGAAACGCCGGGGCAAAACCGCGCTTTTACAGCGCTACTACAATATCCTCTACACCCGCAACGATCCCAAAATCATTCCCTTTTATTTTCGGGTGCCCGAGTATCCGATCACGCTCCAAAACTTTACCTTCGAGTTTTATAAGAGTCTGATCAGCCAATACCTTTCTTTTAAACTGAGGCGTCCCGAGTTGTACGACCTCAGCATACCCTGGTCCAGACTGATCGAACTGTGCGGGGATGATGCCGTTCCGGCGAACAATATTCGGAATATGGTTCCGCTTATTCAGGAGAACCCGGGCGCGGCGTGGAACCTGGTCCGGGAAACAGGTCACTTTATTGCCGATCGCAAGAACGAGCGCATCATCCAAATTATCGACGAGTTCCAATACATGAATGAATTCATCACCCTGGACGGCGAAACCATCAAGCTGTGTTCCGCCTACCAGAAAACCGCTTCCAGCAAGGTTTCGCCCCAAATTGTTACGGGTAGCTACATCGGTTGGTTGGACGCGATTGTCCGGCGCATGGTAGGGCGTTACAGTGAATTCAGGCTGGGACCGCTGCCGCATGATGAATCGATTGCCGCCGTATTTAAATACGCCCGCCTGTTCAACAGGCCCATTACACCGGATCAAGCCGCCTATGTGGCCGAGTTGTGCTATGACGATCCCTACTATATCTCCCGTATCTTCAAGAGTCCCTATCTGGATCGCGGACAGGTGACGCCGCAACTGGCCCGCAAGATCCTGGAGCACGAGACCCGGTTGGACGGCGGAGAAATAACCAAAATGTGGTCGGATTACATCATCTCGGCCGTCAGCCGCATCAATGACGAGCATGCCAAGAAAATCGTGCTTTACCTGGCCAAACACGGCGAGACCGAGTTCACCCGCGATGAAATCCGTCGCAACCTGAAGCTCTCGTTAACCGACGCCCAACTGGTCGAACGAATGGAGAAATTGGTCAGAGCGGACATTCTGGCCCGGGGCCGTAGTATGTCCCACTATCGGGGCCTGGGTGATCCCATGTTCGAAATGGTGTTCCGTAGACTGTACGAGCATGAAATCGAGGGGATCGACATTGAAACCATGGAGGCGGAGTTCGAACGCCGGTTCTCCAAGCTGGAACGGCAGATGCGCAACATCAAAGGTCTGGCCGGCGAAGAAAAGGTTCGCTATTACCTGGCTCAGGCCGGCAAGAATCGCATCGATCCGGCGCGCTTGTCCATGGTCGAACCGGCTGAGTCGCTACCGCAACTGGGTCCCTTCCAATGGATTCGCAAACTAAGCCTGCACCCTACTCAAAACAGGCGTATCGAAATAGACCTCTACGCCCGCGCCGACAACCCGGACGACCCGGACCTGGCCGTGGAAGTTAAAAACTGGGCTTCAAAGGTCGGTGCGGCCGATGTCGATAAAGAGATCGCAAACGCCAAAGAAGCGACCGCACTGTTGGAACGTCCCGTCGTCTTTATCTTCTACAGCGAAAATGGTTTCACCGAAAACCAGGCAGAACGGTTGGCCGCGGCCGGCATTCCCGCCTGTAACCTGAACCTTCTGGTGAACGTGCTTCACCCCTGACAAGTCGGCCGGCTTTACGACTCTTCTTCATGCGCCGCCCACCAGCCCTGTAGGCTGCTCAGCAGGTCCTGCGCTTTTTTGATGGCGCGCGGCAGGGTGTAGACGAAGCCGCCCTGATCCTGGTCCTTGAGAACACGCGTGATGAACTTGCCGTCGACAAAAACCAGCACCGCAAAACCGGGAGGGTGTACCTCGCGCGCATGGGCCACCACGGTGCGGATGCCGCCCTGTTCATAGGCGTAACCCGTATAATCCGCATCGTTTGGTTCTACTTCGCCGGGCTGATCGAACCGGGTGGTCAACTTGAGTTCGGGACCGGCAATCTTATCCTCTATTTCGGGCATCACCAAGGCTGCCTTCTTGCCCGCCGGGACCAGGGAATTGCCCTGTTCCACCGCCTGGCCGAAGAGGCGAAAGCGAGAAAAAATGAGTTGGTCGCCGTTGTGAATCCTCAGGGCAAACCCGGTCATGTGATTGGAGCCCAACGGCAGAAACCGCACGATGTCCGCGTGTTGGTTGCCGTTGACTCGGGTGAGCAGGGGTTCGATGCCCTTCACCTTGGGCGCCCGCTTACACAGAGACCAGCCGCGCAAGGCGTCCAGATAGCTCTCGGCCATCATCTGGGCGTCCAGTTCGTTGGAAAGGTAGCGGCTGAAAAGCAGTTTCTTCCCCGTTTTCATGTCCAACCGAACCACGCCGGGCGACATCGAGGTGATGTCCGTGAAGACATTGGCCGGGGATTCGATTTCGGCCGCGTGCCGCTCGAGGATATCCAATTCTCGATTTTCCATAAGGAAACTGTAGGCATGGCCCACGCCGAAGAGGAAATCGTTGGTTACGAAACTGTCCACATGTGTGCGTTTGTTGAAGAGTAGAATTAGGAAATTGCTTTCGGTATCACTGCAACAGTAGGCGCGCCGGTCTTCGAAACGCGTTTCCAAGAGGACTCTAAGATGTGGCATGCCCGCGCCTCCGAAGTGATCAGGCAATCGGTCCGGGATCTATACTTGGATCTTAGCAAATGCAACCCTCTGCCACAAGATCCTTCATTTTCCAGCACAGGTTAACGGCGGACCGGGCGGGGCCGTCACCAAAAAATCGATGTCGAATGAAGAGAAAATCACCCGGGAAGGCAACGCGGCGAAGCCGTGATTTTGTCAAAGGCGGCGCCTATTTTTGGGGACGGACCGGAACGGCCGACGTACCGTCCCCGCTGCTTTCTCCGTACAGGGGTAGGAACAACTGCTTCCCGAGGGCTGTCTACCCGCTCGGTCGATCATCGCCGCGAACGTTTACGTCGGTTCCATTCCCGGCGACATAACCGGGTTGAAAACGAAACGGGGCGCCGTTCTCGGGCAGTGGTATTGTCAAAATGAAAAATACAACACGGCGGCCGTGAATCTGGCTTTTTATACTTGAAAAAGCAAAAAAGCCCGCCTGATGGCCGCAAGAAGAACAACTCAACCACCACGTGGAGCAAGCATTCCGATTAGGATATATTACCTCGAATCACACCCGGGTCATCTGATTCGTTGGTCCCTGCTGTCCGGTATCAAGAAATGAATCCTGATTCTTTGCTCCCGTAAAGTCCGGGTCAAGGAAATGCGCACCGTCCTTCTCCGATCCTGAAAGAAGTGTGAAGTTTTCTTGCTCTCGCCCGATTACCGATGTTAGTATCGAACCAAATCATGGCTATTTCGTGCGGTATTTATCGATCCATACATTTATAACCCTACCGTGTCATCCACCGTGCTCACCTTTTTGGAAGAGAGGTATTTATGAAAACGGCGACGATCTTTCGGCCGGTAATAACGGTCGTTTTCAGCTTATTCCTGCCCGCAACGACCGCTTCAGCAGCCCTTCAGGTAACCGAGTACGATTTCGAAGTAGAAGGCCAGTCCCTCGAACAGGTGCTGAAGCAGTTCTCGGCCGTAACCGGTATAGAGGTGGACGCGCCGGACGGCTTGAAGACCATTCGGGTGAAGACCATCTCCGGGCGTTTTACCCCGATTGCCTTTCTGGACCTGGCCTTGGACGGCACGGGTTACAAACATATCGTCGACGGCAACAAGGTGACCATTACCCGCGATGAGACCGCCGGTAAGTTCGAGGTCTTCATCACCGTGGGCACTCAGATCAAGGGTCTGGACGCCGAGAGCGCGTTGCCGGTTACCGTGATGGATCGTGAAGAGATCGAGACCATTGCGGCCAATACCTTCGAGGAATATATCAACAGCTCACCCTTCGCCGGCGCGGTCGATTTTTCCGACGGCAACCAGGGGCCCAATGACGCCCGCGGGGATGTGGCCTCGGTGAATATGCGCGGACTGGGCTCCGGCAATACCCTGGTGTTGATCAACGGTCGCCGCGTGGTCACACACCCCATCAGCATGGCCGTCAGTTCGGTGCCCACGACCGTGGTCAATGTGAACGCCATCCCTCAGGACGCGGTGGACCGGGTGGAGGTGCTGCGTGACGGCGCCTCGGCCATGTACGGTGCGGATGCAACCGCCGGCGTGGTCAATACCGTGCTCAGCGGTACTTATGAAGGCTTTCGGGTCACCGCGCGTCACGGCGGTTCCGAGGGCACCGATTTCTCCGAGTCGGTTCTGAACTTCAACGGCGGCCTCAACTTCAACGGCGGTCTTACCAATGTTTCGGTCTTCGGCAACTTTTTCGACCGCGAGCCCATGTGGGCCTATGAACGCGACTATGCCGAAAGCGTGGACAAACGCCCGCTGCTGCCCGAGGATTGGGAAGGCGATGTCAACTTCCGCAACCTGTCCACCCGTTCACCCTACGGTGAGTTCGCGGCCGGGGCCCTGCGTGAGGACGGCACCTTCGGCGGCACTCGCGTGCGGCAGGACGGCAGCAGCCTGACCAGCAGTTCCGGGCGGTTCCACATCCAGCCCAACGAATGGGCGGGCGGCATCGACCTGGGCAACGGTCTGGACCTGGACGACGGTTCGCTGAATGCCGACCTGCGCTACAACTTCAACGAGACCTCCAAGCTGACGCCGGACAGCACGCGTGTCAACCTGTTCAGCGTCGTCACCCACGAGGTCAACGAAAGCATGACCTTCTTCGGAGAACTGGGTTATTACCGCGCCGAATCCAACGGTTCCCGAGGGCCCCAGCCCATCGACGACGGCCTGGCTTTTATCATCATCCCCAAGACCAATTACTACAACCCGTTCGGACCCCTGGGCAGCCCCAACCGCCTGCCCGGAATCGACGCCCCGGCCGAGGGTTTGGATATACTCATTCGCCGCTACCGGCCGGTGGAGTTGGGCGGCCGCGAGTATAAAGTGACCAGCGACACCACCCGGCTGCTGGGCGGCTTGCGCGGTATTCGCGGCGACTGGTATTGGGAAAGCGCCGTCTTGTATTCCCAGGCCGAGACCTCCGACTTCACCGAGAAGAAGATGAGCAAGACGCTGTTCCTGGCACAGTTGTCCCTGAGCACGCCGGACGCCTTCAACCCGTTCGGCGGTCCTGATGCCAACAGCCGGGCGGTGTTGGACGCGGTCTCCATCACTACCGAGCGTCGGGCGGAAACCGGGCTTTTGTCCTGGGACTTCAAACTGTCGAACCCGGCGCTACGCGAGATGCCGGGCGGTTACCTGGGCGCGGCCTTCGGTCTGGAAGTCCGCAATGAGGATTACCTGGATGATCGCGACCCGCACGTGGACGGCACCATTACCTTCACGCCCGACGATATCAGCGACCAGGTGGGCACCAGCCCCACCCAGGACTCGGACGGCGACCGCACCGTGGGTTCGGCCTACGCGGAATTCTACGTGCCTTTGATCAGCGATCGGAACAACATGACTTTTGCCCATCGCCTGGATATGCAACTGGCCGCCCGCTACGAGAATTTCTCGGACGTGGGCGACATCCTCAAACCCAAGGTCGGTATTTCCTGGTACCCGTCGGAACAGGTGCTGGTTCGCGGCGCCTACTCGGAAGGTTTTCGCGCGCCCAACCTGGTACAGATCAACCAGGGCGAGGTCAGCCGCTTGAACCGCAATCAGACCGATTTCTGGCGCGCCGATGTCACCGATCTACCCGATGATACCGGGGAAACCTATCGCCGCTCGGTGCGACAAGGCAATGAATTGCTGGAGCCGGAGGAAACCGAAACCCTGACCTTCGGCCTGGTGGTGGAGCCGGTGGAGAATCTCGTCATCGGCGTGGACTTCTGGCGCATCCAACAAGACGACGTCATCAGCAATTTCGGGGTGGAAGAGAGCCTGGCCTTGGACTTCCTGTTGCGGCAGCAGGGCAGTTTCAACCCCAACGTGATCCGCTTCCCGGTCAACGAGGAAGACCAGGCCTTCTTCGATGCCTGGAACGCGGCCAACCCGGACGACCAGCGCCAGGCGGCGGGACTGGTGAACTATGTGATCGACCCCTATCTGAACCTGGACCCGCGCGTGGTGCAGGGCAACGACATCAGCATGTTGCTGAAGAACCAACGCACCCCGCTGGGCCGCTTCACCTTCCGCCTCGACCTGAGCTACTTCACCAAGTACGAACAGCAAAACGTGGCGCTGGAACCGCTGTTGGCCGATCCGAGATTCGCCGACGAGTTCACCTCGGTGGCGCCCGACCGGCTGCGCATCAACGGTAACCCGGAAGTGCGCGGTGCGGCCTCCATCCTGTGGCGTCGCGGCGTCTGGGGCCTGGGTTGGTACAGCCGTTACATCGGCGACTTCCTGGATACCAGCGCCACCAACGACACCACCGGCGAGTTCTGGCGGGTGGACGATATCCTGACCCATAACCTGCACGGTGACTACCGGGTTCGCGGCGGCGCCCTGGACGGTCTGCGCGTGCGTTTGGGCGTCCGCAACATCGAAGACAAGGACCCGCCCCTGGCCGATGAAAGCTTCGGTTACTTCCGTCAGTACCACAGTAATCGCGGCCGTTATATCTATGCATCCATCCGCAAAAACTTTTAGGTCGATACGGGCCGGGTTCGCCGAGTCCCGGCCCGCAAAACCTTTGTAATTTTCCGCACGCGGCGACAATTTGTGTTGGACCCAATGGGTTTAAAGGAGCATACTTGATATAGTGCCGCATTGCAGCGAGGCCGACCATGTTTTGCAGAGTTGCCACCATCTTATGCGCCTTTCTCTACGTCGGCGGGGCTCATGGCCAGGAGAGTTCGGACACGCCTGAAGCACCGCGTGAATACCGTAGTTTTCGCTTTGCCCTGGTGCGCATTCCCATTTGGGTGAACGACAGTCGCGGCCTGCCCGTTACCGGTCTGAAGCGGCGCGACTTCAAGCTCTATGTGGACGGCCGTCGGGTTGCCGTGGAAGGGTTTATGGAAGTCGGCGCCGATCCCATGGAAACGGCCTATTTATTCGATCTCTCCGGCAGCATGGGTATGGGTGGCAAGGTAGACGCCTCCATTGAAACCGTCAGTTGGATGCTGAAACGGCAACGCATGGACGATCGCTGGCGCATGTACGCGTTTTCCGACGATCAGATCGTACAGTTTTTGGAGGATCGGCAACGCGAGCAATGGGACATTCTGAAAATGAGAATGCGCGGATTCGGTAGAACCGCGTTATACGACGCCCTGGCCGCCTCGGGTGGTTTCTTCAACGAAGACAGCCTCACCAACCGCGCCGTGCTCTTGTTTACGGACGGCAACGACAACCGCAGTTCCCTGACGGAAGAACAGATGCTGCGGGTGCTCTCGGTTTTGGATGTGCCGGTCTTCGTGGTGGCCATGGTCAACGGGAATTTTTCCGATCATTCCCGCGAAAAAGAAGATTTAGGCTTGCATACTTTGCATGAAATTGCGAAAGTGTCCGGCGGAGAGTTGTTTCTCGTCCGTGGATCCGGTACCGTTCAAGAGGTTTGGCATCGATTGGAACGCCGCATGCGTCCCAATTACATGCTGACCATCACCGTGGAACGAGGCCCCGGGGAACAACGCCGCTCAATCAATGTCAAGCCGGCCGGATTTGGTCGGCGCTCATGGACGGTCCGCGGCCGCAAGGGTTACCTTGGATCGCTGCCGACCATCGGAGGGAAGAGATGAGATATGTATTGATGCTCTGCGGCATAGCCCTGTTGCTGACGGGTTGTGCCACCAAAAAGTATGTGGAACAAGAAGTTACGGAATCCGAAACCCGAACTAACGCCCAAGTGGACGAATTGAAACAGGCCGTCGAGGAAACCCAAACGGAGATCCGCGACCTGGCCAGGGAACTGAACCTGAGTATCGAGGGTTTGGAAAAGAACACGGAAGAGCTGGCGGCCAATGACGCAAAGCTGCAAAAGATCGCCAGCGACAACACCCAGATGATCGTTCAGATGGGTCAGTTCCGTTTCCAGAAAACCCTGTCCGAATCTGAGGCCAACTTCAAAAGCAGCAAATCGGACCTGACCGACGGGGCCAGGGAGCAATTGGACAAATTCGCCGAGTTGCTGGTTTCCCAGAACAGGATGGTTCACATTGAAATCCAAGGCCATGCGGACAGCAGCGGCAAGGAGGATTTCAACATAGAACTCGGCCAGAGTCGCGCCGAGTCGGTGCGGGACTACCTGTACAAGAAACACGATATTCCCCTACACCTCATGAACGTGATCACCTTCGGTTCCAGCGATCCCATCGCGGACAACAGCACCCGAGAGGGACGCGCCAAGAATCGACGCGTGGTCCTGGTCGTGCGGGTTCAAGTCAAATAAGATGGGGTCCCGGCAGGGAACACAAAGATGCCTGTCGGGGCCTTTTCTTCGTTCTATTCCTAGAGAGTAATTAAGTGTCGGTCGTGGTGTGTCTTCGGCTTTTTATTAGCGGTCCTGCCAACCGTGCGGGTTAGGTTCGAGGCCGCATAATTTCTTTAAGCGGCTTGTCGGTGAAAAGAAGGTCGGACCACCGGTCAAGTTGTTTGACATCGGCCTCGTTGACTTTAGTTAAAGCCCAATCGGGGCCAACTCCGAACTTTCGGTTTACCATACGCAGAAACATGTCTTGTTTGCCTTCCAGCATGCCTTCTCTTCTGCCGGCTTTTTTTGCTCGTCTTTCCCAGCCCGTGATGTACTGCATCAATCAGGCTCGGGGTTTGATGATTTCTTCGAGCGGCTTGTCGGTGAAGAGAAGGTCGGACCACCGGTCAAGTTGTTTGACATCGGCCTCGTTGACTTTAGTCAAAGCCCAATCGGGGACAACTCCGAACTTTCGGTTCACCATACGCAGGAACATGTCTCGTCTGCCTTCCAGCTTGCCTTCTCGTCTGCCTTCTCGTCTGCCTTCCAGCTTGCCTTCTCGTCTGCCTTCCAGCTTGCCTTCTCGTCTGCCTTCCAGCTTGCCTTTCCGTTCGCCTTCCAGCATGCCTTTCCGTTCGCCTTCCAGCATGCCTTCTCGCCTGCCGGCTTTTTTTGCTCGTCTTTCCCAGCCCGTGATGTACTGCATCTTTTTCTCTCCTACCTCATTATGTAAGTCCTCTTTGAGTTGGTTGTCAAGGTCTTCGGGAACATTCATAACCCAGTCGATGAACAGGGTCAAATGACGGATTTGATCTCGGGAGTAATTGCGGGTCAGGGCCATGCGCAGCAGGTTCTTCTTGGCTCTGGCTCGGGTAGTCTGTTGCGTCTCGTCGTCGCCCGCGTTTTTGATGGCGTTGAGGTGAGCCAGGATGACGATTGCAAAGGGATTCTCGCTTTGGATCAGTTTCTCTTCTTCGTAGTCGATCAGTTTGACGACTTTGTAGTTCAGGCTCATGTTGCTGCCGTAGCCGCCGTAGCTGAAGCTGTCGGGGCGCCATACATCATCCAGGTCGGCCATGATGGCCATGCTGATGACGCGCTGCTGGTATTTGTCGTAAATGCGGTAATTGTAGATGAACATGCGCTCGGGGAATCCCGAATCGTAGCTGACTTGCACCTCGATATGCAGCAGGACCCACTTCGTCTCGCCGTTTTTCATTTGAATCTGGAACAATTTGTCCACGAATCGATTGCCCACCTTGTGCTTTGGAGCGATCTTATTGAGTTCCTTGTCCAGAAAGATGGGGTCCACGGTCCAATCGATATCGTTGAAAAGGTCGTGGTTGATCATTTGCAGACAATGATAAAGCAGATGGTCCAAAATAGTCTTCCAGGGTGAATCGTATTCCAAGCTATCCTCCAAACCGGCACGTCTGCCAGGTTTCTACCATGAGAACTCAGGTCTTGAAAAGGCCTGGCCGGAATTTTGTAACTATTTGATAAAATGTAGGTTACGTGAGTGGCGAGATATGGGCGAAGTGGATGATTGACTATCGCTGAGCCAATCGCGATATTGCCTATCAGCCACGGAATAATCGCTATTTTCTCCTGTCGAGACCTCTATATGAAGCCCTGACGATGATTGATTCAGCGGCGGGAGCGGCGCTTTTTCCATTGGTCCTTTTTCTTTTTGGCCGCGTCTCGACGACGGGCGCCGTGGTCTATCTTGGGTTTGGTTTCCGTCAGTGACGGCGGTGCTACAAGCCGGGCTTGGGCCGCTACCGTGGGGTTGGCCATCAGGTCTACCAGTTCCAGGTCCGTTTGCAGTCGCTCACGCAGCAGGCGGTGGAGTTTGACCAGCAGCAATGAGTGTCCGCCCAGCTCGAAGAAGTTGTCGTCGACGCCTACCCGTTCCAGGGATAGTACCTCGCGCCAGGTCTCGGCGATGGTTTGTTCCCAGTGGGATGCGGGCGGCCTGAAATTTTCCCGGCTTCTTCGACGCATTTCGGCTTCCGCGGCCAGGGCTTCCAGGGCGCGGCGATCGATCTTCCCGCCGGCGGTCAGCGGAATGTTTTTCAGAACGACAAAGCTCGCGGGGATCATGTAGGCCGGCAGCTTGCGTTGCAGGTGGTTCTTGAGGTCCGTCTCCAGATCTCCACGCGCCTGCTCGCCGAGAGTGAGGCAGGCCGTTAAAGAGTCTTTGCGCACGAATACCGCTGAACGGCTGATCAGCGGGGACTGGTTGAGCGCCGCTTCTATTTCTCCCAACTCGATGCGGAAGCCGCGCAGTTTGATCTGGCGATCCAGTCTGCCCAGGTAGTCCAGCGAGTAGTCCGGCAACAGGCGTACGCGGTCTCCGGTCAGGTAGAGTCGGGCGCCTTTTGCTTCGGCATACGGGTCGGGAACGAACACTTCCGCCGTTTGCCCAGGCCTGCCCCAATAGCCCCCGGCCAACAAGTTACCGCCGAGGGCCAGTTGACCGGGAAAACCCGGAGGCACCGGTTTGCCAAAAGCGTCGAGCACGTAAATGCTTCGGTTGGGGAGTTGCCGGCCGATGGGGATGCGGGCCGGCAGGACTCCTTGCGCTACACTTTGGGTAGTTGCGGTGATGACCGTTTCCGTGGGGCCGTAGGCGTTCAGCAGTTCGATCTTGCCGGAGGTTTTCTGCCACCATTGCGGCAGCATGGCCGCCGGCAGGGTATCGCCGCCCAGAATCATCAGGCGCAGGTCCGGCAGGTCCGTCTCTTCAGGCATGGCCTCCACCAGTTCCCGCCATAACGCGGGCGGCAGATTGGCCACGCTGATGTGGTATTGTTGCAGCTTGGACAGCAAATCCTCGGTGCTCCAGGGCTTGTTGCCGCGAACTGCAACCCGCCCGTTTGTTTTTGCCAGCGCGGGCAGCCATTGCTCCAGGCTCGCATCGAAACCCAGATCCGCGAATTGCATGACGGTGTCGTTTGAAGTCAGGCTATAGCGTTCCGCAACTACGTGACAATGTGCGGCCAGAGCCCCGTGACTGACGGCCACACCCTTGGGTCGACCGGTGGTGCCCGAGGTATAGATCAGGTAGGCCGTGTTGTGCGGGTGCAACGGGATATTGCCAAGGGGCGGCGCGTCTTGAATGGCATCATCCAGCATCAGCAGGCGGCGCCCGGTATCGGGAACCGAGGAAAGTGTGTCCGTTTCGGCTAACACGGCGACCGCGTCGCTGTCGTTCAAGACGTATTCAATGCGGTCGGAAGGCCAGGCGGGATCGATGAAGACCACAATGCCGCCGGCTTCCCAAACGGCCAGGTG
>JASJCB010000019.1 GCA_030066195.1 Acidobacteriota bacterium
GCCCGGTGATCGGCGGATCATCACCACGTTTCCCCGTTTAAGCGTGGGCGCCGCCGGGTCCAGGTCTGAAGCGTAAATGCGGTCCGTGATAGTGCCGTTGGGGAAGATGGTGCGGGTGGGAAGAGAGTCGATGTTGTACGCATACCGGGTCTCGAAGAAATCGGGGTCCTCTTCTCGTAGTTTCCCGAGGGGGCGATTATCTGTTTGGGTTGTCGGTTGGTCCGGGTCGGCCCGGCCGGTGTATTCTCGCTTGAGAACGAGGCGGTTGCCTGCATCATAGGAAAGTTCAGTGACATTGCCCACTCTGTCGTTTTCGATGACGAGCAGCACCGCATTTCCATCGGCGGCTGCCGGTTCCTGGTCCACATAGGTGTAATCGACAATATCGCCGCCGCGAATCTGGCGGACAACGGTATCGAAATCGGGATCGTCCTCATCGAGGGTTTCCGCGTAGACATTGATCAGGTAGGGGCCGCTGCCAAAGGTCGGGTCATCGGGGTCATTGCGGCGGCCGTCGGTAATGGTGAGCAGATTGTGGTTCAAGCGGGCATCGGCATGCCCCGTGGAATAGGTGTAGGTCGTGGTTTTGCCATTAGGGAAGTCATTGCCGTTCGGCGTGCCCGTAACCGCGGGCCGGGTTACCGATTTCAAATCACCGTAGTTCCCGCCCTCTTCATGGTAACCATAGTAGGTATAGGAGACGGTTCGTCCTGCAAAATCGGTGATCGATTCAATAAAGCCGTTGGAATTGTAAGCAACGTCGATATCCCGGCCAAGCGTGTCCGTAATCTGGACAAGTCGTCCGCCGTTGTCGTAATCGAAGGCCATGGTGTTGCCGTTACGGTCGATCATGGCGGCCAGTTTCCCGCCGAGGACGGTGTCGTCGAAAGGGAAGAAGACAAATTGCTTGCCGTCAGCTGTCATCATTTCATAGACGCCGTCTCCATCGCGGCGGATCTCCTGGAAAAAGCCGTTCCGCGCCCAGGTTTCGGCTTCGCCGGTAACCGGAAGATAGAGGTTGTTGCGCCGGGCCCCATTGCAATAGCGAATGCCGTTGCCGCTTTCCTCTAAGAAGATATTGTAGGAAAAGTCCCACTGATTGCCCTGGGCCGTATTGAGCGGGTTCCGGGAAGCATAGGTCCGGGTCCAGGAAAAGTCGAAGCCGACACCTTTGATGTGAAGGTCGGTGACCTGTTCCTGTTTTTCGCCGGTAGCGGTGCGAACGGGATTGCTGTCCGTGTCGTCCATTTGGCAAGAGCATGTTTCTATACTGGGGTTGCAACCGCATTCGGGTTCCTGGCAGCATTGTTTGCTCTGACAGTTATTGCCTGAACCGCCGCCGTCGCCGCCTGTTCCCGGACCGGCTCCGTGCCAGCCGGGGGCCAGGATGCCGGAACCCGGATCGCTACAGGCCATGGTTCCGTCCGCGGTGATGGTCATCGAGCCCACGATTTCCCAACGACTGATATCGTGATTGAAACTCCATAACGCGGTTTTGGCGCCGGGGGGCAGGACATTGCCGGTTTCTGGATCGGGTAGATTGGGGAGGCAGATGGGGGCGGGCTCATCGAAATTAGCGGCGCCGTCGGTTTGAACAGTGACTACGAGCGGAAGATTCAGGCCGCCGGGCAGCCGGCCGGGTAGCCGGTCCGGATCGACAGGCGCAATACCGACCATGCTTCCCGGACTGCCGTCATCGTTGTATAGGGAACCGGCAGGCACCGTCAGGCTGACGCCCGCCAGTTCCGGGTATTGGTCCAGGACGGCATCCGGGAAGCCGATGACCGTGTCCTCAGCGTTGCTGACCTGTTGCAGGGTTCCGTCAATCACCAGGGGCAGGAAGATTTCGCCCACATTCAATTCTTCACCGGGTATCGATTCCCATGCCTTACCCACCGTGGGGTAGTAGGCTCCGGGCGGCACGTTATTAATCGCCGGCCTACCGTCGATATGTACGAAAAAGCGGCCGGACGGCGCCGGCTCCAAGCGGAAATCACCGAAGTTATCAGTCACTGCATATAGGGTTTCTTCCATCCCGTCGACGCGAATACGGACATCGGCCAGGGGTTCATTGACCCAACCGTCCATGGCTCCCGCTTTGATCGGTTCAGAGGCAAAAACGCGGCCGCATACGGCGGTATTTGGAATCAGCGAAAGACCAAGTGTGTCGAAATCGATGACCGCGAATCCGCCCGGAAGTCCGTCCTGGTCCACATCTACCGGTTGGTTCAATTCATTGCGAAGAAGATTGCCGTCTATGGAAAGTCGGACTCTTGCACTACCGGGCAGGCCCTCCTGATAAAAGAGCGTCAATTTTTTTCCATCACCGGATTGGTGGTAGAAGATGGGGATGGATTGTCCGCCGAACTCGGCAAAGATACTGTCGGTGTGTATGGTGCCGGCATCGATCGGCGTATTGAAACGGAGAATGGTTTCACGAGTGACAGCCACCGCGGTTTCCCCGTCGGCAGGTGACGTATTCAGCAACCGGGTGAGACCGACAATGTCAATTGGGACGCTTTTCGTGTCTTTAAAATAGCCGTCGTCTACCCTAAATTGAAGATTGAGGACGCCAACCTGATCGATAGTGGGAGAAAAAGAAAAGATTCCGCTCCGGGGATCGAGGGAGGCATTGGCCGGTAGGGGCTCAACAGCGAATTCCAGCGAACCGGCATTGGGGTTATTTGCGGTCAATACCAGTTCCAAGGTAGTGCCGGAAAGCACGGTTTGGCCGGCAAGCGGTGTCAAGGCCGGCCGAGGAACCTGATTGTTCAAACAGATCAGGTCAAGAATGTCAGCCAGGTCATCGTTATTGCAATCTGCCCCGATTTCATTCGGCCATAAGCCGTATTGACGAAAGAGATCGGGTGCAATCAGGCTGTCGCAGTTATCGGCGGTGCACGTCGGCTGGGCTGGAGAAACCATTGGGAAAGCAAATAGCACGGCGATAGAAATATATTTCATGAAAATTTCATCCTGTTTTCTCGTGATCGCAAGTGGGGCAGTTACAAGGAATTCAATAAGGTGATGATTGGTTGAGCAATTATGGTACCAATTATAAACTCGGAATCAGATGCATTGCCGGCTTCAGATTCCTTGTTACGCTCTGAAATCTCAGATTTCTGTCTGGAAAAATAGACGGGGAGTTTCATATTCTGGAGAAGGATTTAGAGTGATGTTTCCCCCAGATGCTTCGAAAATACAATTATGCGGTTGGCCATTGTGCCTGTTTCGTTTCATGTACGCCGGCAGCATGCACGCTCAGGGGTGCTTTGCTCACCCTCTCCCCTCGAGAGCCGGCTATGAGGTCTTCCCGGGAGCGCCGGCGTCCGCGGGCAGCAAGCCGTCCATTTCGCCGCGAGGCGAAATTAGGCGGCCTCGGCATCAGCGAACTAACCAAATATTTCTGCCTCCGGCGCAAAGCTTGGTTTAGGTTACTTCCTACTCTGGGTTTCGGGCGTGCGAATATTGTCAACCACCTTTACACCCAGGATATTCTTCAAGGGCATCAGCGATTGCGGAAAGGCTCTCCCAACAGCCAGGATCACTTCTATGTCTCGGCGACAGCCCTTTGCCTTGCATACCGCCTCGGCCAGAGCACGGTACTTGATGCATTGGAAGAGCCCGCGCTCCAGATCAGCATCATCAGAGGTGTAGGGTTTTACTTCGACTCCGGTCCAGTTTTTCCCATTACAAAACATTACGTCGATCGCATCCTGGGAAGGGAAGCCATATTCAATTATTCCCGGCTTTTTGGTCGTCAACCCCACACTACCCGGGTTTTGAGCAATATGGTTCTTCAGGGCCTGATGTTGGGGGCCTTCGCCGCCACTGCCATATTTATAGTGATCACCACAAAGCTCCTTTTTCTCCCGCCACTCAATCCTGTTGCGCTCCAATCCGAAAAAGCTCAGGAGCTCAGAATATTTCGGGTAATCGTATACCTTTTCAAGAATCTTGTCCTGAATGCGACGCCGTTTTTCTTGATTGGCTTTTCTAAAGACAACAGGATCAGGGCTGAAGGGCGAGACGCCTTCACCGGGTAGTTCCGTATCTTTATTGACAACGAGGAATTGTAGCGGCGGCACTGGTTCCTGCCATTGTTTTTCAAGAGCGGACAAAGCGTTTCCAATTGCCACAAGAATCGTATTCAAATTGCGATGATTGGGTATGCCTATTTCTTTGGCTAGGACACCGTAATATATAATCTGTGCAGCTTCGGCCTGGCGCACCAGAATGGGAAGCACCTTGCGGGCTTGTTTCTGGGTGAATTCGTCACCATAAACGGCGAGAATACCTTCATCAATCTCAGCTTTTTGTTTTGGAATCAGTAGTGTGAATGTTTTGGCAAAGGAGACATTGGTTCTCTGGGTCTTTTCCGTACTTGTGAAGTCCGTCAGTTCTCTTACGCAACGGCCTATTTCCCGGTTCACCGTATCATGATCGTTTTCAGCCACAATCCGATTATAGACCTCGCGAAGGTCATTCTCAGCTTTGATGGCCTGAAGTACGAGGTCGATCACAATGGGTGTTTGAGGATATTGCAATCTTTTCAAAATCCTTTCCACAAACGGCCTTATGATCTCATTTCTCATAGGGTAACCTCCGGGTTCGATGGTGTTTCAGAGCTTTTCTCTCCTACCGTACTCTACCATGAGAATCTGTTACGGCATGCCAAGCAGTTTCCTCACTGAGTGCCTGAACTTACAGTTCTAAGGTCTGGGGAATGACTGGATACCTGATTGCCGAAGACTTGAATATCCATTTCGATAAATATCATTACTCCTGGGCGCGCACGCATCCTGCGTGCATTGCGTGGGAAGAACATGGGCTAAGAGGTTATTAAAAAGCCGCTTACAAGTTAAGACCAAGCAATACGCCTCGCCTCGCCCGGAGGGCGATTCTCGGCTTGCATGCACGCAGGATGCGTGCGCGCCCAGGGTTTTCGCCTCGCCTCGCCCGGAGGGCGATTCTCGGCTTGCATGCGCGCGGGATGGGGGACTCTCGTGTCTGCTTGAAAGTTGTCAGATTGGAGAAATTCTCAAGGAATTCAACCAGTTTTCTTTCGGTATGATGTCGGACAAGAGCTGTCTTTGGTATATTATTCAATGAGGCAGAGAAAAGGAGGAATCATGCAGACATCCATTCACATCAGCCCTGAAATGGACGCAAAGTTGGAGAGGTTGGCGCTGCAAAGCGGGCGTTCGAAGTCATGGTTCCTGGAACAAGCAATCGAACGTGTTTTGGATGAGGATGAGCGTGCTGTACACGCTATCAAGGAAGGCATTGCCGAAGCGGATGCCGGTGAATTTGCCTCCGATGATGAGGTAAGATCGGCTTTCGGGCGCTGGGGAGTAACATGTGAAGGCTCGTTGGACTAAAAGAGCCCTGCATGATTTCGAGCGTATTGTAGGCTATATCGAAACGGCAGCAGATCAGCCGGGCGCGGCTCACGCTACCGCTCAGAAAGTATGGGAAGCGACTCTGAGATTGGAGGATTTTCCGAGAATCGGGCGACCCGGTCGGGTTGAGGGAACCCGAGAGTGGGTTGTTTCAAAGACCCCGTTAATTCTTGTTTATCGTGTCGAGGATGACCGGGTGATCCTCCTTAGAATTCTCCACGGCGCACAAAGGAAGTAATTCATGTTTGGATGCTGTGCTATCTCCATTTTATAAATCGATTTCCACCAAATCGGCGCTGTCGGGTTCGGTTTGTAGGGTGCCGCCGTTGGCGGTGATCCATCTGGCCAGGGCCGCGATCGTGGGTTGTTCGAAGAATTCCGAGATCGGGATTTCGACGCTGTAGGTTTCCAGGATTCGGCTGATGACTCGGGTGGCCGACAGGCTGTGGCCGCCCAGGTCGAAGAAGTCGGTGGTGACCCCTACCGTCTCTTGGTCCAGAACCTCGTTCCAGATTTCTGTCAACTCCTTTTCCAGCCGGTTGCGCGGGGCTACCGTCTGGTGTTTGGCTACGGCCTGTTTCGGTAGTTCGCGCAGTAGTTTGGCGCGGTCCAGCTTGCCGTTGCGAGTCAGGGGCAGGCTGTCGCAGACACTGAACCTGGCCGGGATCATGTATTCCGGCAGGCGCGTTCGCAGCCAGTCGCGAACGACGTCGATGTTCAAGCTGCCCGGGGTTAACCAGGCGGCCAGGAAGTGTTCTCCGTCGCGACGGCCCACCACGACCGCGGCGGCGTCGATGCCCGGGTGGCGGTTCAGGGTTGCCTCTACCTCGCCCGGTTCGATGCGGAAGCCGCGAATTTTTACCTGGTGATCGCGGCGGCCCAGGAATTCGATCGTGCCGTCCTCTCGGGCGCGCACCACGTCGCCGGTACGGTACAGGCGAGCGCCCGGCTCGTCCGAAAACGGGTTGGGGATGAAAGCTGCCGCCGTCAATCCAGGTCTTTGCAGGTAGCGGGAAGCCAGGCCCAGTCCCCCGGAAACCAGTTCGCTGGCAATGCCCGGCGGGACCGGTTGCAGGTTTCGATCGACCACGTAGGCGGTGCTGCCGTGAATGGGTTTGCCGATGGGGCAGCCGTCGTCCGGTTCCAGAAAGTGGGTGGTGGTAAAGGTCGTATTTTCAGTGGGGCCGTAGCCGTTGAGCAGGTTTTGCGGCGGTCCCATCTCCAGAACCGTATCGATGCTTTCCGGGTCCAGCTTTTCGCCGCCCACCAGCAGGGTTTTCAGGTTGAAAAAGGCGCCGGGTTGTTCCGCTGCCGTGTTGTTGAACAGCGCCGAGGTGAGGAAGGCGTGGTGGATGTCCCGATCCAAAAACCATTCGGCCAGCCGCGTCGGTTCAAGGAGGATATTCCGTTCCGGCGCAATGACCGAGCCTCCGTTGGTCAAGGCGCTCCAGATCTCGAAGGTGGCGGCATCGAAGGACAGTTGCGCCAACTGGGCGAAGCGGTCACCGGCTTGGGTTTTGGCAAAGCCGTCGGGATACACCAGGCGCATGACGGCGTGGTGAGGTACGACCACGCCCTTGGGTTCGCCGGTGGAGCCGGAGGTGTAGATCACATAGGCCGTGTGATGCGGGTTGGTGCGGCATACCGGCGCGGGCGCGTTTTCGGCTTCCGGCGGCAGGCAGTCAACCGCAAGATCGGTCCGGTGGGTGATGCAGAGCGCGGTTCCGGCGTCTTGCAGCATGTTGTCGATACGCTCACGCGGCCAATCGGGCGATAGCGGCAAGTAGGCCCCGCCCGCACGTAGGATTGCGAGCATGGCCGTTACCGCTTCCGGAACATCGTCCAGGCATAGGCCGACCACGGTTTCGGGTTCCACGCCGCGTTCGGCCAGGATGGCGGCTAAAGATGCGCTCGCGCTATCCAGTTGGGTGTAGGTCAGCGTCGCGCCCGCCGCGTTTTCCACCGCGATCTGATTGGGATGCGCCGCGACCTGTTGTGTGAACGCCTCGTGGATGCAGCGTTCATCCGGCGTTGCCTTGCCGGATAGGTTCCAGGCATCGAGGATGTCTTTCCGTTGGTTTTCCGTCAGCAGGCTCAGTGCGTCCAGCCGCGTATCCGGGGCGTCGGCAAAGCGGCGCAGCAGTTGTTCGAACCAACCCGCAATGCGCTGGATGGTCTCGCCTTTGAACAAGCCGGTTCGGTAGTCGAATTCAAGCACCAGTTTTCCGTCGATATCCAAGACATTCAGCATCAGGTCGAAGCGGGCATGGTTGGTCTCGCGTTCCAGGATTTCCGCGCTGACCCCGGCCAGGTCCGGCAGTCGCACCGGTTTGTCCATATTGAACACCACGTTGACCGCGCCCGCGTCCCCCGATTCCTCCCGCAGGTTTTGCAGCAGGTCGGCGAAAGAGTAGTCCTGATGGTCGAAGGCTTCCAGCAGTACGCTTCTCGCGGCCTTCATGAAGCCGGCCATGTCGCGCTCGTCCAGAACCGTGCGGATGGGTAACAGGTTCGAGACGTAACCCACCAGGGCCCGCGTGTCATCCATGGGTCGGCCCGCGACGGATATGCCGGTGACCATCTCGCGGCTGTCGATGATTTTATGCAGCAGCAGCGTGAAGGCGCCGAACAGGGTCATGAAGGGTGTCAGGCCCTGGGTGCGCCCGGCGGCCGGAACTCTTTCGGCCAGGTCCGGGTCCAACGGGTACGTCAGACGGGCGCCGGAGAAATCGGGGCGGTCCGGTCGGGAGAAATCCAGGGGCAGGGCCGGTTCGGCGATACCGTCCTCGAAGCGTTGCATCCAGTATCGGCGTTGCGCTTCCAGGTCGCCCGACGCCAATTGCGCCGTCTGCCGAGCCAGGTGATCCGAGAAGGGTTGCGGGATGGTTTGCGGCGGGTCTCCCTCGCCGACGAAGTGCTTGTAGAAGGTGCAGATCTCGTGCAGCACCAGGTCCAGCGACCAGCCGTCCACCACGATGTGGTGCGTGGACAGGACCAGCAGGAATTCGTCGTCGGCGCGACGCAGGATGAGCACGCGAATCGGCGATCCTTCTTGCAGATCGAACGGCGCCTCCTGTTGTTTCAAAAGCCAGGCCGCCACTTTCGGCTCGGTCTCGAAGTCAACCACGGGCACCTCGAAATCTCCCGGCGGAGTGACGAACTGATGTTCCCAGTCTTCATCGAATCCGGTGCGTAAGGCATCGTGACGCCGCACCACCTCGGCCGCTGCACGGCGCATGGCTTCCACGTCCAACCGTCCTTTCAGATTGATGTGCACCGACTCGATATAAGCCGACGATGCCTTGGGGTCCATACGCGACAGAATCAACAGTTGTTTTTGCGCCGTTGAGACGGGATAGCGCCGAGGCTCATCTACAGGCGGCGGACCGGCGGGTTCGGCGACTGTTTGCGGGGCGGCCTCCTCGCGGTTTCGATTCTTGTAGAGATTGCGCAGGCGGCTGAGATGGGGCAGGTGATCCACGGCGATATCCACCGGCACGCCGAAGTCGATAAAGCAGGAAATCTCGTCCACGCCCAGGCTGAGCAGGTTGTCCACCACGGGCCTGCAAGATTCCGGCGTGCCGATCAGGGCGCTTGTCGCCACGTAGCGATCATAAGCCTTACCCATAATAAACTCGCGATCGTCCGCGTCCAGTTTATCCGGGTCGATATCCAACCCCTGGCTTACCGCCAGTTTCTTGAACAGGCCCACGCAATTCTGCAGGTAATCGTAGAAGGGCTGCCGCGCCGCCTCGCGGGTGACTTCCAAGTCCTTGCCCACGAAGGTGTGCAGCATCACGGTCACGTGGCCGCTCGCCGGGTCGAAGCCGCTTTCCCGGAGCGCATTGCGGTAGCGCTGAATATTAGCGGCCAGGTTCTCCAAGCTCTGGCCGATGAGGTTGGTCAGCACACCCGCGCCGATGCGGCCCGCCCGCTCGAAGGTGTCGCCGTTGTTGACCACGGTGATCCAGGTGCGCAACTCCTTTTGCAGCGGCAAGGGGTGCAGGTTCACCGAAATCTCCTTGTCGTCGCCGTTGTGCACGCGCACGCTTTGCCCCCGCCACAGGGCGCGCACGGTGTCGATTTCACGGAACATGGTTTCGCGGTGCTCGCCGTAGATTTCCGGGGCGAAGACAAAATCGTCGGGATGCCAACCGGAAGCAAAGGCCACGGCCACGCGCCCGCCGGACAGGTTGTCCACCACGGACCATTCCTCGGCCACCCGTATGGGATTGTGCAGCGGCAACACCACGCTCCCGCCGCGAATCTCGATGTTTTTTGTCTCCCTGGCCAAACCGGCGGCCACCACGCTGGGGTTGGGTGAAAAGCCGCCGAAGCTGTGGAAGTGGCGCTCAGGCACCCAGACCGCGCTGAAGTCGTGGGTATCTGCAAAGCGCGCACCCTTGAACAGCAGGTCGTATTTCTGATCGTAAGCTTCACTGGGATAGGTGCCGAAGTAGAACAGGCTGAAGTCCACGTCCCGATCCGCGTTCGCCGTCAATTGAAGGGTGCGCGTCTGGTTGCCGGCCAGCGGCGCCCCCGTATCGTGCCTCTGCCAGAAACCCCGCGCATCCCCGGCGGGTTTCGTACGAGCCTTGCGCGGTCGCCGCTTCAGGGTGATCTCCCCGCCGCCGAAGACCCGCTTGGGGAAGACGGCCGGTTGCAAGTTCGGCGCGCGGTCACAGGGTGCGATGAAGCCGCCCTCGCGCATTTCTATCGCCGCGTTCTCCACGGCGCGGGCTACGAACTCGATATCTTCATCGTCGTGGGCCGTCGACAGGAAGCAGTTGCGGCCCTCCCACAGGTACACGCCCTTGTCCAAGAGGTGATAGAACAGCAGATCCATATTGCTCTTGAAGGAGAAGCGGAACAGCGAGCCGAAATGCATGATATGCGCCGGGATTTCGTAGTCGACAAAGAATGTGTTCAGGCGCGTTACCAGTTGGTGCGTCCGCCTGCTCAGATCTTCCTGGATTTGCGGGCTGTCCTTTTGCAGTTGCACCAGCGTGGCGTGAGCGGCGGCCATGGCCATGGGATGGAAGCAGAAGGTGCCGCCGAAGAAGATGCGCTCGGCGGCAGGGAAGGAGCGGTCGCCGTACTGCCAGGAGCCGCCGTCGATGCCGTCCATGATGTGCGCCTTGCCCGCCACGATACCGATGGGCATGCCGCCGCCGATGATCTTGCCGTAGGTGGCCAGGTCGGCGCGAATATCGAAGTAGGCCTGGGCGCCCCCCGGATGACAGCGGAACCCGGAGAGCATTTCGTCGAACAGCAGCAGGGCGCCGTTATCGGCGGTGATCTTGCGAACCTCGCGCAGGAACTCGGCGGGTTGCCGATCCGGGAAACGGCTCTGTATCGGTTCGGCCATCACGGCGGCAAGCCGGTGTGCGTTACGGCGGATGAACTCCAGCGATTGGTCCGTGCCGTAATCCAGCACGATCACATCTTCCACGGCGCCGGGAGGCGTACCGGCGGCAACCGGCAAGGCGTGCAATGCGTCGGGTTCGTTGGGCGGCAGGGCCAGCGTGTGATCGGCATGGCCGTGGTAGGAACCCTCGAAGATAACGATTTTGTTACGTCCGGTGGCGGCGCGAGCCAGGCGCATCATGGTCATGACGGCCTCTGTGCCGGAGTTGGTCATGGCCAGCCGATCCATACCGGTCATGGCGCAGATCATTTCGGCCACCTGACCCATGTGTTCCGAGCGCGGGTTGAGGTGAATGCCGTTGTCCAGCGTCTCCTGCAGCGCCTCCGTCACGAATGCCGGGTTATGGCCGTAAAAATTCACGCCCTGGCCCATGGTTACGTCAACGTATTCGTTACCGTCCACATCCAGGATGCGCGAGCCTTGCGAGTGTTTGCCCACGATGGGATACAGCATTTCCTTGATGGAGAAGCGGAAACCCATGGCGGCGCGGCTGTCGGCCAACACGCCCCGGTATTGCTGTACGCTTGCCTTGCTGCCCTTGGTCTTTTGGGTGAACCGGGTTACCAGGTCGTCCAGGTGTTGCTGTTGCCGGTCCTTGAAGCGCACGCCGGCAGTTTTGGCTACCTCGGCCGGTTTGACCGGCAGGTTGACATGGGCATTTGCGGGCCGTTTCGTCTCCGGTTGCGGCGGTGCGGGCTTGGGCGGGGTCGTTGCGGCCGTTTGCGGCGTGGCGACGCCCCCTTGCAGAACCGCCAGTTGTTGCCGCACCACGTCGTTGAGCGTGCGCGAGACGGTTTCCAGTTGCGCTTGCATCAAACCGGCCAGGTCACTCACCGGAACGGCGGTTGTAGTCGGTGCGGGCGGCGGACTTGTGGGTTGCACCGGCGCCACTTGGACCGGGGGGATGGTTGAGGCCGGTTGCGGCGCTTCGATTGCGGGCGCGGGTTCGGGTTGCGGCGGCGCTTCCGCTTCCTCCGGCGGCAGTTGGGCATTCAGCCAGGCGGCCAGACTGCGCAGATCGGTGGTGTCCTCGAAGAACTGGCGGATTTTCAAACTGACGCCGTACTCGCGCTCGATGGCCTGGGTGGCGTCCACCAACACGATGGAGTCCGCGCCCAATTCCATGAACGAATCATCGGGGCCGATGTCCTGGGGATCTGCCTTCAAGATTTCCACCATCAGCGCGTGTAGTCCGGTCAGGATGCGCGAAGCGCGATCGGGAGGTGTGGGTGCATCAGCATTCATCTCGGTAACTCCGGGGGCCGCTTGGGCCGTAAGCAAAGGTTGGGGTTCGATCCAATGACGCTTGCCTTGGAAGGGATAGGTGGGCGCGGGTACGCGTCGGGCCGGTCGATCTCGGGTCAGGCTTTCGAGGTTTACAGCACAGCCGACGGACCAGGCTTGACCCAGACTCTCCAGCAACGCGACTGCGCCGTCGCGATCACGGTGCAGCGACGGTAACCAGATATCGCGGCGACCGGCAAGTCGTCGGCCCAGGCCGCAGAGCACCGGGTGCGGTCCCAATTCCACGAACAGCCGGTTCTCCTTTTCCAACAACAGGCGCATGCCCGCCTCGAAGCGAACCGGTTCACGGGTCTGGCGGCGCCAGTAGACGGCATCGGGCGCCGTATCCAGGACGGCGCCGGTGAGACCGGAAATAAATGGAATCTTGGGGGCGTGATAGTCCGGGAGGTGCGCCTCGGTCTCGAAACTATCCAGCATGGGGTCCAGCAGCGGCGCATGGAAGGCGCGGGTTGTCGAAAGGCCGGCAACGTGCAGACCGCGTTCCGTCAACTGCTTGTGCACGGCTTCCACGGGCTCGCGTCGACCGGACAGCACCGTGTGGGTGGGACCGTTGAAGGCGGCCACGGTGACCTCGGGTTCGTTCTCCAGGATATCGGTGAGGTGATCCAATCCGGCAAACACGGCAATCATCGAACCGTCCCCCGGCAGGCATTGCATCAGCCTGGCCCTGGCGGCCAGCAGGTTCAGCGCGGGTTCCAATGCCAGGATGCCGGCCTCCACGGCAGCCGCGTATTCGCCGACGCTATGGCCCATGACCGCCGTCGGACGCAATCCCAGGGATTCCCAGGTCCTGGCCAGGGCGTATTGCAAGGCGAACAAGCCGGTCTGGGCGTAGATGGTGTGTTCCAACCCGGGGTTATCGCCCCAAAGCAAGCTCTCCAGGGGCCGTTCCAAGTGCATGCGCAGTAACTGGTCGCAACGGTCGAACGCCTCGCGAAAGACCGGGAACTCGCGGTACAGTTCCCGCCCCATGCCTTGGTATTCCGCGCCTTGGCCGGTGAACAGAAACACGATCTCGGGGGCCTGCTCTGCCTTCACGGTCGACTTGCGCTTCTCCAGCGCGGTTGCCATGGCCGGCGCATCGGCGGCGGCAACGGCCAGGCGGACGTCGAAGGTCGTGCGGCCGACATGGCTGGTGTGGCAAAGATCGCTTAACGGCGGGCCGGCGGGTGCGCGCAGGCGATCGGCAAAGCGTTGCACCAGGGCAGCAAGGGCCTCGGGGCTTTTGGCGGAAAGCGTCAGCAGGTTGACCCGGTTTGCCTCTACCTCTGCCGCTTGCGGCGCTTCTTCCAAGACCACGTGAGCGTTGGTGCCGCCGATCCCGAACGAACTGATGCCCGCCCTTCTGGGGTGCGCGCCTTTCTCCCAATCGGTCAGCCGGTTATTCACGTAAAACGGCCCGGCGGCAAAGTCGATATTGGGATTGGGCTTGTTGAAATGGAGGCTGGGCGGCAGTTGGCGATGCTGCATGGCCAGGATGGTTTTGATCAAGCCGGCAACCCCGGCGGCGGTGTCCAGGTGGCCGATATTGGTCTTGACGGAACCCACCGCGCAGAAGCCCTCGCGGCCGGTGTTGAAGGCCCGGGTGAGCGCGGCAATTTCAATGGGATCGCCCAGCGGGGTGCCGGTGCCGTGAGCTTCCACATAAGTCACGCTGTCCGCCTGAATATCCGCATCCCGATGGGCTGCCCGGATCACCGACTCCTGGCCTTCTACCGAGGGTGCGGTGTAGCCCACCTTCATCGCGCCGTCGTTGTTCACCGCGCTGCCCTTGACCACGGCCAGGATGGGGTCGCCGTCGCGACGGGCCGCTTCCAGGGGTTTCAGCAGGACCAGACCGCCGCCGTTGCCCACGATGGTGCCGCCGGCCCGCTCGTCGAAGGCCCGGCAGCGTCCGTCCGGCGAGAAGATGAGGCCCTCGCTGTATCGATAGCCGATATTTTGCGGTACCCGAACGGATACGCCGCCGGCAAGAGCCATGTCGCATTCGCCGTCGCGCAGGCTTTTGCAGGCCTGGTGCAAAGCGACCAGCGAGGTGGAGCACGCGGTTTGCAACGTGATCGCCGGGCCGCGCAGGTTCAGCTTGTAGGCGACGCGCGTGGCGGCGAAGTCCTTGTCGTTGGCCAGCATGGCCTGAAAATGTTCCCTGTTGCCCGAGACCGGCCGTTGCGGCGCGATATTGTTGTAGAGGTAGGTATTGGTCCCCACGCCCGTGAACAGGCCGACCGGACCGTGACCGTCGCCGGGTTTGTAACCGGCGGATTCCAGGGCTTCCCAAGCCAGGTAGAGCATGACGCGCTGCTGCGGGTCCATGAGCGCGGCCTCGCGGGGGCTGATTTGGAAGAATGCCGCGTCGAAGGTCTCGATATCTTCCAACACGGGATTGGCGGGCACATAGCCGGGTTGTTGCGCGGTTTCTCCCAACCAGGCCAATTCGTCCTTGGAGAAGAAGCGGATCGATTCGACGCCGTCGCGCAGGTTCTCCCAAAAGGTTTCGGGGTTGTCGGCGCCGGGAAAGCGGCAGGCCATGCCGATGACCGCGATATCGTCAGAAACCGGTGTCATTCTGGTCACGACGGCGGTGGCCGGCTTGTGGCGTTGTTCCACAAACGCGGCCAGAGCGGCAATGGTGGGATATTGGAACAGGTCGACCATGGTCAGGTTCAGGTCCAGTTCCTCGGTGAGGCGCGCATGGAACCGCGTGAGCAGCAGAGAATGTCCGCCCAGTTCGAAGAAGCTTTGGTGAATGCCCGGCGACGTCACGCCCAGTACTTCGCCGGCAATACGGGCGATTTCTTTTTCCAGACCGCTCGCGGTTGCCGGACGGGGGCTTTCCTCGGCTGTCGTTCGGTCCTGGCTGTAAAGCCAACGGCCGGGAATCGGGGCGCCGAACGCGTCCCGCAAGATCAGGTCGGTAAAGGGCGTCGGCAGGGGTTGCGGGGCGCTGTAGTGTGCTTGAAGGACTGTCTCCCGCGCAGGCGCGATACCGCTGAAGCTGCCGGCCACGTGGGCCCTGGTGCGGTCCAGGCCGATGAGCAGGTTATCGGGTTGGCGTAGAAGGATCGCCTCGAAACTGAGCATGCCGCGTCGGCTGTCGATAGGCGCGAAACCCAGGGCGGCGGCGGGTTCGGTAGGCAGGCCGCGACTCATTCCCACTTGCTCCCACATGCTCCACGCCAGGCCGTAAGCGCGGTGTTTCCCCTCCCTGGCCAGCCAGTCGGTGAAGCCGTCGGCGTAACTGCAAGAGGCCGCGTAGGCGGCGACACCCGCGCCGCCGAAGAAACCGTTGACCGAGGAGAAATTGACGAAGACGGCGTCCTTCGAGACCGGCAGTCGGGCCAGGGCGAGCGCGCCGAGCACACGGGTACCGACGGCGGTTCGGAAGGTCTCGGGGGTTTCTTCCAAGAGGGGACGGGGTTCCAGGACGGCGGCCAGGTGGAGGATGCCGTCCGGGCGAAAGTCGTGCCGGTCCAACGCCTCGCGTAGGGCGGCGGGATCGCGGATGTCCACGGATGCGTAGGTGACGCGGCCTTTCATGCGGTTCAGCGATTGGTAGCGGTGGAAACGGCGTTCAGCGGCTTTATCGCCCGACGGCTGTTCCCCCGGCAGAGGCGAGCGACCGAGCAACAACAGGTCGGCCTCGTAGCGGTTCAGCAGGAAACCGGCGACCTCGGCCCCGATACCGCCCAGCCCGCCGGTGATCAGGTAGCGACCTCCGTGCACAAATGAGGGTTTTTCGGCGAGCGGCCGTTTGGGCAGGCCCGCCGGCATGATGCGGGGAACCAGGCGACGGCCGCCGCGCCAGGCGCTTTCCGGTTCCCGGCTTGGATCGGTAAGTTCCGCGAGCAGGTGCGGCAGGTTGGTCTCTGCGGAGGCCATGGGCAGGTCCACGTGGCGGATGTGCAGCCAGGGCGCTTCGCGGGACATGGTTTTGAGCAGGCCGGACAGGAGGTTATTGGCCAGGGTGATGGAATCGTCCGCGTCGACCGAGCGGCCGTGCGCGGTGACCACCGTCAGGGCGAGATGGGTACGGCGTTCGGCCCCGGCCAGGGCCTGGAAGAGTTCGATCAGGTCCCAACCCGTGTCGGGTCTTGTTTCCAGGGCGCCGTTGAAGCCTCGATAGTAGCTCAGGTGGATCAGGTGATCGGCCGGGAAGTCGGTCAGGACATCGGCGGGATCTTCCCCGGGCAGCAGTACGCGGGCGCGATCGCCGTGCGACGCTTGCAGGGCCGCGCCCAGGCCGTGTTGATCGGGAACAATTAACAGGCGGCGGGGGTCCTTCAGCCGGGGGCGATTGACGGCGGCGACCCAGGCGACGCGACCGAACCAGTCGGGCAGGGTGTCGGCGTTGCCCTCGTGGAGATCCAGCAGGCGTTGCGTCTCGCGAAAGGTTCCGGCCAGGAGTTCTTTTTTCAGGCGCGTACGCTGAATCTTGCCGCTGGTGGTCTTGGGGAAGCGGTCGGCCGGGATGGGGATGACATGGGCGGGCGTAATGCCCACGCTTGCGACCAGGGCGGTGCGAATCCGCCGGATGGTGCGGATTTGGTCCGATCGGGCCGTGTTTACGGGCGAGAAGAAAATTGCGGGAACCTCGGTGCCGGTAAGATCGTCGGGCAGCGAGCAGGCGGCGGCGAAACCGGTCTTCACGTCTTCGCAACGGCCCACGATGTCCTCGATCTCATAACAGTAATGATTGGCGCCGTGGATGATGATCATCTCTTTTTCGCGGCCCGTGACGGCCAGGCGCCCGTTGTGCATCAGGCCCAGGTCGCCGGTGTTGAACCAGCCGTCGCCCACGAACGCATCGGCGTTGGCTTCCGGGTTGCGGAAGTAGCCGGGGGTGACCACGGGCCCCTTGATTTGCAGGCGGCCGATGGTGTCTTCCGGCAGCGCCCGGTTTTGCGCGTCCGCGATGCGGATGGACACGCCCGGATGCGGCGGGCCCAGGTCGGCAAAGGCAATGACCTCGGCCGGGTTCAATTCCGCCTCCGCCGCATGCAGCTTACCGCTCAGCGACGCCTTACTGAAGTGGAAGAAGGCCGCCTCGGGCGGGTTGTGGTTGTTCCAGGTCATGCAGGTGCAGACCTCGGCCATGCCGAAAGCGGGTTGCACCGCGTCGGCGCGCAGGCCGTGGGGTTGCAGGGCGCGCACGAAATCGGCCACGGCCGGTTCGGTGACCTGCTCGCCCGCGTTCATCAGGAACTTGACGCGTGAAAGGTCCCAACGGCGCTCGGGTTGTTGTTCCAACTCGGCGGCGACCAGTTTGAAGCCGAAGTTGGGGGCCCAACTATGCGTTACCTCGAAACGTTCCAACAGGTCGAGCCAACGTAGCGGGTCGGCGATCACACGGCTCGTAGGAACCTCGACCTGGTGATTGCCCAGCACGGTGTCCTTCAGGTGGCAGGTAAGGATAGGCACCACGTGGTCCATGGGCAGCCAGTTGAGCGTGACGTCGTCGGGGCTGTAGCCGTTGAAGGCGCGCGCGGCGTGGATATGGGCCAGGACGCCGCGATGGGTCTCCTGGATGCACTTGGGCACGCCGGTGCTGCCGGAGGTCAATTGGAAGAACAGGATGTCGTCCGGTTCCACCTGATGATGGTTCGTATCGGGTTCGCCGAGGAGCGTTTCCGTATCGATGAGGCGCGGGTCGTCCAGAACCGCGGCCTCCCGTAGCGGCGTCATGACTTCCGGCGCGGTGAGCACCACGGGGCGGTCCAGCAGGTTCCAGGTGTTGACCAGCTTGCGCACCACGCTGTTATCGGCGTCGAAAGCGTTGGGCACGGCCACGGTCACCGGCCGGAACCCGCCCAGCACGCAGGCCCAGAAGGTGGGCAGGTGCCGCTTTAGATCCGCCGTCACCAGGATCGCCGCATCGCCGGGTTTCAGGCCCTGGCTCCGCAGCCCGCTCAGCAGGCGTTGCGCCTGTAACAGCAGTTGCGGATAGGTCATGAAGTCCGTGCCGCCGTCCTCCAGGACAAAGGTAATGCCCTTTTGCGGGAAGCGTCGGGCGGTGCGTTGCAGGGCCTCGCCCAGGGTTTGCGGGGCGTCCGGCGGGATGACGAGCGGATCGCCGTGGTTCAGTGCGGGCGGGCCGCTCCAATCGATCCGGTCGGCTTGCGGCAGTTGGGCCGTTGCCGCATCGGTGCGGGTGCGCGGGGGAGCCAGGTCGAAGCGGTGCAGCCGAGCGGGGGGTTTTGCTTCCTGGGCCGTGGACAGGCTTACGGTTTCCACGCCGTTCAGGTCGGCCAGTTGTTGTTCCCACCGCTTCAGTCGGTCCCGGGTCATGACCGGGTGTCTCAGCAGTTGATGCGCATTGACGCGGCCGTCCGGCAGAAGCGGTAAACGGTCCACCACCACAAATCCGTCCGGTGCACCGTTGGTCAAACGTTCCCCGGCCAGGTTCTCCAATTCGAATGCGGTTATGGGTCGCTGCGGAACGACAAAGGCGGTAGTTTCCTGTTCGCGTTTCAGGACCAGAGCATCGATCAGCGGCAGACGGGATAACAGGTTCGCTTCCATGGCCGTGGTTTCGGCGTCCCCGTATTCTGCTTGCGGCAACGGCGGCAGGTCGATGCCGCGATCCGGGGCATCGATGAGTTCCGCGAGCAGGTTTTGGAATAACGCGGCAAGCCGCTCGATGGTCTCGGCTTCGTATAGCTCCGTCGCGTAAACCATCAGGCCGCTGATCGTCTCGGCCTCCTCCCACAGATGCGTCTCCAGGTCGAAGCGCACCGTGCCCCAATCCAGGTCCAGGACGGGGCTTGCGATCAGGCCGTCGTCCAATTGTCGCGTCGGCGGGCTTTGTTGGAGGACGAAGATGATGTCCAGCAGCGGGTTCCTGCCGGTCTCGCGGGGCAGTTCCAGGTCTTCCACCATGTGCTCGAAAGGGACTGCCTGGTGAGTGAAGGCGTCGCGCACGGTTTGCTTGACCCTTTCCAGGACCGTGGTGAAGCCGGGTGCGCCGCGTAAACCCACGCCGCCCAGGTCGGTGCGTAGCGGGATGGTGTTGGCGAAATAGCCGATCAGGTCGCGTACCTCGGCCCGTTCACGATTGGCCATGAAGGTGCCGACCACACTGTCGGTCATCCCGGACAGACGGTAGAGCAATACCTTGAAGCCGGCGAGCAGCACGGTGAACAGGGTGGCGCCGGAGTGTTCGGCCAGGCGGCGGAGACGCATTGTCATTTCGGGGTTGAAATGGATGGGGACGCATGCGCCGCGATAGTCGGGTGCGGCCCGGCGAGGAAGGTCGGGCGGCAGTAGTTCAATACGCTCCAGGCCGGCCAGTTTACGGCGCCACCAGATGCGGCTTGCCTCGTGGGCGCGGGGGTTGCGGCGGTCGGCGGCGGCGTAGTCGGCGTATCGGAAAGCGAGCGCGGGCAGCGGCAGGCCGCTGTAGGCGTCGAGCAGTTGTTTCACCAGCACGCCCATGGACCAGCCGTCGGCGATGAGATGATGCAACACCAAGACGAGGATGTGCTCGCCGCCGTTCAGCCGGTAGAGGCAGGTGCGTAGGAGCGGTTTATCGGCCGGGAAGGTTTGGTGTATTAGTGATTGGGCGCGGTGACGCCAGTCGGCATCGTCGGCGACCTGTTCGATGGGAAGCGGAGCCGGCTCGCTCGGGCATGGCTCTTGCCAGGTGTTGCCCCCTTCCGCATGAATGCGGGTTCGCAAAATCTCCTGGCTTTCTGCAAGCCGGTGCAGGGCGTCTGACAGGGCAGAGCGGTCCAGGGGGCCTTCCAAGCGCAAGGCCAGCGCGATGTGGTAGAAGGGATTGTCGGGGGCCAGGCGGGTCATGAAAAAGAGGCGTTCCTGGGCGGAGGATAGGGGCAGGGGATCGGGTCTTGGCGGCGGCGGGGTTTCCTTAAAATCCTCCGTGAGCAGTTGGGCCAGTTCTTCGGCCAGGGCTTCGAAGGAGGGGCCTTCCAGGAATCGGCCGGCGGGTGGGGCGGCGCCCAGTTCCGATTCCAGGGCCAGTTGCAGTTCCATGACCTCGATGGAGTCGAGACCGGCGGCGCTGAGGTGCGTGGCTTCGTCCAGGTCGGCGCGGGGGATGCGGGCCGCATTGGCGGCGCGGTCCTTGAGCGCATCGATCAGCTTGCGCTTTCGATCCTCGGGACTCATGGCTCGGAGTTCTTGGGGTTGTAACGGCGCGGTGGCGATCGGTTCGGCGGCGCGGGGTTGGCTGACGGCAAGCAGGGGTAGGGTTCCCTCGGCCAGGGCTTGACGACAGGCGGCGCGGCGGGGCTTGCCGCTGGAGGTCTTGGGCAGGCCGCCCGGTTTGATCAGGGCTACCGTCTCCACGGCGACCTGGTGCTCCTCCGAAACCGCCTCGCGGACGGCCTGCATGATCGTCTGAGCATCCAAGTCCTTGCGATGGGCGCGGCCCACCTCGGCGCAGGCGGCCAGGCGCTCGTCGCCGTCCACGTCCACGGCGAAGGCGATGCAGTGATCGGCGGACAGTTCGGGCCGGCTCGATGCGGCGGTTGCTTCGATATCCTGGGGATAGTGGTTGCGGCCGCGGATAATGATCAGGTCTTTGAGACGACCGGTTACGAACAGGGTTCCCTCGTGAAGGAAACCCAGGTCGCCGGTGCGCATCCAGGTCCGGCCGTCGATCACGTGACGGAAGGTGCGTTCGCTCAACTCGGGCCGGTTGTAGTAGCCGGCGGCCAGGCTGGGTCCGCTGAAGACGATTTCGCCCACGGTTCCGTCGGGGACAGGAGTGCCCTCGGCAGGATCGATAATCCCCAGCACGTGTCTTGCTTCCGCCGTCCCACAACCGACCAGTTCAGAGCCTTCACTCGCCCTGGCTTTGCCGTCGGTCGCCAGGGCATTTTTGTCAAAGGAACGGATGAGGGCGCCTTGACCGGGCTTGCCGGCGGAGATGAACAGGGTGGCCTCGGCCATGCCGTAACAGGGGAAAAAGGCATCGGTATTGAAGCCGTGGGGCGCGAAGGTTTCGGCAAAGGTTCGGAGCGTTTCGGCGCGAACCGGCTCGGAACCGTTGAAGGCGAGACGCCACGAGGATAGATCCAGATCGGCGTCGGCTTGGCCGGCGGCCTTTTGGGCGCAGAGGGCGTAGGCAAAGTTCGGGCCGCCGCATAGGGTGGCGCGGGTGCGATGAATGAGCCGAAGCCAGAGCAGGGGGTCGCGAATAAAATCGACCGGCGCCATGAGATAGGTATGGAAACCGCGATAGAGCGCGTGGAGGACGGTGCCGATGAGGCCCATGTCATGGTACATGGGCAGCCAACTGACGCCGATATCGTCAGGCGAAGTCCGAAAGGCGGCGCCGATGGCGACCTGGTTGGCCATCAGGCTGCCGTGGGTCACGACCACGCCCTTGGGATCGCCGGTGGAGCCGCTGGTATATTGCAGGAAGGCGGGATCTTCCGGTTTCAGCGCCGGCGGACTGAGCACGGCCGACGCCTCGAACAGGTCCTGAGCGACCACGACACGGGGGGCGCCGTCCCGACCGCCGATCAATTCATCGACCAGGGGTTGCAGCTTTTCGGTGGCCAAAGCCAGGGCGGGTTCACAATCGGCGATGACGGTTCGGAGCCGCTCGCCGTGCCGATTGGAGCGCGGCGGGTAGAGCGGCACGGCAACGACGCGCGCGGCCAGGGCGCCCAGAAAGGCGGCGATGTAATCGAGACCGGGCGGATAGATCAGGAGCACGCGATCACCGGGGCGGCAGTCGGCAAGGCGGGCGGCAACGGCGGCAACGGTAGCCGCAAGCCTTTGATAGGAAACGGTTTGTTCGGTACGTCCGCGATTGCTCAAGAAGGTATAGGCAGACCGTTCACCCTGATCCCGGGCGCGTTGACACAGCAAGTCCAACAGATCGCAAAAGGAACCGGCCCCGTTCATGCTCTCCCCAATCCTTCAAATCACCGCATACAGCCGGTTGCACAAATGTAGCACAGGGCATGCAAATAGAGCAATCACCCGAAAAAGCAGGTCACCGTTAGGGTGTTCAAGGTCACCGTTATTTGCGTAGATAAAAAAATCACATGGGAAGGCACCGTTCGGAGAATTGTAGCCGGATGGGAAACCGAGTGCCTAAAGAAGGAACCCCTGGGCGCGCCCGCTTCCAGCGGGCTCCAGTCGAAATTCGCGCCACGCGAAGTGAGCGGAGCCGGTCGCTACTACAGCCCCAGCTTTTTCTTGAGTTCATAAAAACGCGCCTTACTGAACCCGGAGATTTCCATGGCTTCCTTCATGGATTTGGTTCCGGCAATCAGCTTGTGGAAATATGCTTTTTGTAATCGTTCTTGCACAGTGTCCCATGGCTCTTCAGTAGCGGAGAATTGAAAACTCTGGCCTTGAGGATTATCATCGATAGATTCATCAAGAGCCTCCAACAGGACACTGTCCGAGACTAAACCTTTCTCATCAGACAGGCCGGCTGCTTGGTACACGACGCTCCTGAGTTCACGGACGTTGCCGTACCAGGGATGGGCAAACAGAGCGTCGTGGGCACGATCTGTGAAAGACAAACTCCGTTTGTAAGCTCTGTTAAAAGCTTCCAGGAAATGGTTTGCAAGAAGGAGGATTTCGCTCCGCCGTTCTCTTAAGGGAGGGATTCTCAGAGTGTAGACACGAAGTCTTTGGTAAAGGTCCTTACGAAAGGCTCCATCCTGTACCTCTTTTTTCAGGTCCTTGCTAGTTGCAAATATAAATCGGGCGGAAATCTTCTCGTAATTGTTGTCACCCACCTTTCGCACGCGGAGGTCTTCAATAACGGAGAGGATCCTGGCCTGAAGTAGCATTTTCATTTCTCCGATTTCATCTAAAAAGAAGCTTGATCCACCCGCTGCTTGAATCAATCCTACACGATTAGAGTCTGCGCCAGTGAAAGCTCCTTTTTTATGGCCAAAAAGCTCGCTTTCTAAAGCATTATCATTGAACTCAGCACTATTGACCTTCAGCAATTCTCCTTCCCTGACGCTAAGTCGATGTAGCTCCTCTGCAACGACGCCTTTCCCGGAGCCGGTTTCGCCTAAAATTAAAACGGGATCTTTGAGTTTCGCTACTTTCTTGATTCGATTACATAAATCTCTCATGGGCTTTGAAAACCGAAGTAGGTTTCCAAAAAATACCTCGTTAGAAGGTAGGTCCAAGGCTAACTCTGCCACCAAACGGTCTTCAATATGTTGCACGGACATACCTGTCGGCGATAGAATCGATACCCGTTTATCTTTGGTAATACTTTTTCGATCCAAGATGCCTGTCGTAATCACCCACAGACTCTGGTCTTCTCTAAGTTGTCGAAGAATCTCATGAACCTGTTCTGACAATAACTCGCGGTCTTCACTTTTGCATACCAGAACAGCTCGGCTGCATTCAGCGGGTGAGTCATTTGGGTTGACTTGAAAACCATATTGGTTCAAGTTTGTCGCGATCCATGACTCAGCGGTCTCATCAATCTCTTTCAGCCAGATTGTTCTATCCATAAACAACTCCTGATACCGCGTGTTATCGGATAAGGTTCAGGTGAGCATCATCAAGCGGCGCGGAGAAGCATATCCAACCGATTACCCAAGGGGGGCTCCGGGCGCCTGGCACTCAATTTTCCAGCGTTTTGCCACTCTACAAGTAACTTGGCTTCGAATAATCCAACTTGATCTCGAATGTAGGTTTCAGTGTATTGGGTATCATTAAAAGGTAGTAACAGTTGCTCGATCATGGGTTCCGGCAGCGGCTTACTCTGGTCTTGAAAACTGATTCGGTTCATTTGCCGGTTGATTTCATAAGCGCTGATGGTGATTTGAGGCGCTATGCCGTCTCCATATTTGTCCAGGCGGCCGATCATCCAAACAAGGATACGATTGATGGCGCGCTCCAAACTAACGTCATGGGCGAGGACGTAACAACTGCCGCTAAGATTGAGCATGTTCTCCGGTAAATCTTCGTTTTCACCTAGCTTTTTCCAGGCCTGGTCAACCAGTTGGAAGGCATCCAGGCGACGGAGCGTATGAGATTCATTTTTTATGGCGTCCCAATGAGTGCCTATGTCGCGCAATCCACGACTTAAATCGTTGAGTCGAGGCAATACAAGAGCATTTTGAGGTATTTCATTTTCTCTTTCGGCCATTTCATAGATATTCTGCTGAGCTGTACCTACATAGAAACAGAATCTGGCTGTTGCATCTAATTGCTCCCGGCGTCGAATCGCCGATTCCGCCATGACATGGGTCGTAGAAAAGAAGTTATCGACAAGCGGCGCCCGAAAATGTGTCCCAATGGTTTCAGCCAGGGTTCTGGCGCGTTCATCCATGCTGCCAAAGCGATCGGACCCGTCTGCAATAATCATGGAGAGTTGTACTTCGTCTTTTTGGTAAAGCGGAACCACGGTTGCGGTGGACAATCGGTTGGACGGTAGATCCATCGTTTCTTCCTGGTCATCCAGCCATGTCTTCATATCCAAGTAGGCCGGCGGCCTGATAGATGTCAATTCCCGGTTTAAGCGCGTCCACATTGGGTGTTCGGCAGGCACATCCATGTCCCCTCCAAAGCATGAGGCGTTGCCGTTTGCGGCCATGAGCATGGTGAATTTTGCGCCCAGAAATTGTTCGAGGGCAGGAACCAACAATCCCTTGGTGACGCGAACAATTGCGTCTCCCAAATCAAGACATGCGGTGACAAGATCATGGATTGCCAGGGAGCAATTCCTGATCTCCCGGAGAATAGAAAGAACACGAGCCGTGGTAATGATCATACGGTGATCGACATCGGTCTTGTTGAGATAGGTTGCGGCTCCCAGGCGAAAGGCTGCCTTGTAGTAATCAGGATCGTTATAGGCTGAATAGATAATGAACTCCGGGGCGTTTTCATGGTAACGAAGGCGTAACATCTGACCTACTTCAGCGCCGGTTTTATCGGCATTCAAATTCATATCCAGCACCACTACGGATGGTATTCGCTTCACCTTGTCTAACAATGCGAATAATTGCTCCTGGCTTTCTGCTAACAGCGTTTCGAACCCACGACCTTCAAAAGCCGTCTTCAAGGTATCGCCCAAACTTTGATTATCTTCAAGCAGTGCGACCAGTCTGGTGTTACTGTTTTTTTCCATGGTGAACTCCTAAAAACTCTTTAAGCTCTTGGCATAACGATGGTAAAACGAGCTCCTGGCGAGTATTTCTCGTCTAGAAACAGGTCGCCCTTAAAATTCCTCAAAACTTCTCTACTGACAGGCAAACCGGCGCCGGAGTGACTTGGGTCCGTGCTAAACCCAGGTTCAAAGATTTGGTTACGCAGTTTCACCGGCACACCTGTGCCGGTATCGCTGACGTGACAACACACTATTTCCCGGTCAAGGGGCTCGGCCTGAAGCGTGATCAAACGTTTCGGGCCTTTAATAGCCTTGATAGCATTTCCAATCAGATTCGAGATCACTAAAAATGCAATTGGAAAACTGATTGTAACTTGAATATCCCGACCAATGGCATGTTCAACCCTTATCTTTTTTGCATCAAGCACCGCCCGGTGAAACGTAATCGCCTGATCGACCGCATCGCGCAGGGGGAATTCTTCTCTATCGTCTTCAATTTTGAAGGGTCGAATCACTTCTTTTGTCAAAACTGACAAATTATCGGCACTACCGTAAAGACCCTCAAGTTTCTTCAGTGCTGTGTCCAAATCTCCCGCTTTAATGCGTTCCGCAATGACGCCCGTGCCCATTTTCAGCTCGGCGGCCTTGTTGCCCAGTTCATGAAGCCAAAGCGTATGTTGGATTGCTCGCTGTGATTTCAATTCTAAATCCATAGTTAGACGCTGCAGCCATTCTACCTCGATTCGTGCCAGCGCATAGCCTGAAATGGACGCCAATCGATCCAGATATTTCAGCCAGGGCGAGTGATCGAGGTCAAAGGCCTGGGAGAAATTGTCTGCTTCGATACCCAACCATAATTCACCCCTTGACTCAGGTAGTTCGATTCTTAAAAGACTGTTGGCGTCTTTTATGGCCGCGGGGCCAGTGAAAACTGATAGGCGCCCCTGGCTTCGAATGGGTTGACTCTTGAAAAACCCTTGTAGCGTTTGTTCCAAATCATCACTTCCATAGAAACCGGCTTGGTCTTTACGGAGCGTGCGTGCAGCCGCCCAGAGAATTCCATTTTCCTGAACCGTCATTTCAATGGCTTCGAACCATTTTTTTGGAGAGTCCACGTCCTTTTTTGCCAATACTTCCTGTAGTTGGCTTAAGCTACCGGAAAGGCGTGCTTCGGCGCCTTCCATGATGGTACTATGTAGGGCCGCCGTAACGCTGCTACGTAGAAAGTCTTCTCGACCCAAGGCAGGGTTTCCAGGAGGATCGAGCGGTAAAGTAGCTAGCACCATCCTGCTGACAAGCGGATCACTTTCGTCTTCTTCGGGTTTCAGCTTTTCAAGGTTTTGGAAATGAAACTCAAGAGGATGTTCGCTATGAACCTGATCGACCATTTCTAGTTGATCTCTAACCTCTTTCTTGCCATCCCCCACATAAAAATAGAGCTCTTCTTTCTGAGCTTTATCCTTGGTATCCTGATAAGTGAGAATGATCCACTTTCGGAATCCAAATGGAAAAAAAATCAAAGTAGCAACGGGTTCCAGAATATCATGAACATGATCTACTACAGCGTATATCAAGTCTGTCATAGGTCGGTCTTTCTTGACCTCCTGCGCCAGCTGCGTATTAAGTAGTGATAAAGCCTCTAGCTGCCGTCGCGCATGGATAGTTGGGGCCAGGTATCTCGCCATAAGCCGGATACTTCTGACCGTGGTACTGGAAAAGGCATGTTTCCTGGTCGACTCGACGTTGAGTACAGCCACAACACCGCCATGATAAATAATTGGAACACTTACGTACGCATTGATGTTGGGAGCCGACTCCAAAAAGGTTTTGTCTTCTTCATCATGACGGTTATTCGAGACTCGATATTCCCCGGTCCTTAGTACTGAACCGGTAACAGCTTGATCTGGCCTCGGCATGGGTCTAAAAATTGGTGCAGACGGCTCATCTGACGAATATAGAAGTGAAATTGGATTTACTTTGGTTTTTTCATAGATTCTTTTTAATCCATCTTTCGTCACTTTCCTGTTTAAGTAGTCTCTCTGAAACCAGCCCCACCAAGAAACCAGGTTCTTCTTGTGACCTGGCTTTCTAATTGCAAGACCGACATATTCGGCGCCAGCCGTGCGACCGATGGCACCTAAAAGTCCGCCTTTACATACAGGATCTAAATATTCTGTGTTACCAAAACTGATATCCATCAAGATATCTCTTTCCGGGGACAACACTTGAGACGCGTAGCCCGCCAGAATCAGCACAACAAAGAAAAAGAAAAGATTCCAAACTATATTGACAACGAAGATCAAAGAATCCATTGCTTCTAAAACCGGTAGGTGAGGGAATGCTTCCCTAAAACCAAAACCCATGTTTAAGTTTGCTAAATAGGGATTAAGAGAGAAAAGTAACTGTCCAGCTACAAACAAAGCAATTAATCCAATGCAAAACCATCGTATAATTGCAGAAATGGCATTTTTTCGCTTTAAAGGCGTCCCCATTGCTTTGAAAAAACTGATCATGCAATATACACCAACGATACTCTCTGGGAAACGCTGAAAAGGAACTGTATTTCTAGAGTAGAGCTGGAAGAAGAAGGCTATTATGAAGTAAGTAGTTATCAACCATTCCGTAATAATTATGTTTGGAATATTTTTAAAAAATGGGATGAGTGATCGACTTGCCCGTGCTTGAAGGTACCCAAAGGTACGAAGCCTTCTTGCTGACCAGAGCACCATTAAATACTGTAAAAGAGAGGTTGTATGCATCAAAATCCATTGGTTATCATTGATGTATAGAATCGAGGCCAGTGAGGAAAGTGCAAAAGACCACGCTAAAAACCATAGCCAGCGCTCTCCCCTTAAGGCAGAACTGTACATAAATAGGAAAACTATGAATATGAAAAGTGAGAAGACTGTGCCAGACCAGAGAATTACGTGAAGAGATCTTCCAAGATAAAGACTGATATCAAGATAGAAATCTAAAAATGTCTCCATAAAGACCTCTGATTAAACTGAGAGAGTGCAATTTTTTGAGAGATAGAGGAAAAATGGTGCGATTTGAAACCACTAAATTCCAATTATAGAGTGCGGCATTGAATAACAGGCCTGCAATTCCCGGTATTCAATGCCTGGAGGCGAGGACACCTCTTAATTAAGTGTAGCATGAAATAGCAGGGTTTCAAGTATCAGACTTCAATTCTAAGTATTTCGTTTCACGGGGGCTTCTTGGTCTTATATTGTAGACTTGGTCTGTTTTCTCGGAAAAGCTCTTGCTTGCAGGGAGGAAGATGATGTATACTTATTTGCGCAAGGTTGTCACCTAGACTAGGTGGCATTTACACCTCTGCCAAGGAAGGTGATCTAGATGGAAATCCAAAAGATCCTCGTATTTCTGATTGTCATTCTTGTTTCGGTCCCAGGTTGGTCCCAGGAGGGGGCCTTTTTTCCTGAGCTTGAAACTACGAGCTCGTTTATGGAAAATGACCCGCCCCCACCGACTAGGCCGCCTCCGCCTCCGCCCCCTCCTCCGGAAAAGTAGTGGGGGCGAGGAGGTTTCAAGGTTGATTTGAGGAGGTGGCGAGGGAAAAAGGAGGTAAAATGGATGAGCATTTTTTTTCAGACAGCAACTTTGCTTTTGCAACTAGCAGTCTTTTTTCTGGCTTGGATGCAATTTAACGCCAATCGCAGAAAAGAAAAAGAGCCAGCTCAAAGGGTTGCTTCGAGTAAAGGCGAGCAAGTCCTTAAAGCTGACTCAGTCTCTAAAGAGTCAAAATAAACCCAGTGGTTTACGTGACTAACGAAGCTCGGCCGAGTTAGGGCTCGGCTGAGCTTATTTTATTATAACACATCGGTTCCTCTAAATACCGAAAACTTTTTCCAGAACCGGTGGTCAGGAAGGGTCACCATGCTCAAGAACAGGATGTGCCGAAGTCATTGTTGTGCGGGCATAGATTTTTTTTTACACTATTTCTTCATGTGCCTTTCTCCCCAATATAACAAAAACAACATGAAAGATAGACTGTCAAAATTTCGTTACAGTCTCAGCTGCCGCCGCAAACGATTTGTGAGGCCTCACAGGAATCTTGGGGCGGGGTTCCAAATCATAATCTTGCTCTCCAAAAACCATACTTGTTACACTTTTCATCACTTTTGCTTTAAAACTCATAAGAAAAACCCTACTGTCTCTAATGATTTAGAGTTGTCTAGATATCAATATCTCTATAATAGTCCATACTTTAACGGAGTTTTGCGATCTTGTCAAGGCAAGTGGCGGCTAGAAACCTTAAGAAGGGCCAAATTATTTGGATTTGAAAACGCCGAAATGAGGTATATTCGCAGCTATGGTATTCCATTCTATATTGTTTTGGCCTTCCCCGTAACTCTTCCTGGAAGAGACGCACAGCCATTGATATTCTCATGGAAGCAGTCTGCTGCCGGGTTTAATCACTCAACTGATAATATTATAGATACATTCTCTTTTGGATCAATAGATAACCCTTCTCGGCAAGCTAAATTCTCGCTTCTGATAATCCTTCTTCTGAGAAAACACTCTGGTATTGAGAAGGAAACCAACTCGCTGCGCGGTGTTTTTTTTGTCTACAGGTATAAAGGGTGGAACTGATGAAAACATTCTTGACTATGATAAATCTTCTGCTAAGTGCATACAGCCTTGCTCAATCAGAAAAAGGACCAAGGCCACTCGACCCATATAAGGAATTGGATACAGCGTACGCCATGCTCAAACTAGGGAATTTAGAAGCTTGTTTGGAGTTGGTTGAAAAAGGGCTCTCACGCGGTTGGGGTCCGTCCTGGGATGCCCCCTACACCTATATCAAGGGCTTTGCCCTAGGTAGGATGAATGGGAAAAACTCCGAAGCGATTGAAACTCTTTTAGATGCTCGAAAGCTTTACAACGAAATCGAAATAAGTGAATATTTCACGGAAGAAGATAGGATAACCAATCTCCGCCAGGTCGATTCGGGTCTTGCCAAGTTGTATTTGGATGCCGGTGAGCACGAGGCGGCGCAGGGTTATCTAGATAGACTAACTGCAGAAGGGGAGAAACCCTCCGGGTATACTTACTTTCTCTCAGCTCGTCTTCTTTTTGAGAAAAAACAATACGATGAAGCCTTAGCTGAAGCCTATGAAAGCCGGGATACTTATGAGACACCAGGTGAAAAGGCTCAAACCACGGCGTTGATCGGCATGCTTTTGATGGTTACGGGTGACTACGAGGCTGGGCTCAAGGAAACCCTCAAAAGCCAGAAAGGCATTATTCAGGACGGCGATATGAACCACTACTATTACTCATTGGCAAATATGGTGTTATACCACCGTTGCAAATATGGTGCGGAACCCGAGGAGACGATTCGCACGATTGAAGCGTACCTCGAAGATCATTCCGACCTGAACCTTGAACGTACCCTTAACTTCGTCAAAAACTTCGAATGCCCTTAAACTGGAGAAGAGAGTCTTGCGCCATTCAGCTTTGCACCGAAGAATGTAGCGACACTGTCCGCTCTATTTTCGATCCGTCCTTGCTTGAGCTATTTCCTGACGGTCTTTTTTCTTTTTTCATCCACCCCGATGCACAAAATGTTCCCAATCTATAAACAGTGCCCCACCGAGGCTTTCGGCCCGGCATTCTGAGTTGAATGGTTGATCAAAAAGGAAAGGCGGTTCGCGTCCCTATCACATGGGGCGTGATCCGCTTTTTCTTTTTGGCTGTTGTCCGGTTTCCCGGTTTCGAATACCGAAAACTAGACGATTTCGGAGTGTTCAGCGCTTGATCCCCTTGTTTCTCAGGCTCTTGGGGAATGGCACCGTTTATGCCAGTTGTTGTTGAACAGGCGATTAGCCCATAGTCCGCGGACTACGGGCTAAATGGTTGTTCAACAATGGCTTGTATGTCCTGTTGCGATTGTTGATCGGAAGTACAAGCCGCCTGATTTCGCCATGGCGAAATGGACGGCTTGCAGCCCGCGAGACGCGGGCGCTCCCGGGAATACCCCAAAGTCAGCGTTAATGGTGCGTTTTTCCGGGTTCCTTGCGGTGGTCATGTAGGTAATCCGGCTATTCGCCTTCAGCATCCTGGGCGCAGGGGTCCCGGGGTAGTTGCACGACGCCGATTCTTTGTTCGGCTGTGCCCCGGCGGTTGCCGTCAGTGACCGTTACCTTCAAGATCATGGCTTCGATGCCTGTCGGGTGGAAACGGATTCTCGCGGCAGTCGGGTCGCCTTCGATTCGGCCGTTGGTAATCTCCCATTCGATCTCCGCGCCTTCCGGGTCGCCCGAAACCCAGGCGGTTCGCGGGCAGCTTCCCACCGTCAGGGACGGGGCGGTCAGCCTGATCTTCAACGGCTCCGGCTCGACCACCGTGTCCTCCGTCAGCGTGAACCAGGACCAGTCCTCGCCGGTGAAGGCTCGAAACCAAAGCGTATCCCCGGCAGCCGCTGGATTGGTGGGATAGGAACTTTTGGGTCCCGGCTCCAGATCTTCAACCAGGCGCGTGCCCACGACCGTGCCGTCGGTGACCCACAACTCATCGCCCCGGTCCGTTTCGGCGGGGAAGTAGAACTTGCCGGCGTGGTTCAGTGAAGCCTCGGCGGCCCGGCGGAGCGAGGAGAACTCTCCGAGAGACGTCAGGCTTCGATCATGTCGATCAACGGCCCACAGTCCGGGTTTGTCGCCGGCATCGGTGCCGACCAGGAGTTTGGAGCCCAGGGTTCCGATAAAAAACGGCGATGCGAGAACGGGGGTTTGAAGCCAGGGCGCTGTTCCCTCGGGACTGCCGTCGGTAATCCATAACCCGTTTTCTCCGGCAAATACCATCTGCCCATCCACCACCGGGCTGTTTTCCCAGCCGACGGCGTTCGCATCCAGCTCCGCCAAAAACTGGAGATCGTCGCCCGCGACCACGTGGAGCCGGTTTTCATGGATCGCCGTGACGCCATGGGACAAGGCTTTGGGGAAGGCGCCGTATCCCAGGCGTATGGTATTCCGATTGCTGCCGTCGGTGCGGAAGAGCACCGAGCGAAGCAGGGCGTAGCGGTCTTCAACGCGATGGGGTTCCAGGGCTTCGATGTAAAGGTAGCCGTCGGCTTCCAAATAGCCGCGAATTCCCGCTTGCGCCGTTCTGTCCGAGACCCGGTCCGTCAAGCGAACGACTGTTTCTACCGTGTTGCCGTCAGTTCGTGCCAGCATGAAATCGTCATCCACCACCTTGGGGAACCACAGCTTGTCCCGGTAGAAAACCGAGGCGGCCTCCCCGCGCACGCGCAGGCGATCCAACTCGCGAAGGTACAAGGTCTCACTATCCAGGGTGAACAAGCCTTTGTCGAAAAAGGAATCGGTGAACAGGTAGGTAGTCTTATCATCGGCCTGTACGGCGGCGATATTTTCGTTCAGGCGAAGCCGGGTCGCGTTGCCGGCCCGGATCATCCAAATATTGCGACCGCCCTCCAGGAAATAATAGTCGTTGTCACCGGCGACGCCGAATTGACCCACCCCCCACGGGGTGATCATGTCGTCATCCAGTTCGGCAACGGGCAGCGCATTGTCGGGAAAACCTTCCCACAGCTTGCCGTCGCTCAGGAAATAGAACCGGTCTTGAACAACGCCCCCGCGATAGACATCCATGGCGGTTGTCCTGGGTAAGCCGTTCATGTCGACTCGGGTGGTTTCGCCGTTTTCCAGGAAACCCAGCTCGCCCGACATGGCGGCAATGTACCGCCCGTGCACGCCCGTGCAGTCATCGGCAAAGCCCTCGCCCAGAACCTCGGTGCCCTCGGGCGTGCCGTCGGTTCGAAAGACGGCGTAGACCCCGGACACCGTGGCGACGCCGTAGGTAAAACCGTCGGCCTTTTGTTTCATGTGGCGGGCGTCCCTTGCGTTCAACAAGGGGACGGGTTGCGCGTTGTCGTCAGGCAAAACGTGCAGGGTGGATGTTCCCGGCGCCCGGCTCATGGAGAACAGCAGGCCGTTATCGGACACGCCCAGTTTGCCGCCGATAAAGCCGGACCCCGGGACCCAGTAGAAAACACCGTTTTTAGCCGCGGCCAGGCGATATCCGGCGCCGTCGCGAAGGGAGAAATAGAGCGTATCGTCCACGAAAGCGGAATCGGTTATCGGTGTATCCGAATAACTTTCGGTGGTCACTTCCCACAGTTTCCCGGTTCCTTCCGCGGTGCCGTCGCTTGTCCAGATTTCGGCGTGAGGCTTGGGGCCGCGCGCCCAGGTTGCCCACGCGTACAGCCGGTCGGCATCGGCGTGCAAACCGAAGCTGACGTAATAGTGCGTGCTGTATACCGCTTTATCCTCGATGAAGCGGCTGACCACCTGAAAGACGCCGTTCGATTCCTTCCAGAGCGTGAAGCCTTCGCCGGCCTGAGCGGTGACGACATACACCCTGTCTTTCATTACCACGGGATCGCCGAAACGGGTGGGCAGAGGGGCGGGTAGCGTTGCGCGAACGTGTGAGGATGTGCCGTCCACCTGGACCAGTTCTCCGGCCCGAGTCCAATAAAACAAGCTGCCCGCTGTCAGTGCGCCCCTACCCTCATAGGTGCCGCCGGGGCCGTCGAGGGGTTGCACGGTATCGGTCTCCAGATCCAGGACATACCAGGGATAGTTGCCGTCGATATGGGTCCTCACGTACAAGCGCGACCCAATGATATGAAAACCTTGCGGATCACTGCCGCCGGTTCCGGGCTCCAGATCGGCTAAAATCCCCGTACCGGCCGCGGTTCCGTCGCTCACCCACGGCTCGCGGCCGTGCATGGCGTGATCGGCGCTGAAAAAGACGCGATCGCCGGCCCTGGTCAGGTCACGGGGCGCAAAAGGCGCATTGGTTTCGGTTATGATGGTCTGATAATGGGCAACCTCGAAAGGCTCCGACGCGTTCAGCGAAGCGATGATCAAAAAAAGAAACATGGTATTCAAGATAGACTCCTAAATTTTCGGTACTTGCTTGGTCCGGCGCACAAGATTACATAGAGCAATCCTCATGCCGGCGGATTTCGAATGTAGGTGTCGCCGAGGGTCAAGTCTAAGGCAGAGATGTCATCTTTAATCGAGACTGTTGTGCCGGCGGCCTACTTGTGTTGGTTTACGTAAAAAACAGTTGTCCGGGATGTGAAGTCGACAATCTTTCCAAGAATAGTCAAGTTTTTTACATTTCAGGCCGTTTTTTTGTCTTTTACCGGCCCTGTTCCCGGGAAAAGGTCTACCCCGGCGCCCCAGGGGTAGCATCATTCCCGGGAAGAATACCGTTTTGCGGGTCACCGGGTGGTTCCCGGCTTGGGAATGATGTCGATTTTTTGGGTCAATCGACTCTTTTTCCCCGGAATACCGCACAACCCGGCTCGTTTTTCGGTTGTTGTTCCGGGAAACGGTTCGTGCGCGGCCTCACGCCGGCCTTCAAAACGGGGTCTAAGTTGTGAAAAGAATCCGGCAAAAGGTCTCTTCTCGGGATTGATGCCCTGTTTCAAGTTTCGGGTGGTCATCATTCCGGGATGGAAACCACCTTTTACGGTCCTTTCGGTCCGGTTCCCGGGACATGTGTTGTCGTTTTCGATACAACAACGGCGATGCCCGGGATAAGTGCCGTCCCAGGCCCGGCGAACGGTTTTTCGCTCGGGAAGGAGATCGGTGTTACAACCCCGCGGGTGAACTTCAAGAAGAAACGGGTCGGCCTCTTTGGTTCAGGACAACTGTTCGATCCCAACGGAAACTAACGGAAAGCAGCCTCTTGACAGGAAGGCCTCTTCGGGGAGATGATGAGGAGCATCCTCTCGATAGTTTTCTTCATATATGGGCCCATTGTTGAGAATCAAAGTACAGGTTTAGGCAAAGATCGCTGGAGGAACCCAATGATTTTGCGGAGTTTACGCCTTCTGAAAGCCGTCGCCATCATTTTTCTGTTAGCTTTCACTACAAACACACTACAGGCAACCTACCCCCCGGCGGGCATGGACGCCTTTGAATCTTCGGTCACCGTTGACCTGGACATCGGCATGGGGCCGATGAAGTTCACCGCTGTCGGTCCCGTGCGCGTAAGGCGCGATAACCCGCGTACCCCGCCCGACGGCCGGACCGAAATTGCCACGGAAATCGTTTCCATGGAACTGCGCGGCATGTCCGGCATGGGTGAAATCATCATTCGGGAAAACGGCAACCGGACTTCTACCGGACTGATCAAACAGATGACCCCCGGTGTCGATTTTCCAGCTGACAGCTTCTTCGACCTCTTCGTGGAAATTCACACCCCAGGCGGCATCCTGTACAGCGCCGAGCCCATTCGCCTGATCGAGGTGATCAACGCCATCCCGCCCATCGGCGATCAGTACGAGCCGCCGCTGGTGATCGGCGCCATTCTGGTCGATGCCGCCGGTAACCCGGTCGGCAGCATTCAACACGTGGCGCACTACGTGGGTCAGCGGGCCAGTTTCTCCCTGGCCGCCGGCGGTCCCACATCGCTGGACCCCGTTACCATTCACGAGATTCCTACGGTTCCCGAGATTCTGCCGCCCGCGCTGGGTTTGACTTCCAGCGATGAGTTGGACGGACTGTCCTACGGCACGGCCTTTATCGACAATATGGCCGATATCTTCTTCTCCGTCGATGCGGCAAGCGCCGGCGCCGCGAGTACCGCGGTGTTTGTGGAAAGCATGGCCGGGGAAGCCCACGGGGATGAGTTCCGCGTTGCGCCGCCCTTCCCGGCAGGCGGGGGCAACACTCAGGACTACGATGAGAACGGCAGCAGCGCGCCGCCCGTTCCCTTAAGTATTTGCGACGATATCGATGCCCTGGCCGAGCCTCCGACCGAATATGTAGACCCCGATGAGGACGGCGTACCCGACAGCCCGGTATATTTTTCCCTGGCCCTTGGTTCGCCCAGCCTGGGAACCCTCGGTTTCTCTGCCGCCGATATCCTTGTCACTTCCGGCGGTAGTTCCCCGGCCGTGGAAGTTTCTCACGATCAGCTCGGCCTGACCCCGGCGGACGATGTTGACGCCTTCTGTTATGACCCCGCCGCAGGTGATATCGTCTTTTCCCTGGCTCCGGGCTCTCCGTCACTGGGCGGGGCAAGCCCCGCCGACCTTTTCCGTGTAGCGGGCATCGGTCCGGTGCTGCCCTCCCCGCCCTTGTGGGCTCCGGCGTCCGTTTTGGGCTTGGAAACCGGCGACAACCTGAATGCCCTGAAATGTACGCTGCCGGAGGTCACCTGGTATCCGACCACCTGCCTCGTGTTTCTCGTGCTGATCAACGACGGCATGAATCCGCCCATGGAGGCCGAGCTTCCCATGGTGGGCGGCACCCTGATTTATTCCGGGGTAGATCCTCAGGGCCGCTCCGGTCTCACGCACCCCGGCGGTGATACAATCCAAACGGAGATCATCTCGATGGACCTTACGGGCAACGCCCCGGGGTTGGGCGAGGTCCAGCTTCAATTGAACCAGGACCCCATCCTGCGGAGCACCGGGAGCATCCAGGAATTTGAAGACCCGACCCCCGGCATCATGGACCTGCCGCCGTTTGTCCGTCAACCGGCGACGGTGGAGAGTTTCTTCGACGTTTTCTTCCAGATCCAGACACTGGCCGGCGGTTTCTTCAATGCCGGGGAAGTAAGGGTTGGAGGACCGACCGAGAGATTCCCGCCGGCCCCGCAAGACGGCTTCGAACTGCTTATCGGTGGGCCGGTTCCGCTACAGCCTACGGCTCCAACCACGGTCCAGATCGACCTCTTAGGCGGCTTTCACAAGCTGTCGATTCCTCTCATTACTTATGCCGGAAAGGATCAGGCCATTTGTGACGGCCCCGTGCAATTGATGGCCGAGCCCTTAGGCCGGGCCGTCGATTCACGAGGCCTTGGGCCCGTCGGCACATGGAGCGTGGTCAGCGGTCCCGACACCTCCGCCGCTCAGTTCAGTGACGTCAACGCGGCCGATGCAACCTTCACCCCCTCCGCCGACGGTCATTACGTCTTGGAATGGCTTGTTACCGGCGACCCGCATGCCCCCTTCTTCTCCGATACCGTCCGTATCCGAGTGGGCGTGCCGGGCTTCGCCAGTTGGCTGCGGAGTTTTACCTCGCGCGGTAACGGCAATCCCTGCGATATTACCGGCGACGGTACTATTGACATCCGCGATTACATCCGAAATCTAAGCTTTTAAACCCTACCTACCCGGCCGTCCAAGCGGGCGGCCGGATGTCTCTTGGATTGACCCCTCATGGCAGATGCACCGCTTTACCGCGCCCTGCGTCGAAAGTTGGAACGCTCGGGTTCACCGTTTCCCAGTCGCCTGGATCCGGGTGAGGGCGAACTGGTGCTCCTGGGCGGCGATATTACGCCTCACTGGTTGGTAGCCGCCTACACGTGCGGCGCCTTTCCCTGGACCGGTGAGCCGCCGGTTCCCTGGTACAATCCGGATCCCAGGCTGATTCTGTTGCCCGAGGAATTCAAGCTGTCGCGCAGTATGCGCAAGCTGGTCAAGAACCTAGCCTACGCCATCCGCTTCGATCACGACTTCGAAGCGGTCATGCGCGGCTGTTCGACAACGCCGCGACCGGGGCAAAAGGGTTCCTGGATCACCCGCAATATGATCCGGGTCTATTGCGAGTTATTCAAGCACGGCATGACGCACAGTGTGGGCGTGTACCGGGGCGATCGCCTGTTGGGCGGGTTGTACGGCTTGAGCTTCGGCCGCGCCTTCTTCGGAGAGTCCATGTTTTCATTGGAGCCCAATACTTCCAAACTGGCGTTGTGGGCTCTGTGCGAGTTTCTTAAGGGCCAGGGCTTCCACTTTATCGACTGTCAGCAGGTAACCGCGCACCTCATCAGCCTGGGCGCTAAACCCGTCGACCGGGTTCACTACATGGCCATGTTGGAACAAGCCGCTTGCCACGAGTCGTTACACGAGCCCTGGCAATTCGGCAGCATGGAACCCAAGGTCTGAAAGGTTACGGAACCGCTTCCACGGCCATCGCCCTTTTGAGGAGTCTAACCAGACGTCCCACCCGTTCCCGACGCAACAGGTTGTAATGGTCGCCCGGCATGTCGACCACCCTCAGGTCGCCCTTGCAGAAGTTGCCCCACCCGTTGCACAGGTCCGAGATTTGACCCGAACTGACGCTGTCCTGCGCCCTGACCAGAATCACCTGGCCGCGGTAGGCCCGGCCGGGTTGGTAGTCGGCGGCCATGCCCAGGTTGGCCTCGTAGACGCGAAACATGTCGCGGAGGAATTCCGGGGCCCATTCCTCCGGCAGCAGATTGCGCTCCTTGAGTTTGCGGAACAGGGTTGCGGCGCTGTCGCCCGGGCTTGCCGCCGCCAGCGCCTTTTGCCGTTGCGCCTCGCTTACATCGCTCATCAGGTCGTGAAGGAAGACCAGCGCTCGAGTGGTTTCGTTCCAATTACCGATCTGTTGTCGGCGAAGCGAGTCGACCAACACAAGGCAGGCGGGTGTTTTGCCCCGCTCCTCCAGTTGTAGGGCCATTTCGAAGGCTATCGGGCCGCCCAACGACCAGCCCAGCAGGCGGAAGGGTTCTTGGGCGCCGGTGTCCAGCGCCGATTCCAGGTAGAAGGCTGCCAGTTCCGAAAGATCCGTGAACAGGTCTCCGCCTTTCAGGGCCGGCGATTCCAGGCCGAAGACCGGTACGTCCAGGTTGCCGGCAAGGGGGAGGTACCAATGGGTCTGCCCGCCCGCCGGGTGAATCATGAACCAGGGCCGGCCGTCGGTTTCGCTGTTCAGCCTGGTCAGGCAGCGCGTCTCCAGGGAGGCCGTGTCGATCAAGTCGGCCAAACCGGCAAGCGTGGGTTGTTGGAAAACCACCGAGACCGGGAGGCGTACGTGGAAGCGACTTTGGATGCGGTTCAGCAGGCGCACCGCCATCAACGAGTGACCGCCCAGTTGGAAGAAATCGGCGTGGCGGCCCACGTGGCGGCGTTCCAGCAGTTCGGCCCAGATTTCAGCAAGGTCGGTTTCGGTGACGGTCTTGGGCGGGACGTAACCGGAGACGCCGATAAGGCCGCGTGGATCGGGCAGGCGCCCGCGGTCCACCTTGCCGCCGGCGGTGCGCGGGAACTGGTCCATGATTTCCAGATGTTCCGGGATCAGGTAATCCGGCAGAACTCCGGCAAGGTAGTCCCGCAGCCGGGCGGCCAACTCGATTTTGCGCACGCCCTTCATGGGTCGATTGGCCAGGTGCGCACGCTGGATATCGGCGGTTGAGGAAAGACCCGGCCAGCGGACGGGAACGGTGGGGTCTTTGCTGAAAACCGCCGCGAAGGTATGCGGCGCGGCGCCGGGCGCGTGCATCAGGCGTACGCCGTAACCCGCTTTACGACCCAAATCGACGAGGTCTTGGGGGTCGACGTGACGGGTGATGCAGGCTTCAGCCTGGTCCCAGGCCTGCTTACGCGTACCGTTCCACCCGGGGTCCTCCAGCAGGGCCAGCAGCTTGGAGGCGCGGGCCGTGCGCGCGTTGGGTATGGCGTGAACGGCGAGCAGATCGCGGCCCGGTTGGGTCAACAGGTCGGTCAACTTGTCGGCGTCCAATTGCTCCTCGACCCAATGGCGCGGCTCCAACGCGACCGCGTCGACGGACGCGGTGTGCAGGCGCACGTCGTAACGGAATGCGGTCAGTTCGTTATGGGTGCGGCCCTGCTTCAACAGGACCTCGCCGTGACTGAAGCGACCGCGCGCCACCAGGCCGTAAAAGAAGTCGGGATGCAGCAAAAGTTCGCTCTCCTGGTCCAGGGCCTCGCGCAGGTTGCGGCGCAGGCCGGCCGCCTCGGTTGCGTCATCTGCCTTGAAGACGACCACGTCCGCTTTCAAGTGGGCCAGCAGCCCGAAGTGGCGCACATCGCCCACGAAGAAGGCGCCGCCCGGGGCCAGGTGAGTGCGGGCGGAAGCCATGGTCTCATCGGTGTAAGCCAGGCCCGGGAAGTATTGAACGACCGAGTTCATCAGGACCAGGTCGAAGTCGGCGGGCAGGTCGTCCAGTTCGTGGGCGGCGCGTTGCATCAGACGTACGTCCCTGTCTTTTATCGTGGGATGGTCCAGGTGTGCATTGATGTGGTTCAGCGCATTGGCGGCGATGTCCAGCCCCACGTAACGTTCGGCATACGGGGCCAGGCGGAAGAGGAACATACCCGTGCCGCAGCCGGGTTCCAGGATACGCAGGGGTTTCAGGACGCGAATCTTGGCGACGGTGTCGTCCAGCCATTCCATCATGTCCTCGCGGGGTATATCGCTGTCGTCGTAGACACTGATCCATCCGCTGATATTGGCGGTCGGATCGTCTTCTTCATCGCTCCGGCGATACAGGTCGCGGTCGAAGAAATCGCGCCAGTTGTCGATGCGCATGATCTCGCCCCGGTCCAAACCGCTGTCCATGGTGTGCAGCGGGTCGGTCAGCACATAGGCTGCCAGTCTGCGCTCGTCGTTTTCGACCTCCCGGGGTATGACGACGGCCTCGCGTACAGCCTCGTGAAGGGTCAGGGCCGATTCGATCTCGCCGGGCTCGATGCGGAAACCGCGAATCTTTACCTGGTGATCTACCCGACCCAGGAACTCCAGGTTGCCGTCCGGCCGGAACCGGGCAAGGTCTCCTGTACGGTAGAGGCGATCGCCTGGAGACCAGGCGAAGGTGTTGGGAATGAAGCGCTCGGCGGTTTGGGCCGGTTCGCCCAGGTAACCCCTGGCCAGGCCCGGTCCGCCCACGTAGATTTCGCCGGGCATGCCCGACGCCGCGGCTCGGCCCTCGTGATCCAACAGGTAGACGGTGGTGTTGTTGACGGGTTTGCCGATGGGAATCCGAGCCGGCAGACGTGGTTCCGGCAATGCGTGATAAGAGGTTGCCAATACCGTGGTTTCGGTGGGTCCGTAGCAGTTGTGCAACTTCAGGTCCGGATAGGCTTGCAGCACCCGCCGGCACAGTTGAGGTGAGGCCGTGTCGCCGCCGGTGGCCAGAACCTTCAGGCTTTCCAGGTCACTCAACTGTTCCTCGGCGATGAGTCGGAACAGGGCGGCGGTAAGGTGGGCCCAGGTTACCTCGTGTTGCCGGATGGTTCGGCCGATATGACGCAGGGCTTCCTCGCCCTCGTCCAAAATAACCAGGCGGCCGCGGTTCAACAAGCTGCCCCAGATCTCCAGGGTGGAGGCATCGAAGGCGGCCGATGCCGACAGCAGCATGGTTTCCCCCGGCTCCAGGTTCAGGTAGTCGGCCCGGCAGACCAGGCGCAACACGCCGCGATGGGTAATGCACACGCCCTTGGGCACGCCGGTCGAGCCTGAAGTGTAGCTGACATAAGCCCGGTCGCCGGAGCTCCGTGATACGATTCCGGTCTTCTTCACCGTGCGGGGAATATCGGCCGGGTCGATGACGTGCAGGCCGCCGACGGGCGGCAACAATCCGGGCCAATTCCGGTTGGTGAGCACCATCCCGGCGCCCGATTTTTGCAACATGTAGGCCAGGCGACTGATCGGCGCCTTGGGATCGGGACAGAAATAGGCGCCGCCCGCCTTGAGAATACCCAGCATGGCCGTGATTAACTCCACTCCCCGCGGCAGACAGACGGCCACCACTTCCTCCCGACGCAGGCCGGAGGATATCAGGTATTGAGCCAGTTGGTCGGCCTGCCGGTTCAAAGTCCGGTAGGTTACGCGGCGGTTGCCGGTAATCAGGGCGGTTTGTTTGGCATGTGCGGCCGCGATCTCGTCGAACAGGTCGGGGATGGTTCGATCCTCGGGATAGGGCGCCGTGGTGCGGTTGGCGCAGAGTACCATCGCCATGGTCTCTCGTTCGCTCATGAAGCGATGGGCATGGATGGGCAGGGCATCGTGGTCGGGCAATCGGCATAGCAGGTTGCGGTACAATTCGGCCATGCGTTGGATGGTTCGATGCGCAAATCGACCGGCGTCGTATTCCAGTACGAAGCGCAGGCCGCCGCGGTCGGTGGGGTAGAAGGTCGGGCACAGGTCGAACTTGGTGTCCTGGTCGATCAGGGGCAGGGGGTCGATGGTCACATCCCGCAAGTGTAAACCGACGGTTGGCATGTTTTGCAGGGAGAACATGATGTTGAACAGCGGCGTGGCCTGCACCGAACGCTCGGGCGCGCATTCCTCCACCAGCCGGTTGAAGGGCAGGTCCTGGTTGTCATAGGCCTCCATGGCCGCCTCGCGCACCGCTTGCAGCAGGGCTTTGAAGGGTTCCGTCCGGCTGACACGGGTGCGGATGACGATGGTGTTGACGAAGAAACCGATCAGGTGTTCGATATCGGCCCGATTGCGGTTGGCCACCGGCGAACCGATGACCAGGTCCTCGCTGCCGGTCATGCGTTGCAATAGGAGTTTGAAGCCTGCCAGCAGCACCATATACAGTGTGGCCTCGTGGAGGCGACCCATGGCGGTCAGGCGCTCGGTGGTTTCCGGGTCGAAATGCAGCACCACCTCGCCGCGTGGTCGTCCTGAGCCGGTCGCTATGAAATCGGGCTTCAGGTCCACCATGGACGGCGCACCGGCCAGGCGTTTTCGCCAGTAGGCCGATTGGGCCTCCATGCGCTCCTCCGGCTGTTCCCGCTGCCAGACAGCGAAGTCCGCGTATTGGATGGACATGGGCTGTAGATCCGGCGTTTCACCCGTCAGCAGCGCGGCATAGATTTCGGTGAACTCGCGGGTCAACACGCTCATGGACCAACCGTCGGAGATGATGTGGTGCATGGTGAAGACCAGCATCCAGGCATCGGGCTCAAGGCGTAGCATGAGCACCCGCCATAGGGGACCGGTCTCCAGATCGAACGGCGCGGCCGCCTCGTTCCGCGACAGATCCCGGGCGGCCGATTCGGCTTGCGACAACGCGCTCAAGTCCACGGTTTTTATGTGTGGGACACCACCGGGCGCAATGACCTGACAGCTGTCATCATCTGCCACGCGGAAGGTTGTGCGCAAGGTTTCATGGCGCTCTACCATGGTATCGAAGGCGGCAGCGGCCAGATCGGGCCGGAAGGGTCCGTTGACCTGGAGGCAGGTGGGCATGTTGTACCAGGAGGATTCCGGTGAGGCCCGGTAGAGGAACCACAGCCGCTCCTGAGCGTAGGACAGGGGCATGCACAGTGTGCCGTCGGATCCGGGCAGGCGCGGTGCTATCAGGATGGGATCGATGTCATGCTCCTTATCCAGATAGGCGACCAGAGCCGCAATGGTGGGCGCTCGGAAGAAGGTTTTCAAGGGCAGTTCCACCTTCATCTGGGCGCGCATGCGGCTGACCACGCGGGTTGCCGAAAGCGAGTGTCCCCCCAATTCGAAGAAGTTATCGTGGATGCCGATGGGTTTCCCGGTTTCCAAAACGCCGGCCCAAATGGTGCAGAGTTTCTCTTCTTTCTGATTCCGGGGTGGGTGGAAGCCATGCTCGGTCTCCGCGCCGTGGCTGCGTGCCGAGGCGATCAGGGCCTTCCGGTCAAGCTTGCCGTTAAGAGTCCGCGGCATGCTGTTGAGCGGCACGAAGGCGTGCGGAATCATGTAGGCGGGCAGGATTCGGCTCAGCCTGTCCTTCATGTCGGCGACGGACGGCAGGGCGGCCTCCTCGGTTGGGACCGTGAAGGCAATCAACTGCCCCCGTTCCAGGTCGGCGATGACCGCGCAACTGTCTATTTCGGGCCAATCGCCCAAAGCGCTCTCGATCTCACCCGGCTCGATGCGGAAGCCGCGCAATTTGATCTGGTAGTCTGCCCGGCCGAGGAAGATGAGGTTGCCCCGGCCATCCAACTTTACACGGTCGCCGGTGCGATAGAGGCGATCGCCGTGGACCGAGGCGAAGGGGTTGGGCATAAAGCGCTCGGCCGTTTGCGCGGGTCGCCCGTGATAACAGCGGGCCAGACCGTCTCCGGCCAGGAATAATTCCCCGGAAATGCCGACGGGTACGGGACTCAGATAAGCATCCAGAACATAGGCTCGGGTGTTGGCAATCGGACGGCCGATAGTTGCCGATCCGCCCGGTTCGCGCAGGGCAACGGTTGCGTAGGTGGTGCTTTCACTGGGTCCGTAAAGGTCATAGACCTTTTCGGCGGATGTTTGTGTGTAGACCGCATCGACCAGTTCGGTCGACAGCGGTTCCCCGGCCATGTTGACCACCTTGACGGAGTCGGGGATGAGTCGGGCGGGTAATAACTCGGCAACGGCCGAGGGTACGCTGTTGAGCAGGGTGATTTCACCGCCGGGGGGTGTATCGGTCAAGGCCAGGGCGTTTTCGAGAATGTAGACGGTGCCGCCCCGACTGAGCGGCAGATAGAGTTCAAAAGCCGAGAGATCGAAATTCAACGAGGTGGTGGCCGCCACGCCGGAGAGCAGCTCGTCGGGGTACAGGGTTTGAGCCCAGGTCAGCAGGCTGATGACGTTGCGATGGGTGATTGCCACGCCCTTGGGTTTGCCGGTGGAGCCGGAAGTATAGATTAGGTAGGCGGTCTGTTGCGGCAGTGTTCGGGGCAGTTTTACCGGTGCGGAAAGCCGCGGTTGATCCACATAAACGATAGGCAGGTCTGTGTTGTTTGCCGCGGCGGTATTGCGGGTGCAGACCATGGCGCGGCATTCCGCGTCTTGCATCAGCAGGGCGAGGCGTTCAGCGGGATAGGCCGGGTCCAGGGGGACGTAGGCGGCTCCCGCGGCCAGGACGCCCAAGACGGCCGTTACCATGTGGTGCGTGCGTTCAACGAAGATACCCACGCGATCTTCAGGTCCGATTCCCTGTTGCCTCAGTCGGCCGGCCAGATCTTGCGCACTTCGTGTCAACCGGCCGTAGGTCAGGCGGTGCCGGCCGGCTACTACGGCAACCGCGTGGGGTCGTCGTTCCGCCTGATCGAAGATGAGGCTATGGACGGAGACTTCCCGATCGAACGGCAGCGCGTTGTGATTAAGACCGAATAACAGGTGATTGTGCTCCTCGGGATCCAGCATACACACCTGGGAACGTCGGGGGGAGGGGGCGCCGCGGCCTACACTTTGGGCGTAGCCCGCGACCAGGTTGGAAAAACGATCGATTAAAGTTTGCGCCGTGGCATGTTCAAACAAAGTCGTGCTGTATTCCAGGGTGCCGCTGAGACCGGCGTCGCGCTCCACCAGGTTGAGAAATAAATCGAAGCGGGCCGAGCCCGCTTCCAGGTCCAGTTCGTTGACGGTGACGCCTTCCAATTGGAATTCCCCGGCCGGTGCGTTTTGCAGGGCGATCATGGCTTGGAAGAGCGGAGGCCGGCTGAGGTCGCGTTCTGGGTTCAGTTCATCCACCAGTTTTTCGAAGGGGATGTCCCGGTGGGTCATGGCCCCCAGCACGGTTTCCTGCATGCGCGCCACCAGGCGCGAGACGGTGGGCTCCATGCCTGTTTCGTCTAGACCCAGGTTCATACGCAGCACCAGGGTGTTGACGAAGAAACCGATCAGCTGTTCCAAACCTTCGTGACCTCGTCCGGCCACCGGCGTGCCCAGGCAAATTTCCTCCCGGCCGCTGTAGCGCGAAAGTACATCGGCAAAGGCCGTGGAAAGCACGGCAAACAAGGTGGCGTTACCGGTGCGAGCCAGGGCCCTCAGGCCGTCCGTCACGTTTTGGTCCAGACGTAGTTTTACCCGACCGCCTTCGAATTGTTGAATCGCGGGGCGTGGATGGTCCGTTGGGATTTCCAGTAATTCCGGCGCGCCCGCCATTTGTTCCCGCCACCAAGCAGCCTGGGTGCTCATCAGTCCGCCTTTCAAGCGTTCAATTTGCCACAGGGTATAATCGGCGTATTGGAGCGGCAGCGGGGACGCGACAATACGCGCGTTTCGGGTGGCCGCATCGTAGAACAGTTTCAGCTCGGACATGAGCACCGACATGGACCAACCGTCGGAGACGATATGGTGCATATTCACCAGCAACAGGTTTTCCCCGCCGCCCAGGCGAAGCAGCCGCGCGGCCAATAGAGGCAAGCGGTCCAACCGGAAGGTGATTTGTGACCACATCTTCATTTCCCGTTCCAGGTTGGTTTCCATGGCGTCCGGCGGCAAGCCCGTCAGGTCGGTCACCGATAAGTGAAACGGTTTGTGCTCGTGAATCACCTGGCAGGGTTCCCCCCGATTGTCGTGAAAACTGGTGCGCAGGATTTCGTGACGTTGAATCACACGGTTCAAGGCTTCTTCCAGAGCGTTGGGGTGCAGCTCGCCGGAGAGGCGATAGGCCGCGGGCATATTATAGGTAGGCGACGGGCCGTCCAAGCGATCCAGGAACCACAAGCGTTGCTGTGCAAACGAAAGCGGCAGCGGGCCTTCGGGACGTTCCATGGCAGCGGGTTCGGTGTCGGTCGATGCCTGGGGTTCCTTGTCCGTAAGGCTGTCGATCAGAGCGGCCATGTCGCTCAAACGGGTATGGTTGAAGAGGTCGCGTAGTTGCGGTTCCACGCCGTATTCGGCCCGGATACGGCTGACCACACGGGTGGCCAGCAGGCTGTGACCGCCCAGGTCGAAGAAGTCATCTTCGCGACCGACGCGGCGAGCTTCCAACAGCTCGCACCAGACGCCGGACAGGAAGGTTTCCGTCTCGGTGACCGGCGGGACATGCCCTGTCCCGGCGATGCCGGAAAGCAATCGGGGATCGGGCAGGCGCGAACGGTCGATCTTACCGCCGGCGGTGCGCGGAAAGGATTCCAGGAAGGTGAGGTGGTCGGGCACCATGTAGTCCGGTAAAAGGCCGCTCAGATAATCGTGGAGGCGGGCGACCAGCTCTCGTTCAATTGCGCCCTTCATGGGCCGGTTGGCGGTCGGTTCGCTTGCAACGGGAATCTCCGGCGGCCACTGTACCGGCAACGGCGTCTTGTCGCGATGGAAAACGACCGCAAAGGTGGTTACCGCTGCGCCCGGCGGCAACATCAGTTGCGCGGTGTAGCCCGTTTCCCGGGCGAGCGTCAATATGGCAAAGGGATCGATGCTGTTGGTCAGCGCCTGTTCCGCCTGCACCCAGCCGGCGCCGCGTGTACCCTTCCAAGCCTCGTCCTCCAAAAGGTCCAGTAAGCAGGCCGCGCGAATGACCCGGGCGTTGGGGATACCGTTTACCGCCAGGTGCTCCGGCCGCTCCTCTGTCAAAATGGTCTTCAGTCTGTTGAGGTCGGTTTCCTGCCAGTCCCGGGGCGTTACCGGTAGGGGCTTGACGGCGCCCTTGTGCAACATCACATCGTAGCGGAAACAGGTCAACTCGTTATGGTCCGGACCCTGCTTCAGGAAGACGTCCACGTGGCGCACGCGTGGCTCTACGACCGGCAAAGCATGGAAGTAATCGGGATGCAGCAGCAGTTCACTTTCCTGTTCCATGGCCTCACCGAACTGTCGGCGTAATACATCGGCGTTTTCACTCTCCCTGGCTTTGAAGAAGACCACGTCCGCTTTAAGGTGCGGCAACAGGCCGAAGTGACGGATATCGCCCAGGAAGATGTTTCCGCGCGAGGGCATGTGCTCCAACACGCGTTCCAGCAGCCGGTCCAAATAGGCTTTGCGGGGGAAATACTGGACGACGGAGTTCAGCAGCACCAGGTCGAAATCAGCGGGCAGGTCGTCGATCTGGTGGGCGGCGCGGCAATGTAACCGGATTTTGGTTCCATCCAATTCCGGCCTGTTCAAGTGATTGCGGATGTGGTCCAGGGCGGATTCAGCAATGTCCAGACCGGTATAGCTTTCGGCTTGCGGGGCCAGCCGGTAGAGAAACATGCCGGTGCCGCAACCCAACTCCAACACCCGTTTTGGTTTCAGGGCCGGCAGTCTGGACACGGCATCGTTCAACCATCGCAGCATTTCTTCCTTGGGAATGGGTTTGTCGTCATAGACGCTGATCCAACCGCTCAGGTTGGTGGTGGGATCTTCCCCGGTATCCTCGCCGTAGATATCACGGTCGAAGAAGCCGCGCCAGTTTTCGATTTGTTCATGCTGACCGTGGGCCGATTCGGCATCTACATTGTAGTCGGTGTCACGTTGTAGGTAGGCAACCAGGCGGCGCTCGCCTGAGGTGGTTGTCCAAGGCAGGACCACGGCTTCGCTGACAGCCTCGTGATCGGTGAGGGCCGCTTGGATTTCGGCCGGTTCGATGCGGAACCCTCGAATCTTGACCTGATGATCCATGCGGCCCAGAAACTCGAGCGTGTCGTTGGGCAACAGTCGGGCCAGATCGCCGGTTCGGTAGAGGCGTTGACCCGGTTTCGGATCGTAGGGGTTGGGAAGGAACCTTGCGGCGGTTTGTGACGGATCCCTAAGGTAACCGCGCGCTAGTCCGGGCCCGCCCACGAAGACCTGGCCGGGTAAACCGGCGGCTACCGGGTTCAGGGCGGTGTCCAGCAAATAGACCGTTGTGTTGTTGACGGGACGACCGATGGGGATGGTTCGCCAGGGCCCGGGTTTGGCCTGATGACTGGTGGCCAGCACGGTGGTTTCGGTGGGGCCGTAGCAGTTGTAAAGAGACAATTGCGGGCAGTCCTGCATGACGGACGAGAAGTGTTGTGATGAAGCCGCATCGCCGCCGGTAGCCAGGTGACGCAGGTTGCCCAACAGGTGTCTCTGTTCCTCGGCCGCCAGACGGAACAGCGCGGCTGTGAGGTGGACCCAGGTAACGCCTTTGCGGGCGATGGTTTCGCCGATACGCCCGTAAGCATCGTCACCCGGCGGTAACAGCACGAGGCGTCCGCCGTTCAATAGACAGGCCCAAATTTCCAGGGTGGAGGCATCGAAGGCAAGTGAGGCAGAATGCAGCATGGTCTCGCCGCCCGCAATGCCCAGATAGGCAGCCTGACAGACCAGTCGCAGTACACCTCGATGGGTGATCTCAACGCCCTTGGGTTTGCCGGTAGAACCCGAGGTAAAGCTGATATAGGCGCGGGACTCGGGTAAGACGAGAGGCAGTAGAGCGGGTCTTTCGGGTTGTCGAGACATGGCTGTCGGGTCCAACAAACACAGGCTCCGGTCTTCCGGAAGCTTGCCTGACCAGTCGGGATGATACAGCACGAAGCGAACTCCGGCTGTCTCCAAAATAGCGGCGTTGCGGTCGGCCGGAGCGTGCGGGTCGAGACCCAGGTAACTGCCGCCCGCTTTCATAATGCCCAGCAGAGCAATGATCATTTCCACTGAGCGCGGTACGGTGACGGCGACCACTTCTTCTGTTCTTAAACCATGAACCATCAGGGCGGCGGCCAGTTGTTGCGCGCGCAATTCCAGTTCGCGGTAATCCAAGGCGACATTGTCAATCACAAGGGCGGTGCGTTCCGGGTGGATGCGCGCACTCTTGTGGAACAGGCTGACAATGGTATCCCCGGCGGGATAGGCGTCGGTGCCGTGGTTGAGACGTTCCAACGCGGCGACTCTTTCCTCTTCCGCGCCGAGGGTGTAGGCGGTCAAGGGCAGGTTGGCGTCCGCGGTGACTTCAGCCAATAGACGACTGTAAAGGTGGGAAAGACGGCGCGCGGTCAATTCCGTAAATCGACCCGCATCATATTGGAAGCGTAGAATAAGACTGCCGTCGGGGTTCTCGTAGAAGGTAGGGCTTAGATCAAAACGGGTTTCCAGATCCGGAGTCTCCACCTGTTTCATGGTTACCCCGGCTATGGTCAATCGGGCCTCCGGTATATTTTGCAAGGCGAACATGATGTTGAATAGGGGATTGCCCGTGGATTCGCGTTCGGGAGCAAGTACCTCGACAAGATAGTTGAAGGGCAGTTCCTGATGCGCGTAAGCGCCCAATGTATTGTCGCGCACCTTTTGCAAGAGGTCGCCGAAGTGGCCCACATGGCGCATGTCGGTACGCAGCACCACCGTGTTGACAAAGAAGCCGATCAGGTGTTCGATGTCGCTGTGATTGCGATTGGCCAACGGCGAGCCGACCACCAGATCGGCCTGGCCCGTATAGCGCATCAGCAACAGTTTGAAAGCGGCCAATAGGGTCATATACAGGGTGGCGTCGCGAGAGCGGCCCAGCGATTTCAGGCGCCGCGTCAGGTCCGGTTTAAAGACGCTGATCACCTCGCCGAAGGGTCGATTATTGCCGCCGTGTACCATATCGGGCTTGAGATCCACGCCGGTCGGTGCGTCGGCCAGGCGGGCGCGCCACCATCCCAGTGATGCATCCGGGTCTTCCTGAATGCGAACGCGCTGCCAATGCGCGTAATCGGCGTATTGAACCGACATGGGCCGCAGGTCGGCCCGCGTACCCGTGTAAAGCGCGGCGTAGGCGGCGGAGAATTCTCGGGTCAGTACGCTCAGTGACCAACCGTCGGAAATGATGTGGTGCATATTGAAGACCAGAATCCACTCTTGATTGCCCATCTGCAAGATCATGGCTCGCCAGGGGGGACTTTCAGCCAGGTCGAAGGGGCCGGCTACCTCGTCGTGAATCCGCCGGTCGGCTTCCCCGGCCGGGTTTGCCAGGTGCATCAAATCGATCACGCTCAGGTTGACGGCGGGGTTGGGTGCGATGCGTTGCAGGGGTCGATCGCCATCCCCGGTAACGAAGGTGGTGCGCAGGGTTTCGTGACGCGCTGCAATCTGGGAAAGCGCGCGATAGGCAAGATCCGGGTGGAACAAACCGGAGATGCGCAGTACAACGGGGATGTTGTAACGAGGCGAATCGGGTTCCAGGCGATGCAGAAACCAGAGTCGCTGTTGGGCATAGGACAAGGGGAAGTGAACGACGCCTCCCGGGGTCTCCTCGCGGGAGAGTAGGGGGATGCCTTCCGATTCCACCACGGGTGCGCCCACGATGCGGGAGAGGGCGGCAACGGTCGGAGCCCGGAAGAAGTCTTGCAGGCTGAGGTCGGCGCCCATCTGCTTCCGCACACGGCTGACCACGCGGGTTGCGGTGAGCGAGTGACCCCCCAACTCGAAGAAGTTGTCGTGTACGCCGATGGGCCGATCCAACATCAGTACCTCGACCCAGATACCGCATAACAGGTTTTCGGTGGGATTGCGCGGGGCGGCGAAAACACTGTTGGAGATGGGCAATGCTTCCTCTGCCAGGTTGATCAGGGCCTGTCGGTCCAGCTTGCCGTTGGGGGTCAACGGCATGTCGTGCAGGATGGTGATGGTGGCCGGCACCATGTAATCGGGCAGCGATCGGGAAAGCGCGCCGCGCAACAGGGACGCTGTAATATGTTTCTCGTTTTCGTCCAGCACGGCGAAGGCCGAGAGTCGATGCCCGCCGTTTTTATCGTCAGCGGCCAACACCACCGCATTCGCGACACCCGGGAACGCCGACAGCACCGATTCAATCTCGCCCAGTTCGATGCGGAAGCCGCGAACCTTGACCTGGTGATCGATCCGCCCGCAGAAGGATAGGGTACCGTCGCCCAGGCGCCTGGCCAGATCACCGGTGCGGTAGAGACGCTCGCCGGGGATGTTGCTGTAGGGATCGGGCACGAACTTTTCGGCGGTCAACGCGGGTTGACCCAGGTAGCCGCGACCCAAACCCGCGCCGCCGGCCTGGAGTTCGCCGGGAACGCCGGTGGGGCACAATTGACCACGCGGGCCGGTAATGTAAATACGCGTATTATCGACGGCGTGCCCGATGGGAACGCGTTCGGGGCTGAGGCCGATGCGCGTTTCGAATGCGGTTACATCAGCGCTTACTTCCGAGGAACCGTAGAGGTTCAACAGCAAAGCGTCCGGATTGTCCTTGTAGAAACGGTAGCATAGATCGGGGGGCAGAGCCTCGCCGCTGGTCACCCAGAACTTGATCTTGTGCAACCGTCGGGCCCAATCGGAATCAGCGGCCATGAAACTCTCCAGCAAGGAGGGCACCAGAACCAGACGGGTGACGCCGGTTTCCTCCAGGCGGAGCATCAGACGCACGGGATCGCGGGTAACCTCGTCAGCGGCGTAGACCGTGGTTTGCCCGGCCAGGGCGGGTCCAAAGATTTCCCAGACCGCATCGACGAAACTGAGCGCGGTTTTTTGTATGCAGAGATCCTCAACTTCAAACGGGTAGACGCGCCACATCCAGTTGAGCCGGTTGATAACGCCGCGATGGGTACCCAGCACACCCTTGGGCTTTCCGGTAGAGCCGGAGGTATAGTGGATGTGGATCGGGTTGTCGGCGAAAACCTTCAGGTTCAGAGGCTCGCGGGAGTGAGCCCCGATGACGGCTCTTTCCTTGTCCATGTAAAGCCGGCGCACCTCGCCGAAACCCGGGTCGGGCGCATTCGTGTCGGTAACCAGCACGCGCACTTCGGCGTCTTGGACCATGTAGACCAGTCGTTCGGCAGGATAACCCGTATCCAAGGGCATATAGGCGCCGCCCGCTTTGAGAATGCCGAACAGGGTGATCAGCATTTCCGGGGAACGCCCCAACAGCACGCCCACCAGGGTCTCGCGGGTAACGCCCAGTTCGCGAAGGTGACGCGCCATCTGGTTGGAGCGCGCATCCAGTTCGCCGAAGGAAAGGGTGCCGTGATCGAAGATAGCGGCCGTTGCGCCGGGAATGGTAATGGCGCGGGCTTGGAACAAGCCGTGCACCGTATCGGCGTGGGGATAGCCTTCCACTGTATCGTTCCAGGCATAGAGCAGGCGTTGTCGCTCGCCGTGGTCCAGAAGGGAGATGTTGGGCAATAATACCCGGGGACCGTCGTTATCGGCCAAAGCGGCGTAGGCCCGGATCAGATTCAACAGGTGGCGGTGCATGCGCCGTGCCGTGCTGTCTTCGAAAAGTGTCGTGTTATATTCCAGGAAGCCTTCCAAGCCGGTGTTGGTCTCGCGCAGGTCCAGGCTGAGATCGAACTTGGCGATGTCCGTGCTGCGATCGGCCAGGCTGACCTCCAAGCCGGGAAGGTTGAAGGCTTCCATGGGCGTGTTCTGTAGCGCGAACATGACTTGGAAAAGCGGGCTGTGGCTGGTATCGCGCTCAGGGTTCAATTCGTCCACCAATTTCTCGAAGGGCACGTTCTGGTGGGCCCAGGCGCCCAGAGCTGCTTCCCGTACCCGGTGCAGAAGTTCTTCAAGGCTGATGGCCGCGTTGTCGCGTGCGCGCAGGTCGACGCGGATGACCAGGGTGTTGATGAAGAAACCGAGCAGGTTCTCGAGTTCGGCCCTGTTGCGATTGGCTATCGGGAAGCCGATGGTCAGATCGTCCTTGTGACTGTACCGCGAGAGAAAATCGGCATAGGCGGCAAGCAACACCATGAACAGGGTGACGCCGTGTTCTTGGGCCAGGCGGTTGAGTCTTTGGGTGGTGTCCAGGTCTAATGTGACGTTGATCCGGGCTCCCTCGAAGGTTTGCATGATCGGACGCTGCCGATCGATCGGCAGCGGCAGCACGTCGGGCGCGCCGTCCAGTTCCTCGCGCCACCACGCGACTTGTTGCTCCAACAGGTCGCCGTGCAGCCAGGATCGTTGCCATAAGGTGAAGTCAGCGTATTGAACGGGGAGCGGCGGGAGCGTGACCGGCTCATCCGTGACGGCGGCCGCGTAAAGGGTTTTCAATTCCTCGACCATCACGCCCAGCGACCAGCCGTCAGTGATGATATGGTGCTGGTTGACCAACAGGTAATGGGTCTCTCGCTCCACTCGGACCAGGCGAACCGAAATCAAGGGTCCGGTAGCCAGGTTGAAAACTTTTCGGCCGTGGTTCCTAATCAGCTTGACCAATTCCTCCTCGATCCGGGTGGGCGGCAGAGTGGAGATATCGATTATCGGAAGAAGGTAGGAATGATGAGCGCAAACCACTTGGAAGGGTTCACCGTCCTGGTCGATAAAGATGGTACGCAGGCTGTCGTGTCGTTCCGCCATGTGATCGAAGGCGGCTTCGAGGGCGCCCGTATCCAACGGGCCGTCCAGACACAGGGCCACGGGAACGTTATAGGTGGGGCCGGCGCCTTCCAGGCGGTCCAGGAACCACAAGCGTTGTTGGGAAAAAGACAACGGCAGGGGAATACCGGGCTCGTTAAACTCGGATGTGGGTCTGAGCGGGGGCAAGGTGTGTTCGTCCGCGTTGAACAGATGCGCGGCCAGTGCTGCAACTGTCGGTGTTTCGAAGATCAGACGCAGGGGCAGTTCCACTCCGAAAGTTTCGCGCACTCGGCTGATGACACGGGTGGCTGACAGGGAATGACCCCCGAGTTCGAAGAAGTTGTCGTCCACGCCTATTCTCGGCAAGTTCAAAACCTGAGCCCAGATGTCGCGAAGGGTTGCTTCGCGGACATCGCGCGGCGCTACGTAGGAGGCGCATCGATAGGTTTCCGGGGCCGGCAGGGCGGAATGATCCAATTTGCCGTTGGGCAGCACCGGCAGGCTGTCCATGGTGATGAACAATGCCGGAATCATGTAATCGGGCAGGGTCTGTTTCAGGTACTCGGCCAGCTCCAGCGGGGTGACATGGCATTCCGGTTCAAACACCACGTAAGCCAGCAAATTTGCGGCCTGGCGGCGACCGTCGGTGACCACCACGCAACGAGCCACGGCTTCATGTTTGAAAAGTCTGGTTTCGATTTCGCCGGGCTCCACCCGGAAGCCGCGGACCTTGACCTGGCGATCGGCGCGGCCAAGGAAGACCAGTGAGGGCATATCCCGGTCAAGCCCTGACGCGTTGCTGCCTGCGCGCGGCAGGTAACGGGCCAGATCGCCGGTGCGATAAAGTCGCTTGCCCGGTTCATTGGATAAGGGATTCGGCACGAAGGCGGCGGCGGTCAGTTCGGGGTGGTTCAAATAACCCCGCGACAGGCCTTCGCCGGCCAGGTACAGTTCGCCCGGCAGGCCCAGGGGTACCGGGTTGAGATGTTTGTCCAGCAGGTAGACCTCGGTATTGTGAATGGGTCGGCCGATGACAACAGGCCCGCCGGGTGTACGCAGGGCGCAGGTGGAGTAGGTGGTGTCCTCACTGGGCCCGTAGAGGTCGTAGATACGTTGGGCCGAGCTGTGTTTGTAGAGATCGTCCACCAGTGCCCGGGAGAGAGGTTCCCCGGCCAGGTTGATGACGCGTACTCGGGGCGGCAGCCAGGAGCCGTGAACCAACTCGGCCGCGGCTGAAGGTACGGTGTTGATGAGGGTGACCTCGCCGGTTCTCGGGATGTTGGCGCAGGCCAACACGTTTTCCACCAGGAACACGGTGCCCCCCACGCTCAGGGGCAGGAAGATCTCGAAAATGGACAGGTCGAAACAGATGGAGGTAGCGGCCAGTACCCCGCGCAGGTCCTTGGGTGAATAGACGCTTTGCGCCCAACTCACCAGCGCCACGGCGTTGCGATGTGTCACCGAAACCGCCTTGGGCTTACCGGTTGAACCTGATGTATAGATCAGGTAGGCGAGTTGGCAGGAGTGTGTCACTACGTTCGGGGTTTCCGCCTTGGGAGTCGGAAGGTCCCTGAGGTCCTCCACATTAACCACTGTAGCAACCGTATCGGCATGCGGCACGTTACGTGTGGTCAGCAGGATCGGCGCAGCTGCATCTTGGATCATGTGTTCCCGCCGGTCCTGCGGATAGGCAGGATCCAGCGGCACATAGGCGCCGCCGGCTTTCAAAACGGCCAGCATGCTGACGATCATCTCAACGCGGCGTTCCATCAATAACGCTACTCGCGTTTCGGGCCGGACGCCCAGGGTCAGCAGATGCCCGGTCAGGCGATCGGCCCGGCTGTTCAGTTCTGAATAGGTGATGTTGCGGTCGCCGAAAACCAGCGCGGTGCCGTCGCCGTTGATTTCCGCCTGTTCTTGGAAACCCTGATGCAACAGGAGCTCCCGGTCGAAGGTATTGCGGGTCTGGTTGTAGTTGACCAGTAGATGATTGCGTTCTGTATGACTCAGGAAGGGCAACTGGTCCACGGATCGGTCGATATGAGCGGCGATTCCTTCAAGTAATAGACCGTAGCGGGCGGCCATGCGCTCCATCGAGGATCGGGTGAACAGGTCCATATTGTATTCCAGGGTAAAGCGCAGACGGTCCGAACCGGTTTCGCCGGTGACCAGGGTCAGGTCGAAAGGCGTGGCCTGATGTTCGAAGGAGAACGATTCCATCTCCAGGCCGTCCAGGTTCAGGTAAACCTCGTCTTCCCCCATGGCAAACGCGCCGATCCCCTCCTGGCCGTACGGCGGCGTGCTCTGGTAGACGAACATTGCCTGGAATACCGGGGAGAAGGCCGGGTCCCGTCTGGGCTGCAAGCGCTCCACCATCAAGGGAAAGGGGAAATCGCCGTGAGCCAGAGCGGCCATGGCCGTGCGCTTCATACGTTCCAGGATTTGATCGAATGACAGGGTCTCGCCCGCATGGCGAAACGTCACCGGCAAGGGCAAGGGATTGACGAAATAACCCACTACATCGGCCAGACCCGCCCGGGTTCGTCCCATCGAAGGACTGCCCACCACCAGTTCATCCTGGCCGCCGTAGCGATGCAGCAGGACACAGAAGGCCGACAACAACACGGTATGCAGCGTGGTTTCTTGAGACCGGGCAAGGCGTTTAATCCTTCTTATCAATCGGGCGGGCAGGTAGAAATTGTAGAAGGCACCGCGCTCACTGAGTTCCGTGGGTCGAGGAAAGTCGGTAGGAATATCCAATACGGGCGGGTCGGCGGGCAGCAGGTTCTCCCAAAATTCCCACAACTGCTCGCCGCGCGTACCGGCCAACAGCCGCCTTTGCCAGTGGATGTAGTCAGTGTAGCGCAACGCCGGCTTGCCCAGGGGAACGGGGCGCTTCTCGCGGAGTGCCCGGTAACTGACGCCGATCTCATGCATGATCAAAGACAGTGACCAGAAGTCAACGCAGGCGTGATGGACGGTCAACTGCAAGACGTATTCGTTGTCGGGACGCCGGATCAGGTGCAGTCTCAGCAGGTGCCCGGTTCCGAAGGGTCGATGAGCCTCGGTGACCAGATAGGTATGCAACTGATCCTCGCTCCAGGAGGTAGCATCTACTTCCTGTAACCGGGGGACCAAGGTGCGGTGTACCTGTTGAAAAGACTCGCCCTTTACCATCTCCAGGGTGGTCCGCAACATGGGGTGTCGAGCCACAAGCGATTCGAAGGCGCCGCGCAACGCGGGGATGTCCACATCGCCCAAAAGAGTCATCGCGCGCGAGATGTTATAAGCGGCGCTTTCGGGCCGCAGGTGGGTATGGAACCAAAGTGCCTGTTGACCGTGCGACAACGGGTGATGTCCCAACGGATTTCCCTGGCGCTCGATGGGTACCTCTTCTTCGACCGGTTCGGCCAGGCGGTATAACAGAGTGCGGGCGATGGAACGCAAAGAGCCGCCGTCGAAAAAGTTGTCGATGGGCAGTACCAGCGATAGCTGGCTCTCTACCTGGTGTTGCACTTCGACCGCGGCCAACGAATCCAGGCCCAACGAGGCCAGCGAGCGGTCCTCCAGCATATGCGCCGGATCCCTGCCCAGAATACCGGCCACCGTGCGCCGCAGCCAGGAGATGAGGAGGCGACGCCGGGTGCGGTCGTCAGAAGCCGTGGTCAACTCGGCGCGAATGGCCGATTCCGGTTGGACCGGTTTGGGCGCCGGATCATCGTTGTGGCTACGTTTGACCAGCTCGAGCCGATCCTCCAAGAACATGGCGCGGCAGGCGGCGCGCTGGATCTTTCCGCTGGAGGTTTTGGGAATGGTGCCCGTTTTGATCAGGGCAACCGTATAGACCCGGGCCTCATGCTCCTCGAAAACCGCCTCGCGGATAGTGTCGATGACCTCGTCCGGATCCAACTTGGAGTGGCGGCTGATCTCCCAGATAACCACCAACTGCTCCCCGTCGTCGCCCGGAATAGATATGGCGGCGCCGCGCCCCGGAGGTAAGTTCGGATTATGGGCTTCCACGGTTTGTTCGATGTCTTGAGGATAGAGGTTGCGACCTCGGATGATGATCAGGTCCTTACAGCGACCGGTCACGTACAATTCGCCGTTCAGCAGGGCGCCCAGATCACCGGTGCGCAGGAAGGGACCCTCGCCGCTATGCAACCTGGCGTCAAAGGTTTCGCGCGTGGCCTCTTTGCGGCGGAAGTACCCGCCGGTGACAGACGGACCCGCGATCCAGATCTCCCCCACATCTCCATCAGGCTTTTGGACGAAGGTTTCGGGGTCGACGATGCGCACATCCATGTCCGGACGACCGCTGGAGACCAGCACGCGGCCCTTGTCCGTCGGCTGGAGTTTGCCGGCGGCCAGTTTGTCCGTGTCCACGGTCGAACGCACCGGGGGCGTGCCGCGCGCGACGCTGCAAACGAACAGGGTGACTTCGGCCAGGCCGTAGCAGGGATGAAAGGCCTCGCGACGGAAGCCGCAAGAGCTAAATACTTTACAGAAGGCGTCCAAAGTTTCGGGACGAATGGGTTCCGCGCCGTTGAAGGCAATGTCCCAGCAGCTCAAGTCCAGACCGGCCCGATCTTCCTCACTGACCTTGCGAGCGCACAAGGCATAGGCGAAATCCGGACCGCCGCTCAACACGGCGCGTTGTTCCGAAATAATCTTCAACCAGCGCACGGGGCGTCGCAGAAAGTCCATGGGCGACAAGAAGGTGCAGGAGGCCCCCAAATAGAGCGGGTGCAGGATGGCGCCGATCAAACCCATGTCGTGATAAAGCGGTAGCCAACTGACGGTGTTGGACCGGTCATCGGTGCCGAAACCGCGTTGGGCGGCGGCCTGGTTGGCCATCAGGTTGCCGTGACTGACCAAAACGCCTTTAGGTGTGGCGGTCGAACCGGAGGTATACTGCAAAAACGCCAGTGAATCGCCCGAGAGCTCGGGTTCCCGCCAAAGATCGGCCATGCCGGCCTCGGCGTCTTCGATAGCGCACCAGATCAGGTTCTCGAAGATTTCACCTTCGCCGCCCATGGCCTGTTCGAACGAGGTCACGGCGCGATTGCCCAACACCATGCGAATTTCGGCATCGTTGGTGATGCTGCGCAGGCGCGGGACCGAACGATGCATCCGGTTGGGATTGGGCGGATAGGCGGGAACCGCTACCACCCCGGCATAAAGACAGCCGAAGAAGGCGGCCAGATAATCCAACCCCGGCTGGAATAGCAGCAGAACACGCTCGCCGCGAGGTTTCCCGTCCAGGGTTTCGGTTATCAGTGCGGCCACGGCGCGCGCTCGTCGATCTAATTGAGCATGGGTCACCGTAACATCGTGCCGGTTGGTCGACGAAAACGTGAAGGCAGTCTTATCGGGACAATCAGCCGCCCTGGCGGACAGCAGCTCAACCCAGGTACTGTAGGTTTTTGTCATGGCTCGCCGGATCTCCGGTAAGCGCCGGCCCCCCCGACCGGTAAGCTGATCATTACCCACGGATCACTGGTTGGTTTCATATGGTCCTCCTGAGAGCCCACGGAAAACAGAATCAGACGGCGGGCACGTGGGCATGAGGTGCAGGTAGGTCCGGAAAACCCATATGTTTGTGCATTTCAGGGAGTAATAGACGCGCGTTGGCATTTTTTCAGGTTTAGCGTGTCATTTCACATCCTTTTTGTTTTATCGTCCGGCCATAGTTGACGCTTGAGAATTTAATGTGTAATTTTGCAAGATTGGTCTCAAGGGACTTATCCAACAGCAGAGCGGCGCCGGCATCACCTCTTTCGGATCTTGAACGGTCCGGTCATAATTACCCTGCCGGGACGGAAATCCCTTGACGCGGGACTCGTCGGCCAATAGAGTTCCCCCTATGTGTGGGATTGCGGGTATTTTCTCAACGGAACCGGTGGCTGAAGAAGATGTGGCGAAGATGTTGGCAGCGATTGCTTATCGCGGTCCCGATCACCGTGAGGTCAAGGCTTATCGAGCTGCCAACGGCGCCTGTTTGACCGTCGGCCAGGCGCGTTTGGCCATCCTGGACCCGCGGCCGGAAGCCAATCAGCCCTTTGAAAGCGTGGACGGTCGAACCAATCTCACCTTTAACGGCGAGTTTTATAATTTCCTGGATCTACGCGAAGAACTGGAGCGGAGCGGCGCTAACTTTCGCACCCGCAGCGATACCGAGGTGGCCCTGGAATTGTTTCGGCGTTACGGCGCCGATGCGTTGGATCGATTGTGGGGCATGTTCGCCGGCGCCTACTTCAATTTACAAACCGGCGAGTTACTTCTGTTCCGCGATCGCCTGGGTAAGAAACCGCTCTATCTCTATCGCCACGCCGGTCGCCTGTACTTCGCCTCCGAGCCCAAGGCCATCCTGGCCGCGTTGGACCACGTTCCCCAGCCTGATCCCGAGGCCGTGGCTCGCTTCTTCTACCTGGGTTACGTACCCGCTGATTGCTGCATCTACGAAGGCATGTGGAAACTGGGAGCGGGTTGTTATCTGAAGCCGGAACCGAGCGGTAAACCGGATCGGGAAGAGCGCTGGTACCGACCGGAGAACACCGAACCCGAACCCGAGGAACGCTTGGAAGACCTCTTCATGGACGCCGTCGCCAAGCGCATGATTGCCGACGTCCCCCTGGCCGCGTTTCTCAGCGGCGGTCTGGACTCTTCCTTAGTTGTAGCTGCCATGAGCCGGATGAGTTCCCAATCGGTCCATACCTTTTCAGTGCGGTTTGCCGGGCCCCAGGCCATGGATGAATCGCCCTATGCGCGCATGGTCGCCGAACATTGCGGCACGCGGCACCATGAGGTGGTGCTGGATGTAAGCGGCCTGAAGGAAGCCCTGCCGCTGGTCTTGGATCATTTCGACGAACCTTTCGGTGATTCCTCGGCCGTGCCCATGTGGCTGGTATCTCGCGAGGCGCGCAGGCATTTCACCGTGGCGCTCACGGGCGACGGCGCCGACGAGGTCTTTGCCGGTTACCGCAAGTACCTGTCAAATCACTACCTGGCCAGGCTGGGTCCATATGCTTTACGCCGTTGGTTGTGGCGTCCGCCGGTTTTACTACTGCCCACGGGGCGCACCAACAAGTTCCTGGAATTGAACCGGCGCATGCGACGCCTGTTGGCTGCCGATCACCCGTACGCGGGCCCCCGCCATGTGAACCTGCTGCACATGAGCCCCGTCAGCGCCGAAACCACCTTCGGCAAGAACCTGGACGGGCAGACCTTCGCCGCCGTCAAGAGCCTGTTGGCCGATCGTCTTCCGCGCGATGCAGACCTGAACAGCATCCTCAAATTCGACCAGGACCTGGTGTTGCAGGACGACATGTTCGTGAAGATCGACCGCATGAGCATGAAAGCCTCGCTGGAGGTGCGGTCGCCCCTGGTGGATCACCGCATTGTCGAACTGGCCAACGGATTGGCCCCGCAACGCAAGCTGAACGGCAACGTGCGCAAACGCGTGCTGCTGGAACGTCTGGGTCACCTTTTGCCGCCCGCGATTCTCGACCGGCCCAAGACAGGGTTCGAGATGCCCCTGGGCGCCTGGCTGCGTGAGGATCTTGCCGCCTGGACCGAGGAACGACTGTTCGACGGTCCCACCCATGACTGGGTTGATCATGCGGCCCTGCGCAAGATTTGGGATCAGCACCGGCAGGGACGCCGCGACTGCACGGAAACCCTCTGGCACCATATCGTGTTCGCAACCTGGCTGCAGAGGACCTACGCATGAGCCCCGTCCGTGTCTTGCGCATTCAGTCCCGAATCTGCGTGGGCGGGCCGGCGCTCAATACCATCCTGCTCAGCGCTCATATGGATGCTACGCGCTTCCAAACCATCCTCGTCGGCGGTCGCTTGGACCCGGGTGAGAAGAGCATGCAACCCCTGGCCGAAAAGAAGGGCGTTACACTGCGCATCATCGACGAAATGGGCCGCGCCGTTCACTGGTGGGACGACCTGAAAGCTCTTTTCGCACTGATGAAACTGATTCGCGAGGTGCGCCCCCATATCGTGCATACCCACACCGCCAAGGCGGGCGCCGTCGGTAGAGTCGCCGCTTTTCTCTGCCGCGTACCCGTTCGGGTGCATACCTTTCACGGTCACGTCTTTCACGGCTATTTTTCCAGGCCGGTCACCATCGCTTACATTTGGATCGAAAAGATCCTGGCCGCCTTGTCTACCCGCATCGTCACCATCTCCCCCGCGCAGGAATACGACCTGACCCGGCGTTACAAGGTGGTTCCCGCCCGCAAGAACACGGTCATCCGCCTGGGTTTCGAACTGGACAAAATGGTCGGCGGCACGAAAGGTAAATTGCGCGAGGAACTGAACCTGGGCCCCGAAATAAGGCTGGCGGCGATTGTGGCCAGGCTGGTGCCCATCAAAAACGTCCAACTGCTGATCCGGGCGATCGGCCACTGGCATGCCGACCGCAAGCCCGGAACCCCGGAGGTGCGCTTCCTGGTGGTGGGCGACGGCGAAGAACGGGAAGCCCTGAAAAACCTGGCGGCCGAGTTGGGTATCCGGGACTTGGTGATCTTCCTCGGCTGGCGCGGCGATGTGCCCGACATTTACGCCGACATCGATCTGAATATCCTGGTCAGCAAAAACGAGGGCACCCCGGTCACCCTGATCGAGGGCCTGGCTTGCGGTGTTCCCATCCTGACCACGGACGTGGGCGGCATTCGCGATTTTGCCGACCATGACTGCGGCCGCATCGTCCCGGCGGATATCACCCCCGAGGCGTTGGCAAAACACCTGGCCGAAGCCCTCAGCGGAAACCAACGCCGCCTGGCGCCGGAGGTCACCGACCGCATTCGCCGAACCTTCCACGTCAATAGGTTGGTCTCCGATATGGAAGCCCTGTACACTGACCTGCTGAACGGTTGACGAGACGGGAAGGGGATAAAGGAAGAGCCGAATCGACCCAAAGAAATAAAGCTCCGGCATTAAGCCCTGACCACCCGAAGGCCGGCAGGAAACACCGGAAGCATGATAAAAGCAACTTTGGGGTCTTCCCGGGAGCGTCCGCCTACGCACGCTTCGGCGCGACAGGCCCACGTCTCGCGGGCTGCAAGCGAAGCGACGAAGGAGCGAGCGCGAATTCACATGCCTTGTCGAATGGGGGAGTTAAACCTTGTTGGGATCGATACCCGCCGCTTTCAAAATGGCCAGGAGCCGTTCTTTCTCAGCACGTTCCTTCTCCTTCTCGGCGCGTTCCCTCTCTTTCTCGGCGCGTTCCTTCGATTCACGGGCAAGCGCTCGCTCTTTTTCTTCCGCCTCGGTGGGGATGAGCTTGTCTTCATGGTCAAAAAAGCGTAGCCAGGGACCGTCTTTCTCCCG
>JASJCB010000255.1 GCA_030066195.1 Acidobacteriota bacterium
TTAAGCACGATATTGATAAGAGCATGTTTTGAGTCCCGGCGCCCGGTCTGGTTATGTGGGGGCTTGTTCACGCTACCGAAAACGAGCCGGATGGGAAAAACGTAGCGTGAACAAGCCCCCAAGTAAAACGGTCAAAGTTCGGGACAACCCGCCAACCTGAATGATGACCGTGCTTACGAGCATGTTGGGGGTTTGTTCGCGCCGGAGGGCAAAGGGCGCGGTGGTGCTTAAGCCTGACGACCGAAGGCCGGGTCTGACGCGTGATTCGAAAGATATTGCCTTCGGAATTCGGGCCTATTTATTCCAGGCGTTTTGATTGTCCGGCGCGAACAAACCCCCACCACGCTGTTAAGCACGATATTGATAAGAGCATGTTTTGAGTCCCGGCGCCTGGTCTGGTTATGTGGGGGCTTGTTCACGCTACTGGTTCACGTTGACCTTTGCGGCCGCCCCTGTTATAAACGAGAAAAATGTTGGCATGGCCGCGAACAGGCCGTATCGATGCATCACTTCCAGGCGGCGCTTTCCCCTTATGAAACATTGGACACCGGTTACCCATTCCGATCACGCGCACGAACAACGCGCCCTCGACAATCTCAAACAGGAATTTGACCGCCGCCTTCCCTATTATGCCGCCTGGTCCAATGTCTGGTTTCGCGGCAATGACGGCAGTACCAACGAGGTCGACCTGATTTGCGCGACGCCCGCCGGATTTTTCATCATCGAAATCAAGGACTGGCGCGGCCGCTTGACCGGTAACCAAACCAACTGGACCTTTAAAACCGACCGATTATGGTTCCAAAACAACCCGCTTCCGCTCTGCGACCTGAAATGCAAGCGCCTCGCTGCCATTATCAGGGAGCATTGGCGAGAACGTCGGCTCCCCAGAATCCAGCCGCTCATCTTTCTCTCCCACGCGGAAGCCGTGATCGAGTTGGACGACTGTAACGCTCAAGGCGTGTTCGACAGCGGTCACCACGGCCGTCAGGGCCTTGTCGATTTTCTGGCCCGACCGCCCTCTTCCGGCTATCACGGCTACTCGTCCGGTCTCGATTTACCCACGGTCCGCCGTATCTATGCCACGTGCAAAAAACTGGGCTTCGAAGCCGCCAGGAGCACCCGCTCCGTGGGCGCTTACAACCTGCTCAAAGTCATCGAGGACGGCGCCGACTACCAGGACTGGCACGCCGTCAACAAGGAAAACGGTCTCCACCGCCGCATCCGCGTCTACCGGGTCCGCCGCCTGCCGCGCGAACGCGCCGAACTGGTGCGCAAGGCCGCCCGCAACGAATCCCGCATCCTGGTGGACATCCGTCACGACGGCATCCTCACCTGTTTCGACATGAGCGAGTCCGAACAAGAGCCCGCCCTGATCTTCGACCACCTGCCCGACGGCATCACCCTGGAGCAATACGTCCGTCAAAACGCCGACTCCCTGACCCTGGACAACCGCGTGGCCCTGCTCCGCCAGGTGGTGGATATCATGCGCTTTGCCCATGAAAAGAAACTCTTCCACCGCGCCCTCTCTCCGCGCAATATCCTGGTGGAAAACCCCGGGGAACAACGCCCCCGCCTGAAAATCTACAACTGGCGCACCGCCCACATCGGCGGAACCGGCGCCGGCCCCTCCTCCGGCCTGACCAGTCATTTGGACGACCTGCTGGACGCCGCCTCGCGCGTTTATCTCTTCCCCGAGGCCGACACCGCCGACGATCCCGACGACGCCCGGCCCGATGTCTTCGCCATGGGCACCCTGGCCTGGTTCCTCTTCACCGGCGAGGCCCCCGCCGACTCGCCCGAAAACCTGGTCGCCGCCCTGCGCGATGGCGAGGGCCTTTCCCTGGCAGCCGTACTGGACGGCGTCGACGAGGAACGCGCTTATTTTGTCCAGATCTTTACCGATCCCTCACTGAATAATGCCCACCTGACCATGGACGATGTCCACGAGGCCTTGTCCGATATCGAAAGCAAGCTCAACCAAACGGGCGAGGATCGTATCAACCCGACCGAGGCCCGGCCCAATGATCTCCTGCGCGGCGGCTTTCGCGTCAAGAAACGCCTGGGTAGCGGCAGCGGCAGCGTGGTCCTGCTGGTTGAACGCGACAATGTGGAAACCGTCCTGAAAATTGCCGCCCAAACCGGCTATAACGACCGCATCGACCGCGAACACGCCGTCCTGCTTAAATTGCACCACCAGAACATCATCGAACCGGGCGATCCCCTGGACATCGGCCCCTACCGCGCCCTGCCCCTGCAACACGCCGATCAAGGCACACTGAGCGCCTACCTGCACAACCACGGCCGCCTGAGACTGAAACTGCTGGACCCCTTCGGCGAGCAACTGCTGCAAGCCGCCGACCACGTGGAAGAAGAGGGTTACTACCACCGCGATATCAAACCCGACAACATCGGCATCATCTCCGTGGGCAAGAAAAACAAACAGCGCCTCATCCTCTTCGATTTCTCCCTGGCCGACGAACCCTCGGAAAACTACAAGGCCGGCACGCGCGGTTACCTGGACCCTTTCCTGCGTGAGCAAGGCCGCCGCCGCTACGATCCGGCCGCCGAACGCTACGCCGCCGCCGTCACCCTCTACCAGATGGCCTCCGGCGCCTTGCCGCGCTGGGGCGACGGCAAAACCGATCCCCTGCTGCTGAAAGATCCGGTCACCATCCGCGCCGAACTCTTCGACCCCGCCGTGCGCGAGGGTCTCCGGGAATTCTTCACCCGCGCCCTGGCTCGCGACCACAAACAGCGCTTCGATACCTTTACCGATATGCTGCGCCAATGGAAGCGCATCTTCCTCTTAGCCGATCCCAGGTACGCCGTCGAGGATGAACAAAAACCCGCCGAAACCGACCTGGTCGTCGACCGCAACACGCCGCTTGCCCTCCTGCTCAGCCCGCGCGCCCTCAATGCGCTGGAACAGGTGCAGGCCCTCACCGTCGGCGACCTCTTGAGCATACCTCGCCGCGACCTGGGCCGCCTCAGCGGCATCAGCACCAAAACCCGCACGCAGATCCTCAATACCGCCCGTGTCCTCAGCAAAAAACTCGGCGCCGTTCCCACTACCACCCATGCCGGCGCCATGACCGAGGACAAAAACGTCGTCCTGGGCATCGACCTGCTGGTGGAAAGACTGGTCCCCAACAAACCCAACGCCCGCCGCGAATACCAGGCCCAAACCGCCTTCCTGGGCCTGCCCACCGGCCCCGGAGAGAAACTGCCCCGCGACCCCAACCCCTCCGTGGCCGACCTGGCCGAAACCCGGGATCTGTCCCGCGCCGAACTCGAAAGCTTCCTGGCCAAGGCGCGCCGCCGCTGGCGCCGCGACCCCAGCCTGACCAAACTGCGCGACGACATCGCCGCCTTTCTGGAAAGCCAGGACGGATTGATGACCTTTACCGAACTGGCCGACACCGTCTTGCTGCGGCGCGGCTGTTCTGCCGAGGAACCCCTGCGTCACCGCTATGCGGGCGCCGTTACCCGCGCCGCCCTGGAAGGTGAATTCGACAACCAGGTCCCCCGCTGGCGACTGAGCCGGACCGACGGCGCTGTCCTGGTTTCCCTTATGGCCGACTCCATGACGGAGTCCCAACTGGAAAACCGCACGGCCTATTTCTTGCGCCTGGGCGCCGAGGCCGACGATATTGCCGAAAACTACCCGCCCCTGGCTCCAGCCCGCGTGCTGGAGCGCCTGCGCGCCGTCACCCCGCCCGATCACATGAAACCCCTTAGCGAAAACCGCCTCTGGCAACTGGCCGCCGCCACCTCCAAAAAAGCCGCCCTATCGCCTCGCCTGGAACTCTATCTGAAGAAGATGCCCGCCGAACGCGCCCTCACCCTGGCTCAAGGCGCGCTGTTGGGTGCACGGCAATTGAAGCCGAATGAACTGATCGAACGCGTCAAAGCCCGTTATCCCGAGGCGAAGCAACTGCCCGAGGGCTCGCAACTCACCAACCTGCTGCGCGATACCCAGTCCGGTTTTGAATGGAGCGAGAACTCCGGCGCCTATGTCCCCAGCCGGCAGTTCTCCCTCACGCGCAGATCCAGCACCACCAGGAACGGCCCGGCGGCGATCCCCGACCGCGTGCTCTTGGACAACGCCCAATTCGACCGCCGCCTGGACAACGCCCATGCCGAGGGCTGCTTCCTGGCCTTGTGCACCGCCCCCCGCGACCTGGACGACGTGCGGCGAGTCCTCACCCGAATCTACCCGCTGGACGTGGTCGACCTGGACGCCCTCTTCCTCAAAGAAATGCAAACCCTGGCCGCCGAGGAAGACATCCCCTGGGAAGCCTTCGAAGAAGTAGACGCCGCCGGTCCCCAAGGCCCCGAATGGAGCGACCTGCAAGAGGCCGTGGACCGCGCCATGCCCACCCTGGCCGAGGAACTGGACGACCGCGAACGCACCGTCCTGCTGGTCAACGCCGGCCTGCTGGCCCGCTACGGCCGCATGGGCTGGCTGGAAACACGCCGCGAACGCACCGGCCGGCCCGACGGACCCAAGGGCCTGTGGCTGCTGCTGCCCGGCGACGACCAGGGCTCCGGCCCCCAACTGAACGGCACGCCCGTTCCCGTGATCACCTCCGCCCAATGGGCCCGCGTGCCCCACACCTGGCTGAGCACCCGCTTGAACACGCTGAAATCCCACGGAGCAACACCTTGACCCCGCAAGCCGATCCCCAAATCGACAGTCAGCGGTTGCTGACCGATCTCAGAAAAGAACTCAAAACGCTGGAAGAAGACCTGCGCACCCGCCTGGAAGAGGTCCCCGAGAACGAGGCGCAACTGAAAAGCGAATACGACGCCGCCTTCGTCGCCAAACGCACCGCCCAAACCTACGGCCAATGGCGCGACGACAACCTCACCCAAATCGCCGCCGCCTGGCTGTTGGCCTGCGTCTTCGTCCGCTTCATGGAGGACAACGGCCTGATCGCCGATCCCGTCATCGCCGGGCCCGGCCGACGCGGCGAACTTGCCGAGGAAGCCTGGAACGACTATTTCCGCCGCCACCCCCTGCACAACGACCGCGACTACCTGGAACACCGCTTCAGCCGACTGGCCGACCTGCCCGGCGCCCACGACGTCTTCCGCAAGGACCACAACCCGCTGTGGAAACTGGGACCCACCGACCGGGGCGCCGCCGCCCTGATGCGCTTCTGGCGCCGCGTCGATCCCCAATCCGGCGCCCTGGCCCATGATTTCACCGATCCCCAACGGCGCACCCGCTTCCTGGGCGATCTCTACCAGGACCTCAGCGAAAACGTGCGCAAGAAATACGCCCTGCTGCAGACCCCCGACTTCGTCGAGGAATTCATCCTGGACCGAACCCTGGAACCCGCCCTCGAGACCTTCGGCTTGCAGGAAGCCAGGCTGATCGATCCCACCTGCGGCTCCGGCCACTTCCTGCTGGGCGCCTTCAACCGCCTGTTCGGCAAATGGTGCCTGGAAGAGCCCGATACCGAGGTAAGGGTCCTGGCCCAACGCGCCCTGGACGGCGTTTACGGCGTAGACATCAACCCCTACGCGGTTTCCATCGCCCGCTTCCGCCTGCTGGTCGCGGCCATCCAAGCCTGCGAGATCGAGCAACTGGCTCAAGCCCCCGATTTCCAATTCAACCTGGCCACGGGTGACTCTTTACTTCACGGTAGGCGATGGCGCGAGTTCACCGGACGTCAGGATGAGATGTTTCCGGAGTATGACTTTTATGGTTATTTGTATGAAACGGAAGACGAGCACGAGCTTCAGGAGGTTTTTGAGCAGCAGTTTCATGCGGTCGTTGGGAATCCGCCCTATATTACAATAAAAGACAAAGGTTTAAACAACCTATACCGAGAACGTTATCCATCTTCATGCCATCGGCAATATTCGTTAGGTGCGCCATTTACCGAGCGCTTTTTTGATTTAGCCTTAAAAGGTAGTAAGGAGCAAAGTGCTGGATTTGTCGGTCTGATTACGGCCAACACATTTATGAAACGCGAGTTTGGAAAAAAGCTAATTGAAAGCTTCTTCCAAAATATTACGCTCACTCATGTTATCGATACATCTGGGGCCTATATTCCCGGGCATGGCATCCCTACTGTGATTCTTTTTGGTCGTAATCAAATCATCGCTGATGTAGATGAGCGCAAAGCTAAGAAAGTTAGAACTATACTGGGGATTCGGGGCGAACCTGGAACACCTCACAATCCGAAAGAAGGGTTTGTTTGGTCTTCGATCTTGGAATTTGTCGAAAACCCCGGAGGTGAAAACGGTTATATTTCCTCTACTGACCTTAAAATGGGACACTTCCTTAGGCACCCCTGGTCCTTAAGTGGCGGTGGTGCTAGTGAATTAAAAGCGAAAATTGAAAATCAAACTTCCCATCTCCTGAATTATGTGGACTTGCCGATTGGTCGCGCTGTAAGAATAGCCGAAGAAAGTGTATTCATTTTTTCGCCTTCAAGACTTCGCCGAAGTAAGATTCCGAAATCTGAATTTAGGGGCTATCTAATTGGTGAAAATACACGTGATTGGCAAAATTATTTTACTGATTCAGTTTGGTATCCATATGGTTTGTCAGAAAACGTGTCGGCAGCATTCGTAGAGCTTTGGCCATGGAGAACAACACTAGCGATGCGTAGAACTTTCCAGGGAGTCATGAAAGATGCAGGACTTCAATGGTATCAGTACATGCAACACACCCCATCTGCCTACAAGACACCTTTATCCATCGCCTTCGCTGAAGTTGCCACTCATAACCACTTTGTTCTTGACCGCGGTGGCAAGGTCTTCAAACAAACTGCCCCGGTCATCAAACTTCCTGTGGGCTCACCTGAAGAAGATCACCTGGCTCTGCTTGGTATTCTCAACAGCTCAACCGCCTGCTTTTGGATGAAACAAGTAGCGCACAATAAGGGTAGTACTGTAGATCAAAAGGGCGCTCGCCAGACAACACTACCCTTTGAGGATTTTTATCAGTTTTCGGGTACCAGTCTAAAAAAAATTCCAATTGCTCAGAGAAAACCAGTGGATCTTGCAAAAAAAATAGTTGAAATTTCCGAAAAAAGACAAGATATGTTACCAGAAAATTTGAAATCTCTTTTCCCTTGTACGGATGAAGCGCTACAAGACTATGAAATAGATGCACATCGTCTTTTGAGGAAATTGATTACTGTTCAAGAAGAACTAGATTGGTTTTGTTATCACTCCTATGGCCTTATTGATATAGACCTTACTCACTCTTTAGGCCAATTACCCGAAATATCCCTAGGAGAGCGGGCATTTGAAATTAAAATGGCAACGGAAATGGTAAAAGGGTCCTTAGAAGCCAAGTGGTTTGAACGTCATGACTCAATTCCTGTTTCCGCTATTCCGAACCACTGGTCGGAATCTTATCGTTCGGTCGTAGAAAAGCGGGTAGCCATAATCAAAGAAAACAAGTTCATTCGATTGATTGAACAGCCGGAATTCAAAAGACGTTGGAACACCGAAAGTTGGGAATCTCAATTCCACAAGGCATGCAAATCCTGGCTTCTCGATCGAATGGAAACCAAACACCTCTGGGAAGATCTCCAACTCACTACGTCAGCCCGTTTGGCAGATCGTCTCTACGAAGATAAAGACTTCGTAACGGTTGCCGGGCAATATCGGGGAAGCGAAGATTACGATTTCAGCACGCTCATTCAAGAACTGGCGGAAGGCGAGCAAGTGCCGCTTTTGCCCATGCTGAGATTCACCACGAGCGGTCTGCGTAAGCATCAGCAATGGAAAGCGACCTGGGCACTGCAACGCCGGGAAGACAGCGGTGAAGATGTGGGTAACATTCCGGTTCCCCCGAAATACACGGCGGCCGATTATTTGAAAACCGGACCTTACTATCAATTGCGCGGCAAGCTGGACGTCCCCAAGGAACGCTTCATCAGCTTCCCGTTCTGCGAACAGGAAAACGACGCCGGCCCGGTCATCGGCTGGGCGGGTTGGGACCACCTGCAACGGGCCCAAGCCGTCGCCGCCTATTACAACGACATGAAAGACAACCACGCCTGGCCCACGGCGCGCCTGCACCCGCTGTTGGCCTGCCTGGCCGAGCTTCAACCCTGGCTGGACCAATGGCATAATGAGAACGATCCCGCCCTGGGCATGGGCTTGGGCGACTATTTCCGCACCTTCGTCAACGACGAGGCGCGCGGCCTGGGTCTGGACCCGGAAACCCTGGCCAATTGGCAACCGCCCGAACAACCCAAGAAACGCGCCCGTAAAAAGAAGGCAACCCCATGACCTATCTCAAAGACCTCATCCACATCCCCGAACGCGTCCACGGCAACGACTTCGTGCTGCAACTGAAGCAGGGCCTGGACAACGAGCGCGAAGTGGTGGACAGCTACGTGGTCACCCCGCAGTTGACCGACGCCTTCGACCGCGCCCTGGGCCTGATCCAAAAGGCGCTCGACCGCAACGCCAGCATGGGCGCCTATCTGCACGGCAGTTTCGGCAGCGGTAAATCCCATTTCATGACCATCCTGCACCTGTTGCTGCAAAACAACCCCACGGCCCGCGCCAAGCAGGAACTACAGGGCGTGTTGGGCGGCCACGACCTCTGGCTGCAAGGCAAAAAGCTGCTGCTGGTGCCCTATTACATGATCGGCGCGGCCAACCTGGAATCGCGCCTGCTGGGCGGTTACGCGGACCACATCGCCGCCGTGGAACCGGACGCTCCGGTGCCCGGCGTCTTCCAGGGCAAACGCATCTTCCAGGACGCCGGCGGCCTGCGCGCCGACCTGGGCGACCAAACCTTCTTCCGAAAACTCAACGAGGGCGGCGGCAGCCTGGGCAAACTGAAGCGCGGTTGGAACGCCCAAAAGTTCGAGGCGGCGCAAACGGCCCCGGCCGGCGATTCCAGCCGCACCCGCCTGATCGGCCTGCTGGTAGAGCGCTTCTTCCCCTCCTACCGCAAACTGGCCCTGACCACGGATGCGCAAGGCGAAGCGCAGGAGACCTTCGTGGACATCGAGGAAGGCCTGTCGGTGATCAGCAAACACGCGGCCGAGCTGGGCTATCACGGCGTGGTGCTGTTCCTGGACGAGTTGATATTGTGGCTGGTAAGCCGGGCCGCCGATCACGCCTTCTATTCGCGCGAGGTGCCCAAGGTGGCCCGCCTGGTGGAAACCGGCGGCGGCGACCGGCCCGTGCCGCTGATCTCCTTCATCGCCCGCCAGCGCGACCCTCAAGAGTTGGTGGGCGATCACCTGCCGGGCCTGGAGAAGCAGGGTTTCACCGACATGTTCAACTACTGGGAAGGCCGCTTCGACACCATCACCCTGGAAGACCGCAATCTGCCGGCCATCTGTGAGAAGCGGGTGGTCAGGGTCAAGACCCCGGCCGACCGCGACCGCCTGAACGACGGCGTGAACCAGATCCTGAAAGCGCGCAATGAGGTAAAAAAGACGCTATTGACGCGCGACGGCACCCCGGAGGATTTACGCAAGCTGTACCCCTTCCATCCGGCCCTGTTGCAGGCCCTGGTCGCCATTTCGGCCGTGCTGCAGCGCGAGCGCACCGCCATCAAGTTGATGTTCCACATGCTCAGCAACCGGCGCGAGAGTTTGAAGCTGGGCGACCTGGTGGCCATGGGCGACCTCTACGACGCCCTGGCCGAGGGCGCCGACCCCATCAGCGCCGAGATGCGCAAACGCTGGAAGCAGGCCCGCCGGTTGTACGAGGGCAAGCTGAAACCCCTGTTGGAAGCGTCCTACGGCGAGGAGGACGTCTTGCGGCTGCGTCCCGCCGGCGACCCGAACCGCCGCGCCTTCGAGGCGGACGCCCGGCTGGCCAAAACCCTCATCCTGGCCGGATTGGTGCCGGAGGTGCCCTGCTTCGAGGGTTTGAACGCGGCCAATCTGGCGGCGCTCAATCACGGCCAGGTGAATACGCCCATCCCGGGCGGCGAGGCCAAGGTGGTGCTGAAGAAGGTGCAGGATTGGGCGCGCGGCGTGGGCGATATCCGCATCGGCGACCCGCCCAACCCCACCATCACGGTGCAGTTGACCGACGTGGACACGGCCGCCGTGATGGAAAAGGCGCAAAGCGCGGACACCCTGGGCGAGCGCCGCAAGAAGATCCAGGAACTGCTGTACGCCGACCTGCAATTGCAACGCGACAGCTTGTTCGACGGCATGGACTACCGCTGGCGCGGCACCGGGCGCCGGGTGGACCTGGTCTTCGGCAACGTGCGTGAAATGGCGGGCGACCAGTTCAAAGCCAGGGGCGCGAATTGGAAACTGATTATCGACTATCCGTTCGATGAACCGGGCTACACGCCCAGCGACGACCGCACCCGCCTGGAGAAGTATCAGAACACCAACCCGGACACCAACACCCTGGCCTGGCTGCCCACCTTCTTCTCGCAACAGACCAGCAACGACCTGGGCAGCCTGGTCATCCTGGACTTCCTGCTGAAATCGGACAGCCGCTTCAACGATCACACGGGCCACCTGTCGGAATCGGACCGAGTCACGGCCAGGAGACTGTTGGAAAACCAACGGGGGCGCCTGCGCCAAAGCATGAAACACATCTTGCTGAACGCTTACGGCCTGTCCAGCCAGGATACGGAAGGCCTGGATACCGCCCATGGCTTGACCGATCATATCGTTTCGCTGAACAGCGGTTTCACGCCGCGCACGCCCGTGGGCGCGGACCTGAAGGCGGGCATGGACAAACTGCTGGACCAGGCGCTCAGCTACCAATACCCGGAGCACCCGCACTTCGAGATGGACATCAAAATCTCGGCCCTGCGCAAGGTGAAGGACCAGATGTTTGGGGCGCTGGGCCAGGAAGGTGGCCGTCTGGTTCTGGATCGGCAATTCAAGCAGGTGTCGGCCCAGATTGCGGTGCCCTTGAAACTGGGAGAACAGCGCGAGAGCACCTTTGTCGCGGGCACCTGGTGGCGCGATCATTTCTTGAAAGCGGTGAACAGGCGCGAGGGACCCGTTACGGTGGGTTACCTGCGGGGCGCCACGGACGAACCGGAGCCCAAGGGCCTGCCTTCGGAGGTGATCGACCTTTTGATCCTGGTATTCGCGGAGCAGACCCAGCGCACCTTCCTGGATCAGGGCGCCCCCTACATCCCGGAAATCGGCAAGCTGCCGGATGACCTGGTCCTGGAAGAGCACCGCCTACCGGAACCGGAGGTTTGGGACAAGGCCTTGGAGACGGCGGGTTACCTGTGCGGGCTCACCTTCCCGCCGCATCGGGGCGCGAGCGCCCTGGCCGATTTCAGCGCCAAGGTCACGGAATGGGCGAAGGAGCATCGCGCCGCCAATATGGACCTGGCGCCGGAACTGCGCAACAGATTGGCGTGGCTGGGTCTGGACCCCACCCAAGCCATGCGGTTTCGCACGGCGGAAGCGGCGGCAGCCCTGCTCCAAGACCTGCGCGCCGAGGGCGAGCGTTTGATGGAGATCATGGCCGCTGCCCGACTGCCCGGCTCGCCCACCGCCATGGGCAAGGCAATCAAAAGCGCGGCCGACGTATTGCCCGCCCTGCAACAAACCCGCTGGGAACTGATCGAGGCCTGTTTCGGCATGACCGGGGACCTGGCCGAAGACGCGGCCCGGCTGCGGCAACAGTTGTGCGAGGCCATGAGCAACGACGAATTCTCGCAGAGCCTGGCGGCGGCCCTCAAGGACATCGAGGGTAGGGTGGCGCGCCTGCTGGTTAAATCCCAAGCCGGCCAGGCGCCGCCGGCTCCCGTCAAGGGGCCGCCGCAAAAACCGGCGTCGCCCGCGCCGGGCCGCAAGCAGCGCGAGGGTTTGAACCTGGACCAGGCCCAATCCCTGCTGCGCGATCTGGCGACCCGCAAGGTGCGTGACATCACGATCGGTTGGACGGAAGAAACATGAACACCAGGGACCGCGCAAGAGCGGTAAAGGTATTGGTGCGCGACCAGATCGCCAAAAAGTCGCCGTCGGTCTACCCGCCTTTGGCAGTGGCCTGGGACGGTGTGTGGCCGGAAGCCGAGCGGGACGACGGAGAACCGGTCCTGCTGTTCCGCCGGGCCGTCGGTCCCCTGGCCGTGCGCCGGGTCCTGGCTGAACCGCGCGAGGCCGGTGAAATGTCGGTGATCCTGACCCCCACGGCCGAGAAGGACCTGGGCGCGGACGTCATCACGCGATTGTGGGGAAGACGACTGTTCCAGGTGCACAAATGGACCTTGACCCTGCAGGTTTTCGGGGTCGAACGCGCCGCCTACAGCCTGACGCGCAAGGACTGGATCGCCGATGCGCTGCTGTCGGCCTGTTCGTCGGAGAAATTTCCGCCGCTGAAAGGCAACGCCTTGACCGAAGAAACGGCGTGGGAGACCTTGTTGGGGCATTACCTGAACCTGAAGCCGGCGCGCCCGGACCCGGCCGCGCTTCTCAGTTGGTCGGTAAGCCCCGGTGCGGCTCAAAAATACGCGGCGGCGCCGGAAGGCCTGCGCCGTGACCTGCCCGAATGGTTGGGTCGGCAAACGTCGGAGCTGCTGTGCCGTTGCATGGACCTGGGCCACACGGCAAGTCTGGTGCCCCTGGGCCTGGTCTGTCGCATCCTCATCAAAGCGACGGAGGACCATCGGGTGACCACCCGTTTGGAAGAGCGCTACCTGGGCGGCCGGTCGTTGCGTGATAACGACGCCTTTGCCTGGGCGGACGCGGCCGAGCAAACCCTGCGCCGTCTTGAAGCGGACCAGGGACCCCTGGCTCATGAGTTGCGGCGCAACGCGGAAACCATCCTGGAAGAACTGGGGGGCGCGGGGGCGGCCCATTACAGTCCCATGCTGGCCATGGGTTTCGAGTCGCGCCAGGACCGTTTTGCGGCAGCCCTGACGGCATTCGTCAAACAACCCGATGCGGCGAAACTGGGCGTGCTCTACACCAGGGCCGGCGAGGTGCGCGCTCATCGACGGGGGCAGAGGGCGCCGGAAACAACCACGGTAGACATGGCCCTGCGCCTGGCCCGTTGTCGATTATTCGAACTGGATGCATCCGACAGTCTGGCGGGCATGGTCGACGCCTATTTCCATCGCGACGCCTTCGCGGACAGGGCCCGGAGATATTTGTGGAAGGCGGAGGGTCGTCCGGCTCTGGTGGAAGCCTGCCGTGCGCTTGTGACCGATATGCGCGCCTATCGCGAAGCCGGGAATAAGCGCTTCGCTGAAACCCTGGTTGATTGGCGCGGCGATGACGACAAGGGGCCGGTTCCCATCGAGAACTTCATCCAGAAAGTGGTTGCGCCGCTTGCTCGGCAACAGCCGGTGCTGCTGTTGGTATTGGACGGCATGAGCGCGGAGGTGTTCCACGAACTGGCCGAGGATATGTCGGCTCAAGACTGGATCGAACTGGCGCCCGAGGAAATCGGCAGGCGGCGCACGGTCGCGGCGGCGCTGCCCACGGTTACGGAAATCAGTCGCACCAGTCTGTTTTGCGGTAGCCTGAAACGCGGCAACCAGGCAACGGAGCGGGTGGGCCTGGAAACCCATCCGGCCTTGCGAGGCCTGGCGGGCAACAAGCCGAAACTATTCCACAAGGCAGATCTGAGCGAGGGCGGCGGCTTGTCGAAAGAGGTGGCGCACACCCTCGGGAAAACTGAAAATCGCGTGGTGGCGGCGGTGATCAACACGGTGGACATGCTGCTGGATGCGGGTGAGCAATTGGGCGAGCGTTGGACCGTGGAGACGGTCAAGCCGCTGGGCGCCTTGTTGGAGGCGGCGAGTCGTTCCAATCGGACGGTAGTCATGACGGCGGACCACGGTCATGTCTTGGAATGGGACATGACCTACCGGCGAGCGGACGGCAAGGGCGAGCGTTACCGCCTGTCCGGCGAGCCTGCTGTGGACGAATTGCGCACATCGGGACCGCGTGTTGTTGACGGACCGGTGATCCTCCCCTGGAGCGAAAGGGTGCGTTACGGTCGCAAGAAATACGGCTACCACGGCGGTGCGAGCTTACAGGAAGTAGTGGTGCCGGCAGCGGTTTGGATCAAGGCAAGCCAAAAAGAGGCGCCCGAGGGTTGGGTGGAATTGGCTCATTACGAACCGGACTGGTGGGACGTAACGCTAGACTGGGAACCGGAAAAACCGATCTTAAGGGAAACGGCGGCAACCCCGGCAGACTGGATCGACGAGTTGTTCAAGAGCCCGGTATACCAAAACCAAAGCACGAGAGGCAACCGATTGGCGCCGAAACCGGAGCAGGTACGAGCCTGCCTGGAAGCCCTCGCCAAAGCGGGCAACCAAACCACCCCAAAAGCTCTGGCCAGAGAAACAGGCCGCCCGGATTCCCGCCTGAGAGGATTCCTGAGCCAAATGATCCGTTTACTGAACGTAGAGGGTTACCAGGTCCTAACAGTAGACTACACGGAAAACAAAGTAACCCTGAACCAGGAACTACTAAAAAGACAATTCACCCTAAAGTAGCGTGAACAAGCCCCCACGTAAACAGACCAAACGCCGGGACCCAAAACATACTCTTATCAATATCGTGCTTAACAGCATGG
>JASJCB010000096.1 GCA_030066195.1 Acidobacteriota bacterium
CGTTATACCACCGCCCCATCATTTTGGCAGCAATCCGTTCCTGGGGAAATTCCGAGGAAATGGAAACCCGGGCAAGGTACTCTTCGAACTCGGCAACCCTTTGTTCCAAGCGTCGAAAAGCGCCGAAACATCCGTTTGTGAAGAGCCTGCGATAATCCTGACCGTTAGGAAGGTAATAAGTTGCCTCATCATAATCCCTGAAAATCAGGGTATTCGCTTCAATTGGAGGTTCTTGCTCATCGGCAAAGAAAGGTTTGGGTCCCCCGGGAATCCATGGTTGGGAAATATCGTCGCGAAACCCAAAATGGATTTTGTCCCCCGGCAACGCTTCCGCCTCAAAGACCTCGATCATTCCCAATCCCAGTTCGCACGACCATTTCGGCATTTGCACGTCAAGGCTTACGCCTGATCTCTTATACAACGAAATGATCACATGGATTTCGCACATGAAGGCGTCATGCCAATCCTCGAGGCGGTCACCAAGGTGTTTAACCGCTCTTTCGCGAGCGCCTTGTTTGAAGTCGGGAAAGGACTTTTCCATCACGTTCTCGAAATCGGACTGAACGGCAAGTTTTTTCAGGCCCTCATAGGTAAAGGAGATATTCACACCGGCCGGCCAGTCGCACTTGTCATCCTCATCGAAAAGCTGCCCGGTAATGATCGGAAGCCTGATGTGATTGGGGCCGTACCAGTTGTTACCGGAGGTGAGCACCTTCTTGAGAAAATCCTTGAAGACCTGTCTCTTTTCGATTTCGAACAGAAAATGACTCGCATTTGTGTATTGAAAATAACTACCGAGAACAAGACCCTGGATATCCCTCCACTTATCCTTCTTTAATGGCGTTGCAATACTACTCTTGAAGACCCTGTCAAAAATGTTCTCAATATCGATCCCTTTATGTTCTGACATGGAACGGCTCCTTTCAAACTTTGAAGCGAACTATGTTAGAGTCGCCGAAAGCCCGCTTCTCTCTTATCGTTAAAGAGGTGCTGGAAGCAGGGGTATCGGAGTACCTATACTTCGAATAGGCCTCGGTTGTATCCAAGATGAAAGCTATCTCGTGAAAATGCCGTTTCAAAGGCACAAATTTGGCAAAAGACTCATAGTTAAGTTCCTTCAAGTAATCGTAAACCATACTCTGTATATTTTCGTCATAGTCCGACAGTTCATTTTTCACCTTTATTTCAAACTCTTGCCATTCCTCTGAACCCAATTTGGTATTGGGGCCTTTCTCCGGTTCATACAATGGCCGCTTATCTGTCAAAATGTCAATCCGCCTGGCCAGGTCTTTTTTTTCTTCTTCGGAGGTAACCTCCTCCAAAATGGGGTCTACGTTTGGATCGCGCCGCATTTCCATTTCTTTCTCCACCTTGGCCAGAGTATCCTCATCCAGGAATTTGGAATCCAGTAATTGCCATAATTCCGATTTTGACTTCAACCATGTAGTGAAGGTGAAGAACCAGTCCAGATGGATACTTTGATCGATGGTTTCGTATCGATAAGCGCGCTGATCCAGGTCTTGAACCGAAAGAGCATGGAGGTATTCGTAATACTCGAAAGGCGTTCTCCTTACCTCCAGTTGTTTCCACAGGTAATTGAGGTTGGCCGCTTTTTCCCTGATCTGTACTGGGATTTCAGGCCTCTTCAAGTTCTGTGAGAATTTGTGTATCTCCTGGTGGAACTTTCTTGCTATCGTGGCAAAGCGTTTAGATTCTTCCGTACCTTGCTCCAAAAACCAGTCGCGGATTGACTCCCAATCCCTGATCAACCGTTGGAAAAGTTCGCCCAGTAAAACGTTGATATCGGGTTTCATACACTTGTCAAGAAAGCCTTGTATCTCCGGCGCAAAATCATAGTCGGCACCAAAGGGTTTATTGAAAAGCTCTTTAATGCCTGCCGAAATATAGTCCAGTTTTTCTCCAAGTTTATCTATGAGTCCACCGAGCACCTCATAAATCATGCTATGATCTGGATAAGAATTTTTCTTTTCTTTCTTCTTTAGGTCCGAAATCATCTGCCTCAAATCGGCTTCGGGTACCCCGAACGATTTAGAGAAATCAACGATATCGGCATCGCTATGTGCTTTGTCGCTGTAGAAATTACGAAACAACTCCAGACTTTTGGGACGGATTCCCCCCTCGCAAAGCTTATCATATGACTTCCAAAAGTCCTCGGGCAGGTTCCCAGATAACTCCGCCCATTTCGAAAACAGTTTCTTAATCAACCAGAGCCTGAATTTCGGTGCATCCTGTTCGGCCTGGTGTTGCAACGTCGGGTCCACTTCGGATGGGTGGGAACTCAGCTTGTTCCAGGCCCAGGCCTTCCGGCCAAGCGCATAAAAATGAAAGAGAAAGGGGTCTAGGCGGGTCAACAACCAGAGCATTGGCTCCCAGAGCTTTTGCTCCTCCGATCTTTTGGCTGGCTTTGCGATATTGAATGGTTCCGCAACCTCATTATGCTTAACGGCGCCACAGATTTGTTTTTTTAGGTTTTCCAGGGGAAGACATCTTTTTTTATCTTGCCGGTCTTGGTCGGGCTTCTTTGAGTCACTTTCTATTGGGGTATGTGTCTTGCTGAACCGACGGAGTTCGTAGGGAAAGGCCTGGCCCTTTTCCATGATCTTCTCCTGGAGATCCGCATTATTCCCCAGAGATTTGAAATCATCTAGAGTTTCCTCTTCCAGCCAGTCTAAGATGGCTTCACCCAATTCATCAACAGCCTTGCCCAGAACCGTGTCAATATAAATGCTAAGTTGGTCCCAACTCAACAAATATCTGTGTCCGGAATAAATCCATCCTGAGGAGTGAACCCTGGCATTCTTGAAATGCCTGCTTAATATAGGCTTCAATGGTTTCCGGATCCCACCGCCCACGTACATCCTCAAGTTGATTGCATCGTGGCGCTGGAAATTCTCCCACTTTTCGAAGGGAGATCTTCCCGCAATCTTGAAATTTTCAATTGAGATTTCAAAGTCTGGATTCCGGAGATCGATGGAATCATAATCATTCTTCATTCTCCCCTCCTTCAGGAACTCTGGAATAATGAGACATAGGGATTTTCGTATTTTTTCAACTGTAGGAAGTGGTTTAGAAAATAATTATCACAGAGTAATATTCAAAATCAAGGTGATTTTTTCTGACCTGCAAAACTGAATCTTTAGTTGTGTCAAGGAGAAAAAACTGAATACTGTTTCAAACTGCTTCTCCGGCGTCCGTCGGAGTGCTACGAAGCCGGCACCGGGTTCACAGAAGATAGGTTGACCTTGAGAAATGCCACCTAAATTGGTTGTTTAACCCGCCTATCGACAGAAATTCATCACTTTGTTGCTCAAAAAGACCCTTAGACAGACGTCAAGGGGTCTTTTGCCCGAGAACGGGACCGGTTGAAAGTCGGCAAAGCGGTTCCGTTCCCGGGAACAGGACCGTGTTCAGGGTCGAAGACCGGTTCCGTTCCCGGGATTGGTTATACCTGAACGACGCGGAGTCGGTTCCAACCCCGGAAAACCGCCCAACGAAACATCAACTCGGGTTGTTTTTCGCGGAAATGCGTCCGAGGTTCCCGACCCGGAAGGTTCCGAACCAGGTGCGGAGTTGTAAAATCGACCGGCCACGGCGCCGATATCGAGAATGGATACGGCTTTGTGAGTTCTCAGCGCCAGGTTCTCGGGTCCAAAACTCCTTTTTCATGTGCGAAAAACCCAATTCCCTGCCCGTGTGTTGTATTTCTCCTTTTGACAATACTGGTTCCCGAGAACGGAGCCCCCTCTTTTCGCCAACCCGGTTCTATCGCCGGGAATGACACCGGCGTAATCCCGGGTTTCGGTCGAGCAGGAGCAAAACCGTCAACGCTTCCGTGAAGATAAGCGGGCACGGACCCGAACGGAAACAACCTATCTTCCCGAACACCATCCACCTGAGTGGTGAGCTTCGCCCTGCGATCACCCTGAAGAGATACCGTGTTTTCCTTTGAACTCGATTCCTCCGGGTGCTATGCTTGTGGGGTATTAAGCCACACTCCCAGATATTGAAAAAGTCGTCATTAAAGCAAGGAGTCATTATGGCCTTTCCTACTTCTGTGAATGACCAGGTTACCGACGCGGTAACCCAAGCTAACGTCAAGGTCTTGGGCGATGCGCCCGCGACGGCCATGGGCAATGTCTATGTTGCCGTGAGCCAGGCCCTGTCCAACGCCGCACAAAACGCGACGACGGCGAGTCAGCAGAATTATGTTACCGCGCAGGCCGCTACCACGCGTAGCGTTACCAGCCTGCTTTCCGGTTAAGCGGTTTCTATCGCTTGACCCGCCACGATCATCGACAAACAGGATAAAAGTATATTTTTGGAGGAATTAGAAATGGCATTTCCAACAGCGGTCAACAGTCAGATTACCGATGCGGTGACCCAGGCCAACGTCAAAGTATTGGGCGATGCGCCCGCCGTGGCCATGGGCAACCTCTACCAGGCAACCGCCCAGGCGCTCAGCAACGCCGCGCATAACGCGACCAACGCCGGCCAGCAAAGCTGGGTGGTGGCGCAAGCCGCGACCACCAAAAACGTGATCGCCTTGCTGCAAAACGGCTAGGTTCCCGATGGCGTTCCCAACGGCGAACGGTAAGAAGAAGGATCGCGAACCCGGAGCCGCCTCGGTGGACCCGGCCTATCGGGAAAGCGTCGCGCGAGCTTTGGAAAACGCGGCCATGGCCGCGGAGGCTGCCTGCGTGGAAGGCGTGAAGTTACATCGGGTAGTCACCACGGCTTGTGCGGCCGAAATCTATCGTTGCGTCGGTCTGGATCCCCAAGCGGCCTTGGGTATCGCGTCCGAGGCCGGCCCCGGGGAAACAACCACGGAGGACGCCGGCCCGACCGAGGAGCCCGCCTGACGGAGGTTTTTCGTACGGCTATGGCAGACAATAGCAACCAACCTGACGGGCGTAACCCAAAACAAGATGTTGCACCCGAACCAACCGGGGGTGAAGAACTCATGGTAAACGACCCGAAACCGGACCCGCAAGGGACCGGACAGCCCGCTGTAGACGGCAATACCGAGGAAATGGTCGATGTGGTCCTGGGCCACGCGCTCGGTCTGGGCTTCTACAACGCGCTGCAAACCCAACAGAACCACAGGATCATGCAGAGCAGCATCACCATGGCCGCCTGCAAGCGAATCCTGGACGCCACCCCGGCCCAGTTGAAGAACCTGACCGACCCGGAAGAAGGTCTCAAGGACGCTCAGCAGCATGTTCGGGCTCAAATCCAAGAGATCGCCAAGGCGGCATCGGGCGGCGGCAAGGTGCAAATCGCGGTTTCGCAATCGGCGGTGATAGCCGTTCAAGACGCCATCGACCACCTGCGCAACCTCAACACCATCAGTTCCGCCACCATCGGCCGCGCCATGGCCGGCATGGTTCAAACCGGCGACATGCAATACAAGGAAATGATCCACCAGGCTGAGGACATGGTTGCACGCGCCGCCGAACAACTGAACAGCATCACCAGGGATGCGGTTGAACTGGCCAGGGCGTTTTCCGACGAGGAGCAGACGCCATGACCGTGACGATCGCCGATCAAACTCTTGAAGGACTCAGCGATCTGGACGCGGTTCATCAGACGGTGCTTGCCCTGATTCCCCACGGCCCGGCCTGGTTGGATTGGGCGCTGAGGGAGGAAAGCGGCGTGTTCGGCTTCACGGACGCCGATACCATGCTGATATCCGTTCTCGAAGGCCTTCACAACACCGGGCTCCTGTCCTTGAAAGGCCCGGGCGTCTGGGCAAGTCCGTCAGTCCTGACGGCCATGGCCCCTGCCGAGGTACAGATCGTCTTTGAATCCCAGAACGCGGGCCGACCCGTCTCGGGCTTGAAAAAAGTATTGACCGATCACGGTCTCTATAATTTCAAGGCCCTGGCCGCGGCCCGTGCGCTGCCGGAAAGCCTGGGCGTGGGCAACAGTCCCTGCTTCCAAACCATCACCCCGGGCGACCTGTTGCTGCTGGCCGAACTGGCGGACCGCATCGAGCGGGAGAACGCCGACGCGCGCGTGGCGGCGGCTTTTGCAGCCGGCCGGGCGGTAGACGTGAGCGACTTCACGGCCTACACCGCGTTCAAGCAGGCCTGCGGGGACGCCGACGCCACCACCGTTCTCCTGGATTTGATGCCGTCGATCTGGGCCTGGCTCCGGGGACCCGTGGCGCCGACAGCGGAGCCGCACGTGGTAACGGAAACGGTAACCACCTATCTGCAACACGGCGGCCTCCTGGGATTCAGCGACCTGGCCACGGCAGCGCGATACCTGGCGGAACACGTTCCCCTGACTTCGCTGGGTTCGGCAGACCGGCCCAACGCCTGTGCGGCGGCCGTTCAAGCAGCGAACGCGGCGGCGGCATCCTTCGTGCCCGATGTGGTGCGCATCTCCCAAGACGGGCAGATCCGGCGCTATACGATGCAAACCAACGGCCTGACCCTGGAGCGAAACCCGGGCGGGGTGGTCACCATCCACGACTATAGAAACAGCGAAACGGAGGTGAGCAAAGATGAGTAAAGCCGGCACAAAAGCGGCAAGCAGCACCCAGCCGAAGGTCGACATCGCCGAAGCGGTCACCAAAACGGCAACCGCGGGCGGAGACGCCCTGACCGACGCGGTCGTCGCGGAGACACAAGCGATCCGCCAGGAAGCCGAAAAGGTGCAAGCATCCGGCGAAGAAGCCGCCAAAGTAGCAGCCCACATAGAAAAAACCGCGGCAGCATCATAATTTCTAAACAAACAACGGAGGGGGCGCAGCCTCCTCCTTCATCATGACATGCATCTCATCGTAGGTCTAATCGGGCGGTCAGGAAATGCGGCAGAATTCCTTACCATCCCAATTGGAGGATCAAGGATTTCTGCCCGGATCCTTGAATTCCCAAATGGAGGATCAAGGATTTCTGCCCGGATCCTTGAATTCCCAAATGGGGGATCAAGGATTTCTGCCCGGATCCTTGAATTCCCAAATGGAGGATCAAGGATTTCTGCCCGGATCCTTGAATTCCCAAATGGAGGATCAAGGATTTCTGTCCGGATCCTTGAATTCCCAAATGGAGGATCAAGGATTTCTATCCGGATCCTTGAATTCCCAAATGGAGGATCAAGGATTTCTATCCGGATCCTTGAATTCCCAAATGGAGGATCAAGGATTTCTGTTCCATTCTTGAAATGCCCATTTCATGTATCGAGGATTTCTGCAGAAGAGGGCGGCTTGAGTACATCAGTGTCTACCTTGACCTTTTGTATCAACGTCTGTAAGTCGTTGAATCAGGGTCCTCATTTTGGTGAGGAATTCTCCTCGATACAATAAAGATATCTATCTCCGCGTAGAAACAGGGCTCGGTCCGCAACCGCCGGAGAGGCGGCAAACGAGTCGTTCAACTGGTTGCGCGCCAGTACACGAAATTCGGGTCCTCGTTCGATCACAACTGTCATGCCGCTACGATCAACGATGTAGATGCGATTAGCGGCGCCGACCGGTGAAGCAAATACCTGGCCTAAATCGGGGACGCGCACCGGGCCGAACAAGGTCGCTCCCGTTTTAGCCTCCAGATTACTGATAATGCCTTGATTATGCCGCAAGAAATACAGCTGTCCGTCATAAAGAAGGGGCGAGGGAACATATGGGGTGTGGCGGCTTTTTCTCCAAACCACTGCCTCGCTTCGGCTGATATCGCCCTTTGCCTTATCCAAGCGGATAGCGAGCATGGCTTGAAAATCATAGCTGTTGGCCACATACACCATACCGTCGGAGGAAACCGGGGTGGCGACCACATTGCGGGATAAACCGCTGCATTCCCAGATCACTCTGCCGTCGGCCAGGTCGTATCCCCGTACACGACCCGTTGCGGCTACGATCACCTGGGGCCGACCTTCATGTTCGACGATCAGGGGAGTTGACCAGGAAGTAATTTCATTTCGCTCGACCCGCCATTTCACCGACCCGTCCTTTTTGTCCAAGGCGGTCAAAAAGGAAGCGCCTTGATGGTCCCAATTGATGACCAGGGTATCGCCGTGCAGGGCGGGCGAACTGCCCTCACCGTGAGCATGACGGGTCTTCATATCACCTAAATCCTTTTCCCATAGCAGTCGGCCGCCGTGATCCAGAGCAAAGAGACCCCGGGAACCGAAATAGGCATAGAAGCCGGAGGCGTCGGCCACGCCCGTGTTCGATGCCCAGCTTCCGGTTACATGAGTGGGCTCATGGGGAACCTCATCACGTACGGCTTTTTCCCACAGAACCTTGCCGTCGTTGCGGTCAACGGCCATCACCACAAAATGGTGTCGGTAGGTGGGGTCCATATTGTCGTGAGCACCGTGATCATGATCGTGATCGTGCTTCCGGTGATCCACTTTCTCACCGTGGGGAACCGCGGTCGTAATATAAACCGTTTCACCCCAGATGATAGGGGTAGACAGGCCGCGTCCGGGAATCGGCAGTTTCCAGCGAATATTCCTGTTTTCGTCCCAATGGACAGGGGGATCGGCATCGGGCGCCACGCCCGTATTCAGGGGGCCGCGCCATTGGGGCCAATGGTCGCCGGCGAGGCTGATTGCACTTGAGCAAATTAGAAAAATCAGTCCGAGGATAGAAAGCATAACCGCACCTCTTTTGCCATTCGATTCCAGTTGGCGACAGGCATCACCGATGCTCCCTATTTAACATGATCACGGCCCCTTGGTGCAAACGGCAGATCGGAAACCCACACCGGGTATCTAAAATTGCAAACTCAAAAGTTTCTTTTTACATGAGATTGTTTTTCGGCAAGGGACACCAAGTGGATATGACCCGACCCACATGTATGTCCGGGATACCTACATTTCAAGTTACAAGCTTCTCCACTTCGCGTGAATGCCTGCCTTTGAATGCTTCCTCACTATAAGGAGAAACTCCCGTGAAGTGCCGAAAAAATGTAAAAGACCTGACCCTTACTGAGAAAACCGCCTATGTCAATGCCTGTCTCGCCTTGAAGAACAGCGCCCCCAGCCAGTTATCCAACGCTCAATACAACACGCTGCTCAATGCCATACAACAGATGCACGGTCTTGCCGTGCGCAACAATATGGTGAAACCCACCAACCGCTATGACGATTATGTTCTTCTCCACGTGGCCGCGGGTTTGGGCGCTCACCGGCGTCCGGGCTTCCTGCCGTGGCACCGACGTTACCTGGAGTATTTTGAAGCCGATCTTCAGGCTGTTTCGGGAAATCCCAATCTGACCATCCCCTATTGGGACTGGTCAGACGGGGCAAGCAGCCCGTTTACCGCGGACTTTCTTGGAGGCGACGGCAACCCTGCCGACGATTACAAGGTTTCCACCGGGCCCTTCGCCCATGCCGGCGGCCAGTGGGACCTGAACATTATCGCCGGCTTCAGCCAGGCCAGCGGGGCCAAGGACGATGTCAACTATCTTCGCCGTCATTTCGGCCGTGAGTCCATTTCGTTGAACCCACAATGGAGCCTGCCGCCGGCAAGCTACCTGCGCGACACGGTTGGCACGGCCACCTATGATGCGGTCCCCTGGGACCATGGCTCCGGTACTCAGGGTTTCCGCAATCAATTGGAAGGCTGGTTCAACCCTCCCGGCCCTCTCGCACCGCCCCTGCTTCACAATATGGGCCACGTTTGGACCGGGGGAACCATGTTGCCGCCCACCTCACCCAACGATCCCGTGTTCTGGCTCAACCATGCCATGGTGGACATGATGTGGGCCGTCTGGCAGCAAAAGCACGGCAACCCCTACCTTCCCGGCCCCGCGGAAACCCACACCAATCTTCAGATAAGCGGCGTCTACCGCCATCGTCTGAACGACGATATGTGGATGATCACCGAAACATTCGGCACGGCTGCCACGCCTGCCTCAGTTTTGAACTACCACAATGCGGCCGCTCCAAGCAGCGGATACCGGTATGCAACCGACCTGCCGGAAATCACCAATGAAACGGGCACTACGCTAAGTTTCGGCAATGTACCCCAAGGCCTCACCCAGTACAAGGGCGTACGCTTCCGGGTCAAATCCTGCCGCAATGTCAAGTTTCGCATTACCACCGTCCCAAGTGGTGATTTTACAACCCCGTTCGGCATCAACTTCACCCTCAACCCGGTTGAGAACCAGCCTTTCACGGATATCCTGGTTTGGTTCGGCTATGTTTCGCCCGGCGCCGGTCCCCCGGTCAACAGCAATGCTCAAATCCGCACCTATATCGATGATGACGAAGGCTTTTATGCGGCCTCTCCGGGAGACGAGCACCTGGTGGGCACCTACAATATTTCTCTCACGGCCACCCCGGTGGCAAGACCCACGGCGGCCACCATGCTGGTTTTGGATTTTTCAGGCAGCATGAACCAGAATGCGGGCGGAAGCTCTACCAAGCGGGATCTACTGATCAATGCGGCCTCTGTCTTCGCGGGGCTGGTGCGCAATACCGACGGTGTAGGCATGGTCCGCTACAGCAGTACCGCGACCAAAATCATGGACGTCACTGCCGGCGCTCCAGGCTTGGGAACCAATATTTTCAACACGCTGAGCGCTATTAGCGCCGGCGGCATGACTTCCATCGGGGCGGGCATTCAAGAGGGCGTCACCGTTCTGAATGCCGGTCAAGCCGCTGCCATGCCGCCCTATGACCAGTTGGCCTCCATCATCCTCACCGACGGTAAGGAGAATACGCCGCCCATGATTGCCGATGTGGCCGCGAGTATCAATTCAACCACCTACGCGGTGGGCTTCGGCCAACCCAATCAGGTGGATACCGTTAAACTGAACGCCATCACCCAAAACAGCGGCGGTGACCTGGTCATTACCGGCGATATATCCACCCAGGAGCAGGAGTACCTGTTAACCAAATATTTCGTACAGATCCTGGCCGGTATCACCAAGCAAAACACGGTCCTGGACCCCCGAGGCGAATTATTTTGGGGCAGCAAGCATCGCATTCCCTTCGACCTGGCCGAAACCGATGTGGACAGTGATGTCATTTTGCTGTGTCCTTTCCCCAAGCTGGTTAACTTCCTTCTGGAAACGCCCGACGGAGACATCATCGACCCCGGCCGGGCGGCCATAGAACCCAATGTGGCATTTCATTCGGAGAAGAAGGCGGCCTTTTACCGCATGAGCCTGCCCGCCGTCCCTAAAGACCCCAAAGGCAGTCACGCCGGACGCTGGCACGCCGTCTTGTCGCTGTCGGAAGAAAACATCAAGGAATTGATGAGAGACCCCGATTTCGAATCTTTCTGGTTCAAACAGGAGGACCAGAGTCTCAGCTACAGCCTGATTGTCAACAGCACCTCCAACCTGAACCTGGAGGCTTCTCTGCAACAAAAGGATTTCGACCCGGGTACTCCCATCCACCTGTACGCCGAACTGACAGAATACGGCATTCCCCTGATTGGAAGAGCTCATGTTTGGGCGGATGTCCAGCTTCCGGGAGGCGCCGCCAAAACCGTTCATTTCGAGCAAAGCTCGCCGGGCAGCTTCGAAGCGGTTTTCCCCACCGGTCTCTACGGCGTCTACACCTTCCGCGTACGCGCCGAGGGAGATACCGGTAAAGGCAATTCCTTTACCAGGGAAACCACCCTCACGGGAACGGTCTTTTCGGAGCAGGACGGACAGGACCGAACGCCTGAAGAACGGCGACCGGCAAAGGAAGATGCCTTTTGTCATCTGGTGAAATGCCTGCTCTCACAAGAAGGGATCCAAAACCGGCTGAGGGAATGGGATGTCGATCCGAAGGCCGTTTTAAAATGCTTCGAGCGTTACTGCCGCGCACTACAATCAACCGGGCGGACAGCGGCGGATATGATCGGAGAACTCACTGAAAAAAGCTCGGCGGAGCAGGTCCCGTCGGCAACCGGTACCCTACTGCGTTCGTTGATGGAAAGCGCGGTTGGCAAGCAATTGATGGGAGATGCCGCGTTGGGCATCGCCGAATGTCAACCGGGAGTCGAGCAGCCTGAACCCGAAGTCCTAAGCGCCGAAGACCTGGCCGATGAACCCGAAGAATCCGCATCCCTCTACCTGGAAACGACCAAAAAAGAAAGCTCCCGCAAAAAGACCTCGAAAAAGAAATAGAGTCACCCTTGACCGATTCACGACCGGGACCCCTGCAAGGGGTCCCGGTTAATTTTCTACCATAAAATAACCAGAGTTCCTGACCCTGATAAAGTGACTAAGCAACCCCGGCACCGATCGAAGGCTGAGACTATACCGGAACCGCGATCTCTTGTTTCACGGTTTGCCAGGCTTCGCCGTTGACCAGGGTTAGGAAACGCTCGTCAGGCAGGTTTGCTTCGGCCATGGCTTTGCGTAGATCGGTGACCGGTTCTTCATAGCCGTCGTCCGCCAGTTTGAAGGTGCCGAAGTGAATGGCCAGGGCTTGTTCGATATGCATCATTTGAACAATACGCACCGCTTCGGCAGGACTGATGTGAACACGGCTCATAAACCAGTCGGGTTTATAAGCACCGATCGGCAGCAGGGCCAGGCGGAAACGCGGGTAGCGTCCGCGGATATCTTCCAGGAAGGGACCGAAGCCCGTATCGCCCGCGAACCAAATGGGGCCTGCCGGTCCCTCGATCACGAAACCGCCCCAAAGGGACATGTCGCGGTCGTAAAGGCCGCGTCCCGAGAAATGTTGGGCGGGTACAAATCGAGCCTGGACGCTTTGACTGATGCAGGCGCTGTCCCACCAGTCCAGGGTTTCACAACGGGCATTCGACCTACTTTCCTGCTGAAGAACCGTGTCCACCCCTAAACCGGCCAGGATTTGGGGTTGGTGCAGACGGTAGAGTCGGTCGATGGAAGCGATGTCCAGGTGATCGTAGTGATCATGGCTGATGAGGATGACGTCGATCGGCGGCAGTTTCTCCAGGGCGATGCCCGGTTCCGCGATCCGCTTGGGACCGGCCCAACTGACCGGGCTGACGCGTTGGGAAAAGACCGGGTCGGTAATAATGTTCAAGCCCGCGGTTTGGATGAGAACGGTACTGTGGTTGATCATGGTCAGACGGACCTGGTCGTCCTGTACCCGCTCCGGCGGCATGTCGCCGGGTTGAGGCGGGACTTGCTTCGGCCAGGGCCCGGGTTTCCTATTCATTCCCCACTTGAGCAAAGCGGCGAAAGAAGCGTGTTCCGTGAATCCTTTATTGTTAAAGGTAGTCCCGTTGAAGTGATCGCTGGGGGGTCCGTTATAACGCGATTTTCGTCGTGAAAAAATACCCAAGTAACCTCCAGGTACAGATCGGCCGGCAAACTAATATACGTAAGCCGGCCGGATTCGGTCCCAAAAAACGCTATATGGGTATGAGTACCCCTTTTTCTTCGTAAATCCAGGACAGGCGTCGGGTCGTCAACCCGACGCGCTTGGAAGGAATCGGGTTAGAAGGTATAACGGACGGTGCCGAAGATCTCCCGCGACGGGATGAACTCCTCGCTGGTAGTGTGGAGGCCGTAAGGGTTGGTGAAACGGCTGTTGACGCCGTCCTCGTCGAACAGGTTGGTGGCGCTGAGCGTCATTTCGAAGTCGCCCACGGCGTAGTTGAAGTAGAGTGCGGTCGTGTCGTAGGACGGGACCGTATCCACGGTGGGATTGTTGAACACCCGATATTGGAAGTCGCCCCGGTAGATATAGTCCAGGCTGCTGGTGAGCACGGTTCCGTTTTCGAACAGATGCGTGTGCGAGAAAACCAGGCGGCCGGAGAGATCGACCAGCTTGGGCGGCGTATTGCCTCGCAGGTTCTTGCGCAGGCTTGCCCGATCCTCCACACCGGTGGGCAGGAACCGGCCGAAGCCCGAGTTCAGGAAGTCCACCACGTCCAGGGTGTACAGATCGCTCTTGATCTCGCCGTCCGTGGTAGCCAGAAAGCCGTCCATCCGCAAGCTGTAGTTGATGATCCAACTGAATTCCGCTTCAAGGCCGTAGATCTCCAGTTCGGGGATGTTGCCGGGACCGCCCGTAAAGGGTACAGGGTCTTCTTGTGCAAACTGGTAGTTCTCGTAATCGTAGAAAAAACCGACCAGGTTAAGTCGGCCCTTGCTGTTGCCCAGCACGTTTTTGGAACCGATCTCGAAGCTGGTTACCTCTTCCGGTTTGAAACTGAGGGATACGTCCATAGCGCCGTTCGCGGCGCCGGGGTTGTTACCGCCGTTCTTCCAGCCGGTGGAGACCAGGAAGTACATCAGGTTTTCAGGAGTCAGGTTGATGTCCAGGCCCAGTTTCCAGGTGAAGGCTTCGTCTACCAGTTCCAGGTAGGAATCGACGAACCAGAATTGGGTGGCTTCATCGACCGATTTGTCCCGTTGGAAGCGAACACCGGCTGTCAGTGCATAGATATCGTTCAGCCTGAACGTGCCTTGACCGTAAACGGCGCTATCCTTACGGGTCAGCGTTCGGGACTCCACGAATTCCAGAGGCGGCGTGAAAGGCGGCAAGGTATCCGGGCCGGGATTGGCCAGGACGTCTTCAAACTGGGAAAAGGGCGCGGGCCCGGTGGCTTCAAGGAAATCGTTGTAGTTCTCGTGATCCAGGTAGTAGATGCCGGCTACCCAGTCCGATTTATCACTGCCGCCCTGCAACATAAACTCCTGGCTGAAGGCATCGGAATCATTGTCCCAATAAGGCAGTACATCGAAGTTGACATCCGCGAAGCCGGTGAGGTTAACCGAGACCAGGTCCTCCGTAAGGCGATCGCCGTCCACGGTTTGCTCTTTTTCCAGCCTCTGGGTGCCCGTCAGCGATTTGAAAGTAGGACCCCAGGGCGTCTGCCATTCCACAATGCCTGTAAAGCTGTGGTTGTACATGGCAAAAGTGCTTGGATAGTCCTGGGTCAGTTTGCGAGGATCCGGATTGGGATCGTGGATGCTCTTTTGGGCGGCGCCGTTTTGGTCGCTGTCGTGAATAAAACCGGCCAGGCGAATCGTCAGGTTCTCATTGGGCGTCGTAGTCAGGTTGAAATGACCGACCAGGGTGTCGGAATTGTCCAACTCGTAACCGTCCAGCGCACCGCCCTCGATCTCCGCGAAGCCGTCGCGCTGACCCTTGCGGATCGAAGCCAGGAAGCTGGTTTTATCATTGAACGCGGCATTCACGGCAGCAGTGCCTCGAAAAAGCCCGTGATCACCGACAGAGGTTTCAACATACCCGCTGGTCAAACCCAGGTCCGGCTTACGGGTCACGATATTGATGGCGCCGCCGGTTGTGCCCTGGCCGAATTCCGTGCCCTGCGGTCCGCGCGTTACTTCCACGCGTTCGATATCGCCCAGGTCCAGGCCCAAGGCCAGGGGGTTGGCCAGGTAGACACCGTCCAGGTAAACCAGTACGCTGGGCTGGGTAGCCAGACTCTGCGCGGTCTCCCAACCGACGCCGCGAATGGCGACCACGCGACCGGCGCCGTCGTTTTTGGCGACGACCAGGCCCGGCACGTAACCATTGAAATTGTCCAGCTTGATAATGTTGGCTCGGTCGAAGTCCTCACCACTCATCACCGATACGGCAATCGGTGCTTCTTGGATATTCACCTCCCGTTTACGGGCGGTTACGGTGATTTCTTCGATGACATCTTCCGACTTCTTATCATCTTTTTCTTCAGGGGATTGACTAAACAAGGAAAGAGGAAACAGCAATATGACCAGGAAAGCCGGTTTGAAAAAACCTTTCGGTTCAAAATGGCCGAACATCGTCAAGTTCTCCTTTGACAGATCGAATTCAGAAGTAACACTTTTACGCTTCTGATACTCTATACAATCGTCAATTTTATTAATCACCTTAGACATAGCACGCATTATTTGATTTTTTCAAACACTGAGGATTGTTTACATAACCCAAACAAATAATATCGACACCATATTTAAATAAGTGTGGCTACTTTTCATGGGTTTTCAGGTGAGCCGGCACCCGGACGGACGGAAACAACAACTGATTTGATCCTTTGCAACTTCATCTTTCGTTATTAATATAGAACTACTCTCGGTGGATGGAAGCACGCTATGAACCGTCGAATTGGAATTGTCTTTATCATTCTTATGATCATCGCCGCCTTGTTGATCTGGTTTCTCCTTTCACGTTCGCCGGATAAAGTCGGCGCCGGCGGCACGGCTGCCGTATCGATAACGACTGAAAGTGCCGACATGCCGGTGCCCTCTGAAGCAGCCGCATCTCAACTCGAGGCTGAACCGGCTGATCTGAAGCCGGCAAAGCAGATTGCGAACCGGCAAATCGAGTTGGAAGGGCAGGAAAAGGATGCTGATAGGAATAAGGACAACCTGGTTTTCGGCCGCGTCATCTATAGGAGTAGCGGTCGGGCTGTAGCCGGTGCAACCGTCCGCATGGGTCACTCGGCAAGTCAAGACGGCTACCGGGCTGTCTCCGATGCCGAGGGTAATTTTCGCCTTAGCGGAGTTTCCAACGGCCATTACCACCCGACAGCAGTCAAGGGCAACCTGGTCTCTTACGCCAATGATCGCGATGTTCAGCATATCGATATCAAGGACGGCCGCCGCGGCCCGATCATCCTGGAACTGGTTCCCGCCGAACCCTTTACCGTTCAGGTATTAGCCGAATCCGACAATCGTCCCTTGGCCGGTGTCTCCGTTTTTTCCGGCGGCTCGGTTTTCTTTTCCGAAAAAACCGATGAACAGGGGCTGGCCGTACTGAACCTGTCGCCCGGTACATGGAGCCTGATCGCCGTGGCCGACGGTTATGCTCGCGCCGAACGTCTGGTCAGTCATCGAGGAGCCGCCAAAAAGCCTTACATCATACGCCTGGCCGAGGGCGGCGCCCTTTTCGGTAGGGTTAGCGACGAGCTGGAAATTCCCCTGGCAGATGTACGCGTCAGCGCCAATACTAAAGGACGCTGGTTCAATACCCGAAGCGGGCCGGACGGCAGCTTTCGAATTAACGGCATTCCCTTCGATACTATTTTCAGGGTCAACGCCAGTCGTGAATACTATCACCGCGCGGAACAAACCGGTTTTAAAGTCAACATCGAAGACCCGGAACAAGAAGTCAACCTGATCATGACGCCCATCGAAGAAATTACCCTGAAGGTTCGCGGCCAGGTAGTGGATGAATTGGATGATCCCGTGGCGAACGCTCTGGTCAAAGCCGGTTGGGGGTCGGAATCGCAATCTGATGAAACCGACGAAAACGGGCGCTTCGAGTTCGCCGAGTTGCAAGTCGGGAAAGATATCGGTTTCAGTTTCGAGGTGTCCGCGGAAGGTTACGGGCCCCTTCGCAAGAGCCAACCGGTTCAGGACTCGAAGCAAATTGAGGTTAAGCTGACCCTGAGTCCGGCATCCTGGTTGCAGGGTCGCGTGGTGGATGAACGCGGCGAGCCCGTCGAGGGCGCCGATCTGCGCATCACCTATGACACCGGCGGCAGCCTGCCTCAATCCAAAACCGAAACCGATGGTTCGTTTGCCCTGGAGAACCTGCCTAAGAAGATCGAATTGAATGTTTCCAAACCCGGTTATGCCCCCCATCATTCCTCACCGGAATTGAACTTAGACGATTTGGAAATCGTGCTCAAGAGTTCCGGTGACATTGAGGGTCGGGTGATCGACACCGAAACCGGCGCCCCGGTGCGCGACTTCAATGTTCGGGTTCGCGGTTCAGTCAGCCGTCCGAACTGGAGAAAGCAAGGTATCGATCACCAAACCGACGACGGTCGCTTCAGCCTGAAAGGATTGCGCCGGGAAGCCAGACACCTGGTGATCGAGGCCAAAGGTTATCAGACGGGTGTCTTCGAAGATATTATGCCCGAGGTGTCTCCCGAAACGCTAACTTTTGAATTACGCAAGGGTGGCTTTTCCCTGGCCGGTCGCGTGGTGGACGAAAGGGGCAACGGACGTCCGGCTGTGCCGGTGAGACTGCTGTTATTGGACCCGAAGATCGACCACACCAACCATCAACACATGCTGAAGCACGATCCAAACTCCGAAAAGGTGGTGGAGCAGCGTACCGCAACTACTGACAGCGCGGGTTATTACCTTTTCGAGAGCGTTCCGGCAGTGATGCGCGCCGACCTGGTGGTATACACGAAAGGGTTGGCCTTTACACAGCTTCAAGACGCCTTCAGGGGTAACGAGGAGAATCGGCAAGACCTGTTGATGACGGTTCCCGAGGCCGCCTCCATCCAAATAGAAATCAACCCCAAGGTCATTTCGTCTTGCAATTTCAATATCAATGCCAGGGGCTCGCTCCCGTTCCACGACTATGGGAAACTGATCGGAGAAATTACCGAGGTCAACTTCGATTCGCTGAACGCGGGTACCTACCACCTCAAAATCAGGCTTCATGATTCGAACAATGTGAACTACCTAGAGAAATTCGAACTGGAGACCGGCGAGCACGTTACCTTCCGTTATGGTTTCGACGAGCATTTCGCTGTTCGCGGACATGCCTTCTCGCGTAATCAACCGGCGGCAAATCGAAGACTTTCCTTGAAGGCGATTCCAGACGGCTTCTATTCATCCCTGATCCTGGATGACGAGGGCTGGTTCGAATTCTTGAAGGTTCCAACCGGTACCTACCAACTGATTTTGGGCGCCGGCAAGGAGGAACAAGATTACGGTCGGCCAAGCGGCGCCGATCCGATCGATATTGAACTGAGCACGGGTGATATCGAGCGCGTTTTCGACTTTTCCGGTTATGGTCATGTCTTTGGAAGCACCCGAGACAATTTTGAAACCATCAATCTCAGCGGTAATATCGGCGAAATATACGTTAATAGAGCCTACAAAACGAAGGGTCTCAAAATATTTAAATTTTTGGATCTCCGTCCAGGAACCTATCGCCTGGAAGGTTCCCAGCCCGACGGATCGGTTTTGCTTGCCGAGTTCACGATGCCGGCGGATCGCTCAGACCTGGACCTTGGCGAGGTTGGCGAAAAGATGGACGGCAAGCTCTTGGTAACCATTGTCAACCAAACCGCAAAGCCGGGTTCGACCGTCCTCCTGAATTTCTATAGTGAGGGCTCTTCGGCCGACAAACCCGTGACCTATCGGCATGTCAAAACCGACGAGCCGGTTTTGTTGGAAGGCCTGCCGCAAGGATCGATGACCATTAAGCCCGGTCAATACCCGGCAGTTCAGTTCTCGCCTTCCTCCCATGCCGTGGAGATAGGCGCGGGTACGCCCGAGGTGCAATTCGAAATGAAAGGGCGGACCATCCTTTACTTCTCGAGCAAGGACTACCTTCTCGATTTCGTTTCGGCTCGCATGAGCCGTGCCGACGGAACCGTTTTACCCTTTTCCTATATGGACCGGTCCCAAATCGGCGAGGACATGGAAGAAGGCATGTACGCAAAAGGCGGCTTCTACAAAAACCTTCCGCCGGGAGAGTGGACTTTGACGGTGGTGACCGTGGACAATGATACCCTTTCGCGGGCGGTCACTTTGGAACCGGGGGAAACCGCCCGGATCGAGTTTTAGCCCGGAAGACTCACTCGAATCTCCGTTCCCCGTTCGCCGTTGGGACCGGCGGCAATGGTTCCGCCGTGGGCGTCGACGATGCGTTTGCAAAGATTCAGGCCCAGACCGTAGCCGCTGCCATGCCCCCGTGCCGGGTCCAGTTTGACGAATGCCTCGAAGATGCGTTCAACATTTTCCGGCGGGATTCCCGGGCCCGAATCGGAAACGGACAGGCGAACATGCGTCTCGGTTTTTTCCGCTGATATAACCACGGGTTGATCGGTTTCAGCCGAGAACTTGAGACCGTTATCCACCAGGTTGCGCAAGAGCACGGTCATCAGGGCTTCATCGGCTTCTACTTCTACCGGGCCGTCGATGGTCGAGACAACGCCCGGCTTGCGGTCGCCGAAAGCCGCTGTCACCTGCTCGGCCAGGGTTTTCAGATCCAGCTGATTGCGATTGAGAGCGTCGGTCATGGCGCTGATGCGTTCACGCTCCAATAGAACCGTGATCAGCGATTGCATTTCCTCCACGTTGCGCGCAATGGTTCGATGCTTCCCGTCTTCCGGCAACAAAGCCAGGGCTACCTTGATCCGAGCCAGGGGCGATCGCAACTCGTGACTGACATCGCCCAACAGACGCTCGCGATCGTGGATCATACGGTCTACCCGCTCCGTCATCTCGTTGAAAGCCTCGGCTACCTGACCGATTTCGTCGCGACGAACCACGGGTACGCGCGTTTTAAAATCGCCCCGGGCCACCGCCTCCACGCCGGCCCGCAACCAGCGCAACGGTTTCAACTGCTTGCGTTGAAATAGCCAGGTGCCGCCGATAAACAAGGCCAGCAGGGTCAAGTGAATGAGAAAAACTTGAAACTGACCCTCGATGCGGTCTTCCATGCTCCAGAAATAGGATACTTGCGGCATGCCCGGCTTGTGGTGATCTACCCGATAGACAGGCGGGCGAACGGAACGCAGGTCTTTCGGCGTGGTTGGTTCGCCGGCCGTATCGAAGGCGACCGTCCGCCCCTTCCAAGTGACGATCATGGCCACCCGATGGTTCCTGGCCATGAACCTCGCCAATTCGATATCGCCGGAAGCGGCCAGATGTTCGGTAAGACTCTTGCTATAACCCGACAGCGTGCGTTGGATCATATGCTGCGTGTAGAGATTATTCATGAAGATAAAGAAGACCGTGGCCAAAAGAATCACGCCCGCCATCAGGAGCACGTTGGCAACGGTCATCTTGGAAACAAGGCTGACGGGTTGACGGCTCATATCCCTACCCCGCGAACAGATAGCCGGCGCCCCGGATGGTTTTGATATAGCGAGGCGACCTGGAATCCTCGCCCAATTTGTGGCGCAGGCGGCTGATGAGCATGTCGATGGAGCGATCGAAGATCTCGGCATCGGCGCCGCGAAGTTCCTGCAACAGGATCTCGCGGCTCATCACCCGACCGGGCCGCTCCATCAGCATGCGCAGCAGGGCGAACTCGGTAGAGGTAAGCTCCAGGTCCTCTCCGGCAAGTGCGGCCCTGAAGCTGTTCGGCTCCAGGCTGAGATCGCCGTGCGTCAGGGTTTCGGCATCTCCCCCCGGCGAAACGCGTCGCAAAACGGTCTCGATACGGGCCACCAGTTCCCGAGGTTCGAAGGGCTTGGGGATGTAATCATCCGCGCCCAACTCAAGACCCACGATACGGTCGGTAACCTCACCGCGCGCCGTCAGCATGATGATGGGAACAGCATCACGCGCTCGGATTTCCCGGCACAGGGTCATGCCGTCCTTGCCGGGAAGCATCACATCCAGAATCAGCAGGTCGGGCCGTTCCTGACGGAACATGCGCAAACCCTCGGCTGCATGGGCCGCGACGCGCAGATGGTGACCGAAGCGCCGGAAGTATTCCTGAAGCAGCGCGGTCAGTTCGGTGTCGTCGTCGATCATCAACAGGCGATGCGCACGCGCCATTATTTGCTCCTCAAGGCAACGATCGGGTCGAGCCGGGCCGCTCGCCAGGCTGGATATGCGCCGAAAGCCAGGGCGATGACCAAGGATAGCACAAAGGGCTGCCATACCGCGTCCCAGCTCAGTCGGGCGGGCCATTGCGTCCACGAGGAAGCCATGACGATGCCGCAGGCGCCCATGACCAGACCCAAGACGCCGCCGATCAAGGCTACCAACAGGGATTCCACCAGATACTGCACCATAATGTGACGCGACCGAGCACCCAGCGCCAGTTGCAGGCCGATTTCAGTGCGGCGTTCGCGCACGGAAAGCAACGACACCGACAGCAGGCCCACGCCGCCCAATCCCAACGCCAGTCCGGCCAGTCCGCCGATCATGCGCCGAAAGGAAGCGCCGTTTTCGGATTGAACCGCCAATAGCGCCGTCTGATCGACGATTTTGAAATCGACCGTCTGGTGCCGGTTGCGCAATAGGTCGGTCAGGGCCTCGGTAGTTGATTTCAACAGGTCCTTGGAGGCTACCTGGACGAAGATACGCGTCAAGTAATCCACATTGTAGACGCGTCGCTGGGCCGTGGTTACCGGTACCACGATCTGATCGTCCTCATTGCCTCCAAGGGGGTTCGTGCCCTTGCCCTCCAGCACGCCGATGATGGTGAAGGGAATCCTGCCGACCAATAGGGTCTCGCCGATGGGTCGCTCGCCCATGAAGAGTTCCCGAACGATCTGGTCGCCCACCACCGCCACACGACGGCCACCGCAGACATCCTCCTCGTCGATAAAACGCCCGCCCTTGACCACGTGGTTCTTGGTGATGCGGTATTCGGGGGTCGTGCCGTTGACGGTGGCGTTCATGGTACGGCCGCCCCACCGCAGGTTGCGCGTACCGGAAATTACCGGCGAGACGGCCTCGATGCCGGGCAATTGCCGGGCGACGGCCTCGCTGTCGGCGGTAACCAATGTGTTCACATATCTTCCCGTGCCGCGCAGGGCATTGGTTTCGCTCATCCAGGCGTTGACGGTCAGCAGGTTGCGGCCCATCTTTTCAATGGTGTCCTGCAATGCCTGACGCGCACCCGCGCCCAGGCCCAACAATACGGCCACTGCCGTAATGCCCACCGCCATCCCGCTCACTGACAAAAGGGTGCGCAGGCGAGCCCGCAACAGGGCCCGCACCGCTAATCGTAAGATACGGAACCAGGTCATCGCAGCGCCGCTACCGGGTCCATTCGAGCCGCGTGCCGGGAGGGCCAAATTCCGGCAAGGATGCCCACGACCACTGCCGCGGCCAGACCCAACCCGACCGCCGTAGCGGAAACCGGCATGGGCACATCCACGCGCGCACTGATCACGGCCAGTACCCCCAGGCCAAGGACAATGCCTGCCAGTCCCGAGACCAGGGTCACCATGAAGGCTTCCATCAGGAACTGACGGCTGACCTGACCGTCTGTAGCGCCCACGGCTTTGCGGAGACCGATTTCGGGGATGCGTTCCTTGACCGCCATCAGCATGATGTTGGCAATCACGATCGCGGCCACCAAAAGGGCAATCGCCGCGACCAGCGGAAGATACAGGCTGAAAACCTTATTGGCGCGGGCCACCATCTTCTTGATCAGCATGGGCGTGAACAGGGAGAAATCGTTGTCCTCGCCGTCAGCCAATGCGTGTTGTTGCCGCAATACGGCTTCCACCCTTTCGGCAACGTCTTCCACGTACTTTGCCTCGGTCACGCGTAACTTGGCGAAATTGATATAGTCCACATTGGCAATGCGGCGCATCATGGTGGAGATGGGCACGTGAATCTCGTCATCGCGATCCTCACCGTGCGGGTCCGAGCCCTTGGGCTCCAAGATGCCGATTACGCGATAGGGTACGCCGTCCAGTTGGATGCTTTGATCCAGCGGATCGTCATCACCGAACAGGATGTCGGCGGTTTTGTAACCCAGCAGCGCTACCCGGGCGGATGCTTTAACGTCGGAGGCATCCAGGCTTCTGCCGCCGGTAACCCCACGTTCCCATACCAGTTCGGCATGTTCGCTATGTCCGCGCACCAACACGGGGTGATATTCGCTTCGATATTGAGCGGTCTTGCGCCTCATCAGAGACGGGTCCCAGGCCTCGATCTCGGGGCAAGCCGCCTGTACGGCTTCCAGGTCTTCCAGCTTCAAGGTCGTGCGCGGCCCGTCCGCACTGAAACCCGTCGTGACCATGATATTGGTAGCATCGAAGAACTGCTTCATCTTGTTCATGATATTGGCTTCCATACCCGCGCCGTAGGAACGGATGACCACCAACACGGCCACGCCCACCACCACGCCGATGCTCATCAGAAAGGTACGCAACTTGTAGCGCCACATCATGCGAATACTGCCGGCCATCACCTTGCCGTTTTTCATGCGACACCTCCCACGGGTTGCGCCGGCTCTTCTGCCAAAATACCCTCGTTCATCGTCAATACGCGTCCGGCCCGGGCAGCCAACGCGGCATCATGGGTAATGAAGATGATGGTGCGCCCGCTCTCGTTCAGTTCCTGGAACAAGGCCATGATGCCGGCACCGGACTCGCGATCCAAATTGCCCGTGGGTTCATCGGCCAGGATGATTTCCGGATCATTGACCAGGGCGCGGGCAATGGCGACGCGTTGTTGCTGACCGCCGGACAATTCGGCGGGCGTATGGGTCATGCGGTCCTGCAAACCGACACGGCACAGGGCTTGCGCGGCGCGATCACTGATGTTGTCGGTATCGGCGTAGACCAGGGGCAGTTCCACATTCTCCAGGGCGGTAGTGCGCGGCAGCAGGTGAAACTGCTGGAACACGAAACCGATCTTCTTATTGCGCAGGGAGGCCAACCGGGCGTGCGGCAGGTTGGAAACGGGCTCACCACCCAGGAGATAATTCCCCGAATCGGGCCGATCCAACAAACCCAAAATGTTCATCAGGGTTGATTTTCCCGACCCGGACGGCCCCACCACGGCGGTAAACTCGCCCGGCTCTATGTTCAGGTCTACCGATTTCAACACGTCCAGCCGGGGCTCCCCCGGTCGTTCGTAAGACTTGCAAATACCACGACACTCGATCATCTCAACCTCTCATGGAATGAATCTTCAATTAACCTGTACGACCTCGCCCTCGGCAAGCCCGTCCAGAACCTCGGCGGAGCGGTTGGTGCGCCAACCGATGCGAACGATTTGTTCCTGCCAGCTGTCGCCGCGTTTGACCATCACATATTGCCGGCCGTCGCGACGCCGCAGGACCTCGCGGGGCACGGTCAGGGCGCCTTCGCGTCGATCCATGACCAGGCGTACATGGGCCGTCATTTCGGGCCGGGGCGTAGTCTCCGGCGGCGTTTTGAAACGCAGCACCACTACGTAATTGACAACACTACCTTGAATTTCCGCCTTGGGTTGAATCGCCGTCACCTTTGCCGAAAACGCTTTATCGGGATAGGTGTCCACGCTGAAAGTCGCCTCCTGGCCGATAAAAATCCGGCCGATATCGGTCTCATCCACGTAGGCGCGCACTTCCAGGCGGGACAGATCGACGATGGTCACGAACTTGGGCGCGGCAAAGGCGGCGGCCACGGTTTCGCCCTCCCGCGTGGAGATATCGGCAATCACCCCGCGTATGGGGGCCGTGATACGCGTATAGCCCAAATCGATACGCGCCGAGCGCAAACGCGCCTCGGCCAGTTCCACCCGAGCCCGGGCCACCTTCAAATCGCCTCGCGCGCTGTCCAGCTCCTGGGGCGTGGCCAACCCCTTCCCGGCAAGGGCCGCGATCCGCCGCTCCGAGCTTTGGGACAGTTCCCATTGAGCCCGAGCCAAAGCCAGATCGGCTTCCGATTGGGCCACCAGCGCTTCGAAACCGATAGGGTCCAAGACAGCCAGAAGATCACCGGCCTCAACCTGATCACCAACGCGCACCGGTAACTCGCGCACCATACCGGAAACCCGAGAACCCACCTCGATCTCGGCGCCGACAACGGGCCGAATGACGCCGGTGGCCGTCACGGTCCGATCGAGGGTCTGCCGGGAGACGCGAACGGTCTCGAAGGAAGCTTCAACGGGCGCGGAGGTCCTACTGGTCAGCGCAAACCAACCCGCGGCGCCGATTGCTGCAATGATGACTAAACTTAAGACACGCTTCATTATCACCTCTCGACATAGGTGAATCTAGCGGCGCTGTTTAGCAGGGGTTTGACAGGTTTGTCACAAATTGTAACAGTCTTTCCGATTGCCCATAGCAATCGAGATCTAAAGAACAATTGTTGATAAAGTACCGCATATGCTATTATGTGGCCGGCCTTTAAAAAAACTACTGGTGATTGATTATGACAAAGAAGATCTTTGCAGCGATCTCAGTAATCGCCCTATTGGGTAGTATCTGGCTCAGCGCGGGAGGAACCGCCTGCCGTGATAACTACACTCTGTGTACGGAAGGCGGTTGCGGCGTCCTGGCTTATGGTATGAATTGTAAACTGAGATGTATCCTGCCCGACGGCTCCAAAGTAGACATTGCGTGCGGCCAAAAACCAAAGCCGGAACTATAAACGTCGGCTCCCAAAACCAGAAAGGAATAATCGATGCACCATGCCTGCATGTTATTGGTATTTTTATGCCTGTTTGCTTCAGGTACAGACAACGGAACCATGCTCACCCGAAACGTCATTCCCTTCGGTGATGATCAAGCCTGGCTTACCCTCTCCACCGATATGGCCTTTGTGGGCGATTACCTCTACGTTGTAGAAAACCCGAAGCATCAGGTCAAAAAGGTTCGCGTCCAGTCGACGGTAACCTTTGAAGGCTACCTGGCCCAAAAGGGAGAAGGCCCGGGAGAGGTTTGGCTGCCCATCGAACTTTTGACTCGGGAAGACGGCAGCATTATCGTCAAGGACAACCGAGGCTTTTCTTTTTTCGACACAAAGGACGACTTTCAGCATCGCTTTCGTGTCTTCACTTCTTGGATCAGCGCGACATGGCTTTCGGGCCGGATTTACTACGCGGCGGCCGATCCCGGTAAGGATCAGCTTATCTTTCCCTACACCCCGAACGGCAAAAAAGGCGCGGCATTTGCCCCTAAATTCCTCCAGGTAGATACCGCTCGCGGCGATATGGTTCGATTGGCGCATAACGAATCCTACCTCTATGAGGGTAGGTTACTAACCGACGGCCGAACTCTCTTCTATTTGAACAAGACCTTTGGAAAGGCTTGGACCTTCGATGATAAGAGTAAGTTGTTATCGGAAAAAAACCTGACCGGCATCTTCGGCCCGCACGGCGCCATGGTTGTCGAAAAGAATAAGAACTACCTGGAGAACCCTCACGAGATGGAGAAACCAGAGGGTTTTCTGAACTATTCCTTGTTCGACGATGCCTTCCTGTTGGAAGATAATATTTATTTACTCAGAGTGGTCAACGCATTGGATGGGTTCATCCCGGCCCACAAGGACATCTTCGTTTTGGATAAGAAAACCCTTACCCTGAAGGAAGTCCTCAAAGTCCCTTTCAAACCAGGCGAATACTTTTGGACCTTTGCCGCGCGCGTGGAAAATGGCAAACATCGTCTGTATGCGATCATCGACATGGGAGAAGATACCAATCTGGTAGCGCTCGACCGATGAAGACCTATCTCTTTTGTGCGCTGCTGCTATTAGGCACCGGCATCCTGGCGGCAATCAATGCAAACTGCATTATGCTGAACCTGTTCGGGGCGCCGGAGATCGTCCGAAACGCCGCTTCTGAAAATGCCCAAGGCAAACTAGTCCTTCTTTACGGTTCGGATATTTGCAGTACCTGTCCCTCCGGCCGCACTCTGCATCTCCTTCAGAGCAATGACATGACCTTTATGGTAGACCCGGAGTTCAGTGATTACGAAATTCAGGACTTCATGGAAACCTTTCAACTGAGCGGCGATGTGGTGAAAGCCGATCGAGAAGTAACTATCTGGCTGAAACGCCTGGCCCAATGTAAACAAGAGACCCGGTGGCGCCGTAACCTACGCCTGACATTCAACGGCGGAGCATCCCCGGTGAAGGTAGAGACTTTTTAACGCAATATGGCGAGGATGTCCCCGGAGGCTTGAGCATAGAGCCCTTCTTGGTATTGATCAGCGAGGCGTCTATCGGATTCGATTATTATGGTACCCTAATCCCCGGTCCCCAGGTCCAGTTACCGCGCCCGGCCGGTTAGATAAGGAACGACATGGCTTTTCTTCAAATATTGACCACATTCAGCCTGTTCGGGTTGATTTGGGTGATTCAGTTGGTGCATTATCCCGCGTTTCGCTTTATAGCTGATGATCGCTTTCCCGCTTTTCACCGCTTTCATACCTTCCAGATCAGCCTGGTGGTCTTGCCTTTGATGTTGGTGGAGCTGGCCGCCGCTATCTGGTTGGCCGCGGTTCCACCGACACGCGGCCCCTTTCAATGGGTCTTGCTGGGCTTGACTCTGCTTGTGTGGCTGTCTACCTTTGCCTTACAGGTGCCCTGTCATTCGAAACTGGGCGCCGGCAAGGACGATGTGCTGATTGATCGGCTGGTGCACACCAATTGGTTGCGTACCCTTGCCTGGAGCCTGAAAACCGGGCTGCTTGGATGGTCCTTTTACTTCTCTCATCCGGGCTGAAATCGGGTCGGAACTCGTATAAGCTCCGACCCGAATTCCGTTCCGTTTATTTACTAAGGTACAGGTCCATCACTTTTGCCAACTCTTCCACATGGGGTTTGTTGACCATATTGGAGTGGTGACCGGCCGACGGATGGACCTCGATACCGCCTTTACAGCGCGATCCCCAGGTTTCAACCAGGTCCAGATCCTTGCCTACGGTTTTCTCGCGGGCCGTAATCAGCACGCATTTGCCCGGATATTCCTCCGGCGTGTAACCGTGGTTGGCGTGGTGGTTGGCCCAGAAGACCTGCCACAGTTTGTCCAACTGAGAGGCGCCGATCTCCGGCGGCAGCACTCCTGCTTCCTTGGCGCGGTTGAGGACATAGCCGATCTGGTCTTCCGTTTCCAGGTCTTTCAAAATCTCGTAGGTAATGCCCAGGTCGGCGCCGAAGGTGGCGCTGAGTTCGGCAAGCAGGCCCATCAACATAATCGCGGTATCCTCGATGGGACCCGAACCTACAAGGGCCAGCGGATAGGTGTCCACAATGACCAGCAGATCCACTTCATCGCCGCCGGCTACCAGTTGGCGCGCTGTTTCGAAGGCCAGCAGGCCGCCCAGCGACCAGCCGCCCACGCGGTAGGGTCCTTCCGGTTGAACTTGCTTGATGCCTTCCACATATTCGGCGACCATTTCCTTGAGATCCTTCAACGGCTCCTTGCCCAGCAGCACGCGTGATTGCACGCCGTAGAACGGCTGGTCCGGGCCAAGCAGGTGCGACAGGTCCTGGTAACACAGCACGGTTCCGCCGCCCGGGTGCAGGCAGAAGAACGGACGCCGGCTACCCAGGGGATTGATGGCCACCACACAACTGCTTTCAGTAACGCCCTCACCCGCCAGCATGACGGCAAAGGACTCGATATTGGGACCCTGGAACAGAGAAGCCAGATAGAATTCCACATCGAATTCCGCCTTGATGCGAGACATCAACTGTACCGCCAGCAGGCTGTGCCCGCCCAGTTCGAACCAGTTGTCGGTAACACCGATGGGCGTTACGCCCAGCAGGTCCTCCCAGATGTGCACCAACTTCAGTTCCAGGTTGCTGCGCGGCGCCACGTATTGGCCCTCGGGCCGCAACTTGGAGACCTTCAGTTTGAGCAGCGCCTTGCGGTCGATCTTGCGGTTGGGCGTCAGCGGCATCTGTTCAATCAGCACGAAGGCGCCGGGGCACATGTAACCGGGCAGCGCCTCGCGGCACTGCTTGTTCAATTCCTGACGAACCGCAATGGTTTTGTCAAGCAGGTCACCCTCGTTTTCGCCCTCCAGTTGGGTGATGCGCTCCGCTTTTACCTGAGTGTAGGCGACCAGTTGGGCCTCGCTCGTAGCGGTTGCTTCACGCAACATGACCACGGCGCGCGAGACATCCGGATGCCGTTCCAGTACCGACTCGATGTCGCCCGGCTCGATGCGGAAGCCGCGTAGCTTCAACTGGAAGTCGGCGCGCGCATGGAAAGCCACGTTGCCGTCGGCCAGGTAACGACCCATGTCGCCGGTTTTGTACAAGCGGTCGGTCTCATCGTCGGTGAAGGGGTTGGCGATAAAGCTCTCACCGGTGCGTTCGGGATCGTCCAGATAACCCAGCGCCATGTGGGGGCTGCGCATATAGATCTCGCCCAGTTCGCCCACGCCGGCCATTTGACCGTCCTGGTTGCGCACCAACAATTGCGCGTTTTTCATGCCGACCCCCAGAGGTTGCACCTTCTCCAGGCGAGCCACGTTTTCGGCCGTGGTTGCCACCTTATCCTCGGGCACGCGGTAGTAACCCACGGCGCGTTGGGTTTCGGTGGAACCGTAGGTATTGATCACGGTCACCTCAGGGGCCAGGATGCGTAACATCACCGCCTCGCGGCCGGTCAGGCGATCGCCCACGTAGAAGGCGGTGCGCAAAACCAGGGTCAGATCCTCGCGTGTGCCGGTAAGGATCTGACTCATGGCCGGGGTGAGGTTGGTGAAGGTGATCTTGTGGCGATCGTACCAACGGGCCAGGCCGCCGGGCGAAAAGTCTTCATCCTCGGGGATGCACAAGGTTGCGCCCAAACACAGGGGCGTGAAGATTTCCCGCTGCAGCGGATCGTGCGACAGGCCGGACAACATGCTGTAGCGGTCGTCCTCGGTGAGGTTGAACTCCTCGATCATCCACGGCAGGAAGTGGGTCAGCGAACCATGGCGGCCCACGATGCCCTTGGGACGTCCGGTGGAACCGGAGGTGAAACCGATCACCGCCGGGTCGTCGGGTTCCAGGGTCACCGTTACATCGGCCTCGGGCGGATCGCCGGAACCGGGAATGGCGCCGATCAGCGTGCAGTCGCCCTCGTCGTCCAACAGGAAGCCGGCGCGGCAGTCCAGCTTTTCCACAAAGGCTTCCAGTTCTTCCGTCGGCTCCTCGGCATCTTCCAATTGCAGCCAGATTCTGGGATTCGCGATGTCCAGGAAGTCGATGAGGCGCGGTGTCGGAAAAGCGGGGTCCAACATCAGGAACACGCCGCCCGCTTTCATGGCCGCCATGATCGCCACGGCCAGTTCGGGTCCACGACGTCCGTAAATGGCAACCCGTTCGCCCTTTTCCAATCCCGCCGCCGACAACTGCCGGGCCAGAATCTCGATCTTTTCGGCCAAATCCTCATAGGTCCATTCCTCGTCATTCATGATGAGGGCCGGGTGATCCGGGCGGCGTTCGGCGGCGCGCTCGAACCAATCGTTGACTGAACCCTGCCAGGTCGTTTCCAGGGGGGCGGTTGGATCGGGGATGAGCTCGGCAGACTCGGGCGTGATCAGGCTGAATTCGCTGACGGGTTGCTCCGGTTTGGCAACCAGTTGTTCCAACATCATCTTGTACTGACCGGCGAAGGCCTGCATGCGGTCCTCGTCAAACAGGTCGGTGTTGTAGGAGATGCTGAAGTGAAGCGCGCCGTTATGCAATTCGCTGACATATAACTCGATGTCGAACTTGGCGCCGATGTCGGGCATGGAAACGGGACGCATCTCCAGGTCCGGCAGACTGGCGCCGCCCTCCGGCAGGTTGAGCATGTTGAAGAAGATCTGGAACAGCGGGGTGCGGCTGCGGTCTCGTTGGACCTGCAACTCCTCCAGCAGTTTCTCGAAGGGGATATCGGCGTGCTCATAAGCGCCCAGGCTGGTTTCGCGCACGCGGGCGATCAGTTCGATGAAGTTGGGATCGCCGGAAAGGTCGGTGCGCAAGACCAGGCTGTTGAGGAAGCAACCGATCAGGTTCTCCATGCCGCTGCGGTTGCGACCCGCGATGGGCGTCCCCACGGTCACGTCGTACTGACCGCAGATTCTGGCCAGCAGCAGTTTGAACCCGGCCAGCAGCACCATGAACAGGCTGGCCCCGTGTTGACGGGCGACGGCGTTGAGCTTCGCGCCGACCTCGCTTTCGAGCATGGTGCCCACCTTGGCGCCGTGGAAGGTCGTCATGATAGCGGGGCGCGGCCGATCGGTCGGAAAGTCCAGCGTGTTGAGATCCGAGCCGAGTTTTTCCTTCCAGTAACCCACCTGGCGGTCCAGTTCTTCGCCGCTCAGCCAGGTTCGTTGCCAGCCGGCAAAATCCGCGTATTGGTACGGAAGCGGCGGCAGTCGGTGCTCTTCGCCGCGTGAGAAACTGTTGTACAGGCTGACCAGTTCGCCCACGAACACGCCCATGGACCAACCGTCGGAGATGATGTGGTGCATGGTCAGCAGAACCGCATGCCGGTTGGGAGCCAGGTAGATCAGGGTCAGGCGCAACAAGGGACCGGTCTTCAAGTTGAACGGCGCCAACGCCTCACGATTAGAAAGCTCCTGCAAGGCGGCGTCGCGCTCGGCCTCCGGCAGGTGGCTGATGTCGATCAGCGGCAACCTGACATCCACATGGTCCGCGATGACCTGGAAGGGAATGCCCTCTTCCTGATCGAAGGTGGTGCGCAGGCTTTCATGGCGCTGCAACATGCCGTTGAGGGCCCGCTCCAACGAGGGCAGGTCCAGTACGCCGATCATTTCAAGCGCACTGGGCATGTTATAGGTAGAGGTGGGACCTTCCAACTGGTCCAGGAACCACAGGCGCTCCTGGGCAAAGGAGAAGGGCAGCTTGTCCTCGCGGGAAATGGGCACAATGGGCGGAGCCTTGCGACCGCTCATTTCGGCGCGGCCGGTTTCCACGCTGTCGGCGAGTTCGGACAGTAGGGGATGTTCGAACATGGCGCGAACCGGCAGTTCCACGCCGAAGACGTCGCGAATGCGCGAAACAACTTGGGTGGCCAGCAGGCTGTGACCGCCCAGCATGAAGAAGTGGTCGTTGCGGCCCACCTGCGAGACGCCCAGAATCTCGGCCCAGATATTGGCCAACAATTCCTCGGCGGGATTGGCGGGCGGAATGTATTCGGTATTGCTCACCATGGGTTCCGGCGCGGGCAGGGCGCCGCGATCCAATTTGCCGTTGGGGGTCAGCGGGAAGGTGTCCAGGATCAGCATGGCGGAAGGAACCATGTATTCCGGCAGGTCGGCAAGCATGGCCTCGCGCCAATCGTGGATCAGGTCGCTTTCGAACCGGGCCTTGCGGGTTTGCTCGTCCAACATCACATAGGCAACCAGGCGCTTGTCGCCGGGTCGGTCCTCACGACACAAGACCACGGCCTCGCGCACACCTTCCTCTCTCATGAGACGCGCCTCGATTTCGCCCAACTCGATACGCAGACCTCGCAGCTTGACCTGGAAGTCGATACGGCCCATGTAGGCGATATTGCCGTCCGGCAGGAAGCGGCAGCGGTCGCCGGTACGGTACAGGCGAGCGCCCTCGACACCCAGGAAGGGATCGGGCACGAATTTCTCAGCGGTCATGGCGGGTCGATTGTGATAGCCGCGAGCCAGGTTGGCGCCGCCGATACATAACTCGCCGTGAACCCCGGCGGGCACGGGTTCGAAGTTGCGGTCCACGATATAGATCTGGGTATTGGCGACGGCCCGACCGATGGGAATCTGTCGATCGTCCGGCGAACACTTCCACCAGGTGACATCGATGGCCGCCTCGGTAGGTCCGTACAGGTTGTGCAGTTCGGTATCGTCCAGATTGTTGAAGAAGCGGTGCACCAACTCCGGCTGCAACGCCTCGCCGCTGCAAAATACCCGGCGCAGGGACGCGGCGCGCTCGCGGACATCCTCGGCCAGGAAGACTTCCAACATGGACGGGACGAAGTGCATGGTGGTGGCGCCCTGCGCCTGGATGAGGTCGGCCATGTAAACCGGGTCCTTGTGACCCTGCGGACGGGCCAGCACCATGCGGGCGCCGAACATCAGCGGCCAGAAGAATTCCCACGCGGAAACGTCGAAACTGAAGGGCGTCTTCTGCAAAACGCGGTCGTTTTCGGTAAGCCCGAACGCCTCCTGCATCCAATACAGCCGGTTGACCACGCCGCTGTGACGGTTGGCGGCGCCCTTGGGTTTGCCGGTGGAGCCGGAGGTGTAGATCATATAGACCATATCCTCGGGATCCGTAGCCGGCTCGGGGTTCTCGACGGGGCCGGACGGCAGATCTTCCAGTTGAACCACGGTAGCCGCGTCGCTGTTCAGATTGCGTTCGCCCTGAACCAGCAGGACGGGCACCCGCGCGTCTTCCAACATATAATTCAAGCGCTCCGACGGGTAATCCGGGTCCAGCGGCACATAGGCGCCGCCGGATTTCAGAATGCCCAACAGCCCGACCACCATCTCCAGGGAGCGCTCGGCGCAAATACCCACGGGCGTGTTGCGATCGACGCCCAGGCCGCGCAGGTGAGCGGCCAGGCGGTCGGCGCGTTCGTTCAATTGCGCGTAGGTCAGCATATCGCCGCCTGCCGGGTTCTCGTCGCCGTTACCCGCGAAAACCACCGCCGGTGCGTCGGGTGTACGTGCCGCCTGGGTTTCGATACAACCGTGAACCGTCTTGAAATAGTCGTATTCCACCGCGGTATCGTTCCACACTTCCAAAACGGTGCGGCGTTCCTCATCATCCAACAGGGAAAGCCGCGATAGAGCGATGTCCGGGTCCGCGGCGATTTGAGACGCCAACATGGCGTAATGTGCGGACAGGCGTTGTGCGGTTTCTTTCGTGAACAGGTCGGTGTTGAACTCCAGCGTGCCCACGATGCCCTGGGGCATTTCGCCGACATTCAGGCTCAGGTCGAACTTGGCCGCATCCGCGGAGCCCCCGACAGGCTCGATTTCCAGGTCCGGCAGCTTAAGTTCACCCGATTCGGTGTTCTGTAAGACAAACATCACCTGGAAGAGGGGCGAATGGCTCATCTTGCGGTCGGGCACCAACTCCTCGACAAGCTTTTCGAAGGGCACGTCCTGGTGAGCATAGGCGTCCAGGGTGTTTTCTCGAATGTGTTTCAGCAAGGTGCGGAAGGTTAAAGGCTCCGAGTCGCGTGCGGCAAGCCCGCCGATATCGGTCCGCAACACCAGAGTATTGACGAAGAAACCCACCAGCGGTTCCAATTCCTTTCTACCTCGACCCGCGATCGGGCTGCCCACGGTGATATCGTCCTGGCCGCTGTAGCGCGACAGCAGGATCTTGTAGATCGCCAACAGGACCATAAACAGGGTGGCGCCGGTCTCCTTGGTCAGGGCGTTTAGTTTTGCGGAAGAATCCCGGCCCACTTGCATGATGACCCGATCACCGAAGAAGCGCTGAATGGCCGGCCGCTGAAAATCGGTCGGCATTTCCAATAAACCGGGCGAGCCGGACAACTGCTTGCGCCAGAATTCCATCTGGCGCTCCAGGTTTTCACCGCTCAGGTGTTGCCGCTGCCAGCCCGCATAATCGACGTACTGGATCTGGAGTTCGGGCAAGGGAGACGGCCGGCCGTCGTAAAAGGCGCGGTACAGATTGACCAACTCGTTGACCAGCACGCCCTGAGACCAACCGTCCGAGATGATATGGTGCATGACCACCACGAAGACGTGATCGTGGGGCCCCAACCGAATCAAGGTCTGGCGCAGCAGCGGACCCTCGGCCAGGTTGAAGAGAAAAGCGAACTCGGCGCTGACCATCTCGCGCAGGGCTTCCATGTCCTCGGCAAGATCGGGTCGATCCAACAAGCGGAAGTCCGCCGGGCCCGGCGGTTCGATCACCTGGCTGGGACGGCCGTCCATGGAGGGAAAGCGCGTGCGAACGGCCTCGTGACGCTTGGCGATTTCGTCACCGCAACGGCGCAGGAGGTCCACATTCAGATTGCCCTTGAAGCGGAGCCCGGTGGGAATATTATAGGTGGGGTTGGGACCTTCCAACTGGTCCAGGAACCACAGCCGCTGTTGCGCAAAGGAAAGGGGTAATTCGCCCTCGCGGGAAGCGCGTGGGATGGCTTCCTGCTTGCGGGCGCCGGCCAGGTCGGATATTTCCCTGAAGAAAAGCAGGATCTCGGCTTTCCGCTCTTTCAGTTCCTTACTCAGCTCGGGGGTCAGGGCGCCCTTGGGGGCGCTGATCTTCAACTTACCGTTATCCTCCCAGAGCTTGATCTTCAAATCTTTCAAATGACTGAAAAAGGCACGCAATTCTCTCACGATCACTCCTCAAACCACGGGATCCAGACCATGCAAGGTCACTCAGACGGCAACACAACCATACTATGAAAACATAAAATGGTTTCAACAGGAAAAGTATCATCAACGAGTGATAAAGGGCACATCCGGTACGTCCTCACGTTCGCCCGAACGGTTTTCTATGAAATCACCGTACAAAAAAAGGGCGCCCGCAAAAGGACGCTTCCGAGTTTAAAGGGAACCGGGCCGGTTCGCAAGAAGGAACCGCGCCGGAAAGGAAAAGGAGAAGCCCGCGGCTGCACTTTTTGGGGATTCCATGAAGAGGGGCCCTCGCGACGACGCCGTGCCCGTGCTTTTGAAAAGACGCCGGCTTCTAAACGGTCACTCACTTTCCCCAAGTTCTTCTTTTGCAAGGCCAAGTGCGTAACGAAAGAGACGTTTGCTTAAATAAAAACCGGCTTCCGTCTGTAAACGCTCAAGCCATGGTCGGACGCTGCTCAAAAGCCCCCTATTCTTTGCTTCAAGAAGGAGCCCAACGACCCCAACAACCCGAAGGCCCATTCGCTGAGCGGTGTTCCGGCCCTCCATCTCATCTAGGAGAACCACATCCGCTTGTAATTCCAACGCCAGAGCAATGGTTTCTGCCTCACCACGGTCCAGATCACGACGTAAAGAGTGGACCAGAAGCTCATTTTTGACATGATGCCTTTCAATCCAATCGGCCTCAGCGACCTGGGCTCTTCCTGCCCATTCCGTCCCGCCAAAGTTTAGCTCTGCCCAAACTCCCTCAGCAATATGAAGCTTGTCAAAAATTTCGTGAAGCAACTCGAACCGACCAATCGCCGCGAGATTGGTAAGCGGTGATGTATTGCAGACCACGATCATGGACGACCCAATGCATCTAGATTTTTCAAATCCTCATCGAGATCATCAGGTTCGAAATGAACGGTGATTTCCCTGGAGGCCAGTAATTGGCGAAATGCCCAAAGAGACATGCCCGCAAGCTCACGAGCTTTGCCCAGGGAAAGTCGGCCCCGTGCATACAAATGGATCGCGAGTTCCGTTTTCAACTCGGGGACGGTCAATCGTGCAGAATCGAGGATATCCCGTGAGAGTTCTAATGAAACTGAAGTTGCCATGACCAATGCTCCATTAAGCCGGCTTTGAGAAATTATCCCACAGAATCTTTTGTTTGTCCGTCTGAAGTCCGTTGAATGCGATCGATCCATGAACCGTCCGCTTCAGGTGCGCAGGGGCGAAACTGAAGAAACCGGGCGCCTCACGGCGCCCGGCTGTCCATCAACCTACGGCTACTCCGACCGGTTGCATTTCGGTCGTTGTAGCAGCACCACCGGTATCGGCCGGATCGGTCCCGCCGTCACCGACAGGATCGGAACCGCCTCCCCCGGTTTCACCCGTATCAGCGCCGGCAGGATCGGAACCGCCGCCGTCCACCGGATCACCCGTACCGGGATCACCGCTGCCGGCATCGGTCGGATCGGTAGCGTCCACGGGATCGCCGCCGGTACCACCGCCGGAGCCCTCCGTTTCATCCACCGAACCGCGAAAGCGGAAACCGTAGCTACGCATAATGCGACGTACGGTCGACGCATCCTTGTCCTCCAGCAGAAGCCGCAGGTTGGAAGCCAGCCCGCGAGAGACCGTATTGGCCTCACGACGGAGCCTGGTCAACTGCTCCTGTGCCTCCTGGTAGACACGATCCGAAGCATCCGCCGAGATGCGCACCGCCCGAAATTGATCCAAGGCGGTTTGCAGTTGCTCGGCGCTCGGGTTGACCATGGCGGGAAAACCCTTGCCAACGGCCATGGCCTCGCCGTCCAGGCACCACTCACAGAGTTGCGCCCAGTCGTCGGCATTGACCGGTGAGATCAGATGCGGCATTCGATAATAGGTCAAGACCACATCCGGCTCACCCTCGCGAGCGACCCTACGTTGCAGGGTAGAACGGAAATCACGCGTAACGCGAATCATCGCATTCGCGGCCGCGCGCCGAATACCGTTTTCCTCCACCCGAAGGGAATGCGCCGTCATCTGGGCCTTCATGGCCGTCTTGAATTGCCCGAGAAGGCTTTCGGCCTTGTCGAACCAAGGGGTCAGCAGTTCATGTTTACCCAATTCCTTGTCCCTGGCTCCGTTGCCGGAAGCCCGCTCCAAGAAACTGAGACATTGACGATTGCTCTGAATTTGAATCAAACTGATTGCGATTGCTCTTTCCATAATATCATCCTTTGTTTGTAGATTAAGCGCGCCGGTTTTGTGGACCGGGTTGCTGCCCCCTATAGGTCAAGCGCCGTGCCAACTTCGAATTCAGGGCGTATTCCAGCCCTTCTTCAGCGGGATCTCTGCCTGGGTAAACCATTTGATATAAATACCTTGGTAAATAAAAAAAATTTCTGAACACCAGCGTCGATATGCCGACGTGCGAGAAGAAAAATCCAAAATGCGGCCTTACATTCTTCCACTTTTTTGGAAAACTCCCAAAAAAGTGGAAAGTGGTAGGAGAAAAGCCGTTACGACGTAGGTTTTCCATTCTCTTATCCAGGGCTAAATAGATATTTTCAAATATGTTAGTCAATCAACCAGAAACAATCGATTTTTTCTTGAACTGCCCATATTTTTTCCATTTTTTTGTAAAACCTAAGAAGAAGTACACCGACCCCTACTGTGCTCAAAGAAGGTCAAGGCTAATTAAAGCAATTATTTATCTAAATTTTAGCTAACAGCTTGGGTTGCCTGCTTCGATATGCGCCCCAGGGGCGTGTAACAGGCCTTGGAATGAACATTCGAGTGCGTTGTCTGTCCACCAGGTCGCCCACAGGAAAAAGACCGCGAACCCCATCGGAGCCCTCCCTGTTTCTTCAAAGGTTCTTTCGCGGCTCGACCGCAACATAGCTTCCCGGCACGGACGCCCGGATTTTCAGGCGAAGGCAGGCGACCCTGTCGTCTGTCTATCGACGTTAGGATAATCTGGGCGTCCGTGCCGCCGGTTTGGGGTTTGAACGCGGAAAAAACACCGGAGAGCGCGGATATGCCGGCCCAAATTTCCTCCGGCCTGCGAGGGCCGGCATCCCCGTGCTCTCAGGTATACCGTGATCAGGCGGGAAACCAGATGGAGGTATTTCTTGCCAGGTCGAAAAAAGGTTTCATTATTGATTTTGTTTAAGGATCAACTCAGCAAGAGCCAGGGCATCTTTGCCTCGTAAGCCCTTCGCCGTCACCCGGCCGTCCTTGGCGAATTCAATCGAGGCGTCCTGGCGCTTGGTCAACCAGGCTTGAATTCCCCTGGCTACAGCGGTCACCGCGGCAGAGCCTAAAATAATGCCCAGGGTGGCGCCCAAATCCATGGTTTCTTCACGATCACGCACTTGCTCGAGGCGAACATCCGGGTGGGTCTCTTCCAGAAGTTGTTTCAGGTCGGCGGCCCATTGATTGGCTTGGGCGGCAGAGGCATCGGGAAACCTGATGGAAAACTCAATCTCATTCATATGTCTTCACCTTTGTGGAAAATGCTCGCGCATTTTTATGATCTTTTTGTCTTTGATGAATTCTTGAAGGGGTTCGTCGGCGAACTTCTCGGTCAGGGGATCGAAGCGAAGAGTAATCACCTTGGCGAGCAT
>JASJCB010000097.1 GCA_030066195.1 Acidobacteriota bacterium
CCGACCCCTCAAATAAAATGCACAGTTCCAGGGCTTTTTCCATCATTTATCGTGGCGCTGTTCAGTGTCGGGGTAGTGTATGGTAATCAGGTTGAAGGGCATTTTCTTCGTGTCGGTCTTGGTAAGCAACAGGCCCCGTGATCTTGCTTTCTCCATGAAATACATTTCTGCCTTGGTCAGTTCCCTGGCTCAGTCTATCTCCGGTTCGATCCGGTTCAATAGGGACCGGGTCGGACCGTTGGTGCTGATAGAAAGACAAGTGAGTGTTCCAGCCGTGAACACATTTTTCCACTGCTTTGCGAATCTGAAGAAATCGATTCCGAAATCCGTTTGGGGGTACCAAACGATGAACACTTCGCCGTTCCTGGTCACCACTTCGTTGTTCAAACTGGTGACCGCTTTGCCGTTCAACTGCTTGAAGTAGGTCGGGAACAGGTTGCTGTCGATGTGGCAGTGTTCCGTCAGAAAGGCCGCACGGTCCCGGGCATTCACCATTCGGTAGCCACTTTGGTCCGGCAGTAGAAAGAAGTTGGCGACGGCAAACCGGCGGGTCCGTTGGGTTTTACATACGGCTATCCCAAAACAAAAAGAATGACTTTGGCCGCGTCTGGCCGCAAATCGGTCACCAGCGGTCACAGCAGTTCAGGAATAAAAACCCGTGTTGTGATGTCGAATGCATTTGACGCCTGAAACGGTTGCTTTTTCCGTACATCGCTCGCAAACGTTAAACTTTTTTACATAACGGGACCCTTCATGGCGGTTTTCGCGGACTGTTGCTCGGGAATGGGACCACCTGGAAGTCGCCAGGGTGGCTCCGTTCCCGGGAGTGGGACCGGTTTGGGTTCGGCCGGGTGGTCCTGTTCTCGGGAATGGTGCCGATTTCTTGTACCGGAGCGGCTATTTTCCCTGGAAAATAGCTCAACCAAAAGTGAATATCCGTTGTTGTTTGGTGAAACGGGTCAAAATCATCAGCTGCATCGCCTCGGAATTTTGCCGGAAGTTGTTAAATTAATTTAGAGTCGTATCGATTTTCGGGATTGAAGGTGGGTCCGACAGGTTGGACGGATATGTTCCCGGGATGAAAACCCCTTTTTTCAGCTCACGCGGTCCGCTTCTCGGGATTGGTGTTGTGTTTTTTATTTCTACAACTCTGCTGCCCGGGAACGAAACCACTTCGGTCTCGGGGGCCGGGTGTCGGCTCGGGAATGACACCGGGTCTACGGCGCCGCCGTGTTGCCCGATGAAGGCTTCAAAACCATTCGCGCTTTCGGGCCGGCCGTGAAAGGCGAACAAATAGACCTGGCCGGCATGGTCTTAACTGAGCGACTTAATCTTTCTCACGATACGTTGCTTGACAGCTCGGAGCGGAACCGGTATTCTTGACAAAACAGAATAGGTGCTCGGTTTTATCTATGAAGCAAGCCACGAAATCACAACGCAGCAAAGACAGCATCCTTCAAGCAGCCTTGGAATTGTTTTCCAGCCAGGGCTATAAAGCCACCTCCATGAAGGAAATCGCTACCCGGGCGGAACTCTCCATCGGCCGGGTCTATCACCACTTTACCAACAAGTTGGAGATCTTCACCCTGTTGTTGGATCAGTATTGGGAGCGCCTGACCGACCCCAACCTGAAAATGAACCAACTCTCGGCCAGGGCCGCTTTTCCAGACGACTTCGAACCGCTTGTGGACGCCATCGAGGAAGTTGTGTTGGAAAACAAGGCCTACATCATGCTCATTTATATCGATGTTATCGAGTTCCAGGGCGAGCACATCCGCCGTTTCTATGCCGACATGGCCGACAACTTCCGCAAGGTCTTCGGTCCCGGTTTTGAAGATCCCCAGCGCAAGCGCAGCTTCAATCCTGACGCCGATCCCCTGTTTGCCGTAATGCTTACCTTCCGTTTCTTCTTTCAGTATTTCCTGGTGGAAACCAGCTTCGGGGTGGACAACCACTTCGGCCTGGACCTGAAAGAGGTGATCGCCAAGGCAAAGCAGTTGTTGCTGCACGGATTGCTGAAATCTTCCGGGGAGGAAAACAAGTGACACCGGCTTCAGCCCGCTTCAAGGGGCACTTTGATCTGATCGGAAAAGGAGCGCCCATCCTGGCTCTTTCCGGCCTGGGCTGTTCCAACTGGATCTTCGAGGATCTCGCGGCCAGGCTGCGTGATCTGGGGCAGTGGATCATGCCGGACAACCGCGGCATGGGCCTTTCACCCAAGGCGGATACGCCCTATGAGATCACCGATCTGGCCCGGGACGCCCTGGCTTTGATGGACGGTCTGGGCCATGACCGTTTCGCCGTGGTGGGCATCAGCATGGGCGGCTTCATCGCTCAAACCATAGCGCATATGGTCCCGGAACGCGTCACGCGACTGGTGCTGATGTGCACCACCGGACCCGGACCCGACTTTATACCGCTACCCGATTTTCCCTCCGAGTTGATCCGCACCTCCTATTCCATGGACCCCGTTATTATGACTCGCTCGAATACCGACAGCACCACCCATCCCTCGCTCAAGATCCGGCAGCCGCAACGCTACCGGCAGATCTTCGAGAAGAAGTTGGCCAATATCTCCGACATGGAACAGTTACTCATTCAAAACGAGGCCGCCGTTCGCTTCACCCGGGAATATCACATCGACTACAGTCGCATCACCTGTCCGACCCTGGCCATGGCCGGCGCCGAAGACCGCTTCGTTCCACCCGACAATACCCGACTGTTGGCCCGCAAGACAGCCTCGGGCGAGGCCGTGCTGATCCCCGAATCCGATCACCTGTTCTTTTTGGAAAAACCCGAATCGGTTGCGCTTGCATTGCGCCGGTTCCTGGAGGCCCTATGACCGACATCAGCCTCAGCCGGATTGCCGTCTGGCTGCCCGAGGGCTATGAGGACGCTGCCTTTATCAGCCGCGAGAGCGGAGTGCCCGAGGAAATCGTACGCACCAAGATGGGCGTGGTGCGCAAATGCCGCGCCCAATTGGAAGATCATCCCAGCTTGATGGCGATCCGGGCCGCGCGCAAGGTCCTGGAAGGCCTTGACCCCGATTCCATCGACCTGGTGGTTTGGACCGGTTCCGACTACAAGGATTATCCGGTTTGGACCGCGAGCGTCTATGTGCAGGAGCAGTTGGGCCTGCGCAAGGCCTGGGCCTTCGACATCGCCGCTCGCTGCTCGACCAACGTGGTTGCCTTGAAGGTGATCAAGAACCAGATGATCGCCGACCCAAGCATCAAACGCGCCCTGCTTTGCGGCGGTCACCGCACCGGCGACCTGGTCAACTACAAGGACCCCAAGGCCCGTTTCCTCTATTCCCTGAGCGACGGCGGCTCGGCGATCTTGCTGGAACGCGGCGATGAGAACCCCATCCTGGGATCGGCCGTCATGACCGACGGCAGCTTCAGCGAGGACGTCATCCTACCCGCGGGCGGCACGCGCAACCGCATCCGCAAAGAAGTGCGCCATGAGTATACTTATTTGAACGTTCCCGATATTCAGGGCATGCGCGAGCGCCTGGCCGATCGCTCCATCGAAAACTTCAGCAAGGTGATCAAGGACACCGAGGCCGCCTCCAATTGCGGACCCATCGATTACCTGGCTCTACTGCACCTGAAACGTTCCGCCCATGACGCCATCCTGGCCGAGGCAGGGGTGACTCAGGAACAAAGCATCTATATGGATCACTTCGGCCACTTCGGCGCACCGGACCAGGTGGTCTCGCTGGCCCTCGCGGAACAGTACGGCAAGGTGAAACCCGGCGACCATGTCATGCTGGCCAGCGCCGGTATCGGCTATTGCTGGTCCGCCCTGTCGTTCCGCTGGGATCGGCCCACCTATTTGAATAACGACGTGATCCTGGAGGGAGTACACAAGTGCAAGGACTAAACAACAAGATGGTAATGATCACCGGCGGGACCGCGGGCATCGGTCGCGCCGCCGCGCGCCGTTTCTACGCGGAGGGCGCGCGCCTGTGCCTGATCGACATCGCCGAGGACCCCGCTTTGGCCGATGAATTCCCCGAACGCACTGACTTCATCAAAGCCGATGTCAGCAGCGCGGACGACGTGGAACGCATCGGTCACTACGTGGCGGAAAACGGCCTGGATGTGCTGGTGAACAACGCCGGCATCACCCGCGACGCGAGCATCGGCAAGATGACCATCGAGCAGTGGGACGCCGTCATCCGCGTCAACCTGACCGGCGTCTTCCTCTTGTCGCAAATGGCTGCCGCGCATATGAAAGCCCAAGGCAGCGGCGTCATCCTGAACGCGGCGTCCGTGGTGGCTCATTACGGCAACTTCGGCCAGACCAACTACTCGGCGACCAAGGCGGGCGTGATCGCCATGACCAAAACCCTGTCCAAGGAATTGGGCAAGTACAACGTGCGCGTCAACGCGATAGCGCCCGGTTTCATCGAAACCGAAATGGTGGCCAAGATGCCGGAAAAAGTCCTGGCCATGATGCGCGACAAGGCCCCCCTGAAACGCCTGGGCAAACCCGAGGAAGTAGCGGCCGTTTACGCATTCCTGGCCTCGGACGACGGCGCCTTCATCACCGGCGCAACCATCAACGTGGACGGGGGTATCGTCTTGGGGTAACACTGCACCACCGCATCGACGGCCCCGCCGACGGTCCGCCGCTGATCCTGATCAACGGCCTCTTCGCCGACCTGACGAGTTGGGACGCCGCCATGGAGCACCTGGCCGGGTTCCGAGTGCTGCGCTACGATGGACGAGGCCAGGGCCAAAGCCCGAAACCCGAGGGCGTCTACGGGCTGGATGTGCTGTTGGACGACCTCATCGGCCTGCTGGATTCATTGGATTGGCCGCGCAGTCATGTGGCCGGCATCAGCAACGGCGGCTGTGTGGCCCTGGGTCTGGCCGCCGCCTACCCGGAGCGTGTCCACCGCCTCGTCGCCGCCGATTGCTACGGTCGGGTGACGCCGTTGCTTCGACTGAAGGTACAGAGCTGGCTGACCGCTCACAAGATCGGCGGCCCCACCCACCGCTTCGATGTGGCCACTCCTTGGATTTGGAGCGAATCGCTGCTGAATGAACATCCCGAACTGATCGACCATTACCGCGGGAAGGCCGCCGGTCATGAGGAACAAGCGGTGCTGGGCTTGCTTGAAGGCGCCTTGACCCATCACATCGACCTTGCTCGTATTACCGCGCAAACCCTGCTGCTCGCCGGTGAGGAAGACCTGCTGACGCCGCCGCACGCCATGCGCGCCATGACGCCGCGGCCGGCCGACGCGCAATTCCAAACCGTTCCCGGCGGCCACGCCAGTTTGCTGGAACACCCCGAAATCTGGGCCGAGACCATCACGCCCTTTTTATTAGATCCCCAGGTAGGATAGATATGTGGACCGATTTCATACGCAAGCACGCCCAAAAAGAGCCGGACCGAACCGCCCTCATCATCGCGGACGAAAACTGCCGTAAGCTTAGCTACGCCGACCTGGACCGCGAGGCCTCACGCTGGGCCGCCTATTTCCACAGTCGTGGCTTGACCCGGGGTGATCGCGTCGCCTTGTTGGCGACCAATCGCCTGGAGCACCTGTCCATGTTCTTCGGTTGCGCCAAGCTGGGCCTGATCTTCGTGCCGTTGAACTTCCGCCTGGGACCCCGCGAGATCGAGGAACAGTTGGCGCGCCTGGATACCTCGCTCTTTTTCGGCAGCGGTCCCTGCGAATTACAGGGCGACCACCCCTATACCGACCTGGAACAATTCACCCTGCCCGAGGACACCGACTACCCCGAGGTAGAGGTGAGCATGGACGACTGCCTGCTGATGCTGTTCACCAGCGGCTCCACGGGCATTCCCAAGGGCGTCATGCTGCACGCGGGCATGCTGCTGTGGAATATGATCAACACCGCGCTGGACTGGGGCATGTACGCCGACGATGTGAGCATGATCCAAATGCCGCTCTTCCACACGGGCGGTTGGAACGTGACCTGTCTGCCGCTGCTGCGTCTGGGCGGCGCCCTGGTCATGACCGACAAATTCGACGCCGCGCAAACCCTGAGCCTGATCCGGGAACAGCGGGTTACCTTCTACTTCGCCGTACCCACCATGTTCCGCATGATGTGGGAATGCGACGATTTCAAGACCAGTGATCTGGACAGCATCCGCTTTTGCATCTCGGGCGGTGCTCCGTGCCCGATCAGTTTGATCAAGGCCTGGCAGGAACGCGGCATCCTGCTGAAACAAGGCTTCGGCCTGACCGAGGTGGGTCCCAACTGTTTCGCCATGCCCGACAGGAGTGCGGTGGACAGACCGGATTCCGTGGGTCGACCGGCCGTGCACAGCCACGTGAAACTGATCGACGAGGACGGCAACACCGTACCCGCCGGCGAGGTCGGCGAGCTGTGTCTGAAGGGACCGCACGTCACCCAAGGCTACTGGCGCATGGAAGAGACCTTCGCCAAAGTGTTCCATCACGGTTATTTCCATACGGGTGACCTGATGCGCGCCGACGAGGACGGCTTCCACTACGTGGTGGGCCGCAAAAAGAACATGTACATCAGCGGCGGCGAAAACGTCTTCCCCGGCGAGGTGGTACGGCAAATGGTGCAACATCCCGGCATCATGGACGCGTTGGTGGTGGCCGTACCCGACGAGAAGTGGGGCGAGGTGGGCTACGCCTTTTTCCAGGGCGACCCCGACCTGGACCTGGACCAACTGCGCGAATTCCTCAACGACCGCCTGTCGCGCTACAAACACCCGCACCACCTGCAACGACTCGACAACTTCCCGCTGCTCGCCAACAACAAGGTCGATGTGCAGACGCTCAAAAAAGAAGCCTTGGAGGCAACCGGTGGCTGATTCATTCAAATACATCCTGATGGGAATCTATATCGGCCTGACCTACTGGCTCAGCGTGCGCGGCATGCGCAAGGCCAAAAGCCTGGAAGGGTTCTCCATCAGTAATAAGGACCTCTCGCCCTTCCTGGTCGGCATCACCATGGCCGCCTCGGTAGCGAGTTCGGCCACCTTCGTCATCAACCCGGGATTTGTCTACACGCACGGCATGTCGGCCTATATTCACTACGGCGTAGCGGGTATGCTGGGCATCGCGGTCGCCTTCCTGACCCTGTGCAAGGGTTTCAGGAAATTCGGCGACAAGGCCGGTTCGCTCACCATCCCCGACTGGATTTACGGCCGCTACGGCAGCCGCGCGTTGGCAACTTTTTTCGCGGCGGCCAACATGCTCAGCATCACCTTCGTGGTGCTCATCCTTGTCGGCTGCGCCATTCTCACCTCCGGCCTCTTCGGCATCGACCAGAAACTCTCTCTGACGTTGATCCTTCTTTTCGTCTTCAGCTATGTCTTGATGGGCGGCGCTTACGCCCACGCTTACACCAACGCTCTTCAGGGTGTGATGATGGTTTTCATCTCGATCGTGGTCTTCAGCCACGGCATCATCAACATGGAAGGCGGTTTCTTCGCAAGCATCGCGGCCCAGGGCGACAACTACGCGGCGATCTTCAACCCGGACAGCGAGCTTTATTTCGACTTCTTCTCGGTTTTCCTCTCGGGTTTCATCATTACCTTTGCACTGATGATGCAACCGCATATCCTCACCAAAACCCTCTACCTGAAGTCCGGCAAGGACGTCAATCGCTTCCTGGCCACGGCCCTCATCACGGGCGCCGTCTTCACGCTGATGCTGTTCGTGGGCTTTTTTGCCAAAACCAAGGGTATGGAAATCGAGGCCCAGGACGAGGTGACGGCGATTTACATCAACGAGGTCTTCGGCGGCAGCATGGGCGGACAACTGTTGCTTGCCTTCATCACGGTAGCCCTGCTGGCGGCGGGCATGTCCACCCTGGACGGTATCCTGGTAGCGCTTTCGGCCATGGTAGTCAATGACCTGGTGTTGCCGTTCAGCAAGGACAAACAAGCGGCGCACGATCGCGGCTTGAAACTGTCGCGCTACGTCCTGGTGGGTGTGGGTCTGTTCGCCTTCGCCATCGCCTGGAACCCGCCGGAACTGGTAGGCCTGTTCGCTCAAACCGGCGTTTACGGCCTGGCCGCGACTTCCTTCGTGCCGATTACCTTCGGTGTCCTGTCCAATCGAAAGTTCCCGGCCTGGCTCATGGGGCTGGCCGCTTTCCTGGGATTGGGCATCCACCTGTACCTCAATAAAATCATCGGGGGCCAATTCACCAATCCCTCGGTTTCCTCCAGTTGGGCCATCATCGCTTCCACGGTCATCACCACCGTCATCGTCCTGGCCACGCCTAAAAAGTAGCGTCGGGTAGTCTGATCGAAAGACCCGAGTCAGGCAGGGGGAAGGCACACGGGGAGAACCACAACCCCGGCCGGGTTGGTTTATTTGAACTTCCCGGCCTTGTGCGGCTTGAACTCCAGCTTCACAATCTCTATAATTGACAAAAGTAAGAGACAGCCCTACCCGAAATCGAAACGGAACGGACCAGAGGTCGTATCCATGCACCGAATGCGAGCCTTCTTTCCAAGACTCTCTCAAGTTTCAGCGGTTCTCCTGACGCTTCTGTTGCTCGGCTGCGCAAGCACCAGCGAGAACCCGACACCCGATACGGTAACCCTTACTATCAGCGTTGCGCCTACCTCCATCAACAATCTGGGCGCAACCGCTACCGTGACCGCGCGGGCGGTTCATTCAACCGGCAATGTGGTGGTCAACGACACCCGAATCGTCCTCAGTATTACCCAGGGCGACGGTACGTTGCGCACGGGTTCCGCCCAGGGCCGAAGTGTGGAAACCTTCACCGTCAACGGCCAGGTTTCGGCCACCTTCGTCAGCGGGGAGGAAATCGGCACGGTCACCATCACCGCCCAAAGCGGCAGCCTTGGCACCGACGGCTCGATCGCCGCCACGGTCGACGTGGTGGATACCTACGGCACGCCCACGCTGATTCTCAACCCCAACAACCTGTTGCGCGTGGGCGGCGAGTCGGTGCTCTCCTTATTGGTCGTGGATGCTTCCGGTGAACCGCTGGCCGATGAGGCCGTGGTCTTCTCCACGGATCGCGGCAGTTTGGAAAGCAACGGCAGCACGGTGCGCACCAATCAGGCCGGGGTTGCTACCGACACCCTGCGTCTGCCTCAGCCGAACGATGCGGTGACCGAGGTGAATATTACCGCGAGCGTGGGCAACAAAGTGGTTCAGGGCGCTATTTCGGTCAGCGAGAACCAGAACCCGGTGCCCCTGATCATTGCTTCGCCTTCCGCGATCACCATCGACAACGATGTCTTTTTCGACGGCACCACCTCCACCGATTCGGACGGCGCGGTGGTCAGCTACAGGTGGTGGTTCGGCGACGGCTCCGTGGCCTCCGGTCCGCAGGTAAGCCACCGTTACGACGAGGACGGACAATACACCGTCTTGATGATGGTCACCGATGACGCCGGCGCCTCGGCCGGCACCACCACCACGATCGACGTGGGCGACAATGTCGGACCCACGGCTACCTTCGTGGTCACGCCCTCCGCGCCTCGGGTGAACATGCCGGTCTTCTTCGATGCTCGCGAGAGTGTGGATACGGACGGCGAAATCGTCCGCTACGATTGGAACTTCGGCGACGGCACCTTGCTTGAAAACCAAATCGTGCCCACGGCCGAACACACCTACCTGGGCGCCGAGACCTACACGGTGCTGCTGACCGCTACCGACAATGACGGCGCTACCGGCATTGCCAAGGTAGATGTCACCGTGGTCGGCAACGAACTGCCTACCGCGGCTTTGTCCGCGTCGCCCAACCCGGCTTCCGTCGGCGAACCCATCGGCTTCGACGCCACCGCGTCCACCGATGCCGACGGCGAGATCATTGCCTATCGCTATGATTTCGGCGACGGCACCATCACCGTGGGCGGGCCCTTGATCCGCCACAGTTACAACCGGCCCGGCACCTATGAAGTCTTTCTGACCGTCACCGATAACGAGGGCGGCGAGGGCAGTGTCGTCCTGGAAATCACCGTCAACGAAAACGAGGCGCCGACCGCGAGCTTCACCACCAGCAACAGCAAACCCGCGATCGATGAGCGGGTGACCTTCGACGGCTCGTCCTCCACCGATACAGACGGCGAGATCTTGTTCTGGGATTGGTTTTTCGGTGACGGTTCCTCCACGCGGGGTACGGGACCGCTGGCCGTGAATACCTACCGCCAGGACGGTTCGTACCTGGTGCTGTTGACGGTGACGGATGAAATGGGCGGGCAGGGCTTTGTTTCAAGCATCATCGAAGTCCAGGCCAACAGCGCGCCTACCGCGGCCTTTGCTATCTCCAACAGCACGCCCGAACGCAACGAGGAAATTGCCTTCGACGCCGGCGGTTCCAGCGACAGCGACGGCGATATCGTGGAATACCGCTGGGGTTTCGGCGACAGCACCATTCTGCAAACCTCGTCGGAGCCTCTGATCCGGCATACCTATACCGCGATCGGCGTCTACGAGGTCTTTCTGCGCGTGACGGACGATCTGGGCGCTTTTGGTTTCGCCACGGACGTGGTGACCGTGGGCAATGTGGAAAATGTCGCTCCCACGGCAAGCCTGACCATTCTGCCGTCTTCGCCGACCACCAGTAATCCCGTGGGTTTCGACGCTTCCGGCTCCAGCGACAGCGACGGCACCATCATCAGCTATACCTTCGAGTTCGGCGACGGCGCGAGCATCCCCAGAAACCCCAATCCGCTGGTCTTCCACACGTACGACACGGAAGGCACCTACGTGGTCTTCCTTACCGTGGAAGACGACATGCGCGCCCGGGGTTTTGCCTCCGATTCCATCGATGTGGAGGCGGGCACCAACGTGGCGCCCGTAGCCGTCATTTCGGTCTCGCCCAGCAGCGGTTGGGTGACAGCCAGCAATATTGTCTTCGACGGCACCGGCTCCACCGACGCCAACGGCGACGACACCATCATCTCCTTTACCTGGACCTTCGGCGACGGCAATTCGGGTTCCGGCTCACAGGTTAGCCACTCCTATTCCTCGGCGGGCACCTATATCGTCACCCTGTTGGTGGGCGATACCGGCGATCTTTACAATGCCGCCAGCACCACCTTGGCCGTCTCCGCGGCCGACCCAAAACCCAAGGCCCGCCTGCGTATTCTGCCCGGGATCGAGGAAGGTACCCTGGTGCTGGATGCTTCGGGCAGCGAGGACCCGGACGATGCCCTGGAACAATTGAAATTCAGCATGGCGGGCCATGCGCCTCCCGGCGTTTCGCTGGATGTGCCGGCAGGCGGCGCGCCCATGCGTCTGGTCAAGGTCACCGATTCAGACGAGCCGACGCCGCTTACCTTTGCCCTGGCCGTGACAGATCCCTCCGGTGGGGTCGATCATGTGGTCAAAACCATCACCTGGCCGTTGGACCCCCGCGATATCGGACCCGATGCGCATTTGAGCGTGGAACCCGTAACCCTGCCGCCTGCGGGCGGTACGGTCAACCTGATCGGGGGCCTGACGCATGATCATGGCTGGGGGGAACAGCAACTGGAAACGCATTTCTGGCACGAAACCGCCGGTAAGGCCCGCGTTCAGATCGTGGGGACCGGTCTGGATCGGCGCGCCTTGATCAGCGGCGGCGCGCCCGGAGATGTGATCAATTTCCGCATGCGCGCTTCCAATCCACGCGGACGCTCCGATGTGGTCACTCGCACGATCACACTGGGAGAGCCGGGTTCCTCCGCCCCCCGCGTACACGCCGAAATCACCGGCATGCGCTATGACGGCGATAAGCTCCTGGTCGACCTGGACGCCCGCACCACAACAGACCCCGATCAGGCGCTTCCAGACAAGGCCTTCACCTGGCGGGCGTTGGCGGCCCGGCCCGGCACCAAGGCGATCATATGGACCAAACCCCAACAACCCGGTCTTGCCACGGCCACCATCCAGGGCGCCCGGCCCGGCGATTGGTTGAGCATTGTGGTTCGCGCTACCGACGATAGCGGCCTCAAGGGTCGTCGTCTCTTGCGTTTCCGCGCACCCGGTCGGTAAGCCGGGTTAGGAGGCTTCCATGAAACGCGTTTCCATGTTCCTGCTGCTTCTGTTCCTGGTTCCGACCGGCATGACGCCGCTGATCGCCTTCCAGGACGAGAAACCCGCCGAGGAAAAGAAGGAAGAGGGCGGCGAAGCCAAGAAGGACGAGGGCGGCGAAAAGAAGGAAGAACCTAAGGCCGAAGAGAAAAAGGAAGAGCCCAAGGCCGAGGAGACCAAGGAAGAGGAAAAGAAGGAAAAGAAGAAAACCAAGGGCGACCCCACGCCCGAGATTGACGATGAAGACGTTCAATCCTGGTTCGAGCCCGACATTCCCATCGAGGATTTCAACGCGAACGGTATGAGCGTCTCTCTGCTGTTGCTCTCCTACAAACGCGCGGATACGCAGAACCTGGGCACGCTTTTCTTCAAGTCCGATATCAACCTGAAGGTGGATTACACGATTGCCGATTACAGCATCAACCGCCTTTTGAGCCGTTTGATGCTGGACAAGCTGGCCCTGGTGGAAAAGCAAACCTACGGCGTAACGGTGGATCACTACAGCGAGAGTGACGATCCGTCAGCCGGCGACCCTACCTACATCAACTTTTTCGAGCCCGATGTACAGTTGGGCCGCATCCTGCCCGGCACCATGCCCATCACCACCTTGTTGCGCCGTATCGCCCGCGAAAAACAGGTGAACCTGGTGGTTGCCGATGACATCGGCCCTTTGGACACCATGACGGAACCCGTCTATTCCCTGGACGAACTGCTGAACCAACTCCAGGATATGGGCAAGGTGCGCATCGAGCGCGACGGTGAACTGGTCTACGTCTATCCCAAGGAAGACCAGAAGATTGCCTATGACACGTCGGAACCCGCCACGGAAGACGTTTTGGATGTGTTGGCCGCCCTGGAGGATGAAGGCGTTCTGGCCATCGAGCCCACGGCCGTGGGCCTGGTTGCCAAGCCCACCAAAAACCCGGCGGATGATATCGTTTTCGATCCCGATTCGCCCCCGGAAATCCTGGCCGAACAACTGAACCGCCTGCTGAACACCATGCAAGATAACGGTACGGCTCTGGTGGAAATCGAGGGGGAGGATCGCCTGGCCATTTTCCCCATGAAGGAACCGGACAACCTGATCATCTATGACCAGACCAAGGAGAAGATTGCCTTCGGCCTGAAGGATGCGCCGTTGGAAACCCTGGTCCGCGATCTAATCGAGACCACCGGCAAAACCGTTTTGTTGTCCCAGGAACTGAATACGCCCGAGCAATTGGCCTCTTTGGAGCCGATCGTGGGCGACCAGGGTCCGCTGCCGTTCAAAAACGGCCTGGAGTCCCTGCTGGCCGCCAACGGGCTGGGGCTGGAAGAAACCGAGGGCGTCTTTATGGTCAAACCGCGCGTTCAGGGCGTGCGCCGGTGCGCCGACCCCGGCATGTTGGATATCTACGTGGTCGACCGGCCCTTGAACGAGGTCATCCGCAACATCTCGGATGTCTACCAGGAAGATGTGGTGGTGCTGGAGAAACTGGAAGGCACGGTCTCCATCGACCTGAACTGTGTGGACATCGGCGAACTGCTGAACCTGCTGCTGGCCGATACCCAATACAGCTTTTCCGTTGAAGACGGTTCCTACCTGATCGGCAGCAGTAAACTGCCGCTGTTGAACGCCAAGCAACTGGTTCGTTTCGACAAGGTACACGCCAAGCTGGTCTTCGATATGATCCCGGAGGATGTCAAGAAGGAAGTCACCATCGTGGCGGTCAACGAACTCAACGCGCTCCTGATCATGGGTCAACGCAAGGCGGTGCGCAACGCGGCCGAAATCGCGGCCCTGCTGAACGAGCCCGTGGCCCAGGTGTTGCTGGAAGTGGTCGTGGTCAAGTACTCGCTGACCGACGACTTCGAATTGGGCGTCAACCTGACCACCCCGGACGGCGGCACCCTGTTCCCCAACTTCAGCCAGACTTTCCAGGGATTTCAGGACGAACACGGCAACTACCGCATCTCGCGCCTGCCCTCCAACTTCACCGCGCTGTTGACCGCCCTGGAAAACGAGGGCAAGGCCAAAACGCTGATGAAGCCGAAGATCGCGACGCTGTCCGGCCAGGAGGCGAATATCACGATCAGCGATACGATCAATTACAAGATAACCAAGACGACCATTATTCAGGACCCTAGCGGCGGCAGCCCATTGATCGAGAATTCCGAATCGATCGAGGAGGCCAAGGCCGATGTCAAGTTGAAGATCACGCCCTGGGTGATGAGCGAGAGCCTGGTTACGGTAACGGTGGAGCCGGAGTTCGCGTCTTTCAACAACCAATCGGTAGGCACCGACGTGCCGTCGGGCACCAGTACCCAAAGCTTACTGTCCACGGTGCGCTTGAACAGCGGTGAAACCATTATTTTGGGCGGCATGGTCACCGATACTCAATCGGTCAGCCGCAACGGCCTGCCCTACCTGAGCCGGGTGCCCTTACTGGGTGCGCTGTTCCGCAACAAATCCAAGTCGGTAGCGCTGGACGACATGATCATCTACGTGACGCCACATGTCTATTACGGCTTGGAAGAAGCCGGCGAGGTGGTGCCCGAAGAGAAGGTCGACCAGGAATTGGACAAGGTCTTCCCCAGCAAGTTCCAACGCTGGCGCGAGAAACGCAAAAAGAAGAAGAAAAGCAGCAGTAGATAACAATCGCGTGCCGGGGGATCAGCCCAGGTTATGGCTTCCTTTGACCACGTGTAGTTTGTATTCCGAGGTGCCGGCTTCCTCATCATCCACCTTGACCTCGTCCAGGTAGAAGACACCGCCGTTGCCGATATACAGCGGAACCTTGGGGACATAACCCCTGCCGATCATATTGCCGTCGCGATTATAAACACGGAAGGCATGCGACGCCTTGGTGTCCCGCGAACTGCCGATTACCCAGATTCGGTCCTTGTCATCCACGAAGACCTCGCGAATATAGGGCCAGTATTCGGGCCGCACCATGCCGGCTCGTAAATCGGCGTGCATGTTGTTGGGCATCAGGCCGATGCCTTCCTCGATCTGGTCGTCGGCAACCTTGTGCCTGGGAATCTTGACGGGGAAGGTCTTCAACGTTTTGCCCTTGTGATCGGTAATCGTGATCTCGGATTTACCGGTGAAAGCCGTGGCCAGGAAGTCGCTGCCCAGGTCGAAAACCAGCTTGGGATCCCAACGGAAGGCCACCTGGAGCGGCGTTTGGTTGTTGCCCGCATTGGTGAAGCGCGTGTTCTTCTCGAACGTGTGCTTGATCAGTTCTTTGGCCTTGTCCTTCTTCAGGCTGATGCGGTTGATGGAGGCGGTTCCACCGAAACCGAAGGCGTCGCGCACCATGATCAGGGTATTCTTGTCGGCAAGACGAGGATAGAGGCCGTTGATGGTGATCGGGTATTCCTTTTGCAGCTCGCCGGCGCTGTTCCACTTGGAGACACGTGTATTGCCCCGGTCCAAAACCACAAAAACCTTTTCCGAGCGGCTCCAGGTAATTTCCACCGGCCCGGACAGTTCACCGGGGCCCTGGCCGGACTTGCCTAAAGGCACCGCGCTTTCACCGTCACCACTGATAAGCACGACCCGATTGGCGTCGCGGTCGATCACGCCGACCACATCTTCATCATTGACCGCCAGCGCACGGGTGCGAAAAACCTCGTGCTTCTCCAAGTTATGCTCCCAAGTTTTGTCCAGCGAGATCAGCTTCAACATATCCTTGTCGCCGCTGAATACGAAAAATAACAAACAGAGCAAGGCACAACCTCCCGGGAATTCATTTCACGGGCAATAGTTTAACCGAAACCGACCACGAGGGCACACTTGTTTTAAAACGATGTGCCAAAGCGATGGAAGGAGTTGGAGGCCGTATGCCCTTGATTAATTTCGCGCGGAAGAAGGGCCGGCCCGCTCGTCCATCGAGTTATTTTGTGCAGGAGAAGGATGCGTCCGCTCGTCTATCGATGTATTTACTCGGGAGAAGGATTCACCCGCTCGTCTATCGAGTTATTCTGCTCGGAAGAACGATCGACCCGCTTGTACATCGAGTTATTCTATCCAAGAGGTCGATGGACCCTTACGGACATCGGCGTTTTGGATCTCGAGCTCGTTGTGCAAACCGGTAACCGTGCATAAAAATTTCGAAACATCGTTCCGCCCCGGTGACCATGCTTGTCTGTAAGAGAATACGCCCATGGACAACCGGGTCGATCGAGTCTTTGGCCGAAATGAGGATTGTCCCGCGGGGCCGATGCTTCTTTGAGAATCAAAATCCTCACAGACACCGAGGTCGAACCACGTTCCGAGCAAAATATGAGGTTAACCGACCGTGACTAACCTTGTCCGGATCCCATACGTCGATAGTCAGCGGGGTAGACCTGCATATCCTCGGAAATATGCATACGGAAACGGTTCGCGGATCTGTCATCTCAAATCGGCCCACGGCAATTCACGTGATTGAGCTCACCGCCCGATTTGTGAGATGATGAGTTTGGTTCATCAGTGCAGGAATGAAAGGGACCCCATGACAGCCGGCACCGCCAGGATAAAAAAATCAGGGATCGCACTGCTCAATCTGTTGTGCGGTCATGAAGGCGTTATTTCCCATGTAGCCTGGGCGCCCGTGGGCAACGCTCTGGCCTCGTGTTCCCTGGACCAGACCCTGCGCTTGTGGGACCGTCAGGGGGAGCAGGCCGCCAAGGTGATTCGGGCGCATGATTTCAATGTCACCGGTCTGGCCTGGGCGCCGCAGGGGCAGGCACTGGCCACCGTTTCCGACGATCGTCGCATCTTGGTTTGGGCCTATCCCTCCGGTGATTCCATGGGAGGTCTGGAGGGTCACGACCATGGTATCTGCCAGGCCGCATGGTCTCCCAGCGGCAATCATTTGGTGACGGTAGCCAACAGCAAGACCGTCTATGTGTGGGACGTTCGTCGCATGGAATTGAAATGTGCCCTGCGCGGTCATCGCGAAGTATTGCGCGGTGTGGCTTTTGCCCCCAAGGGCGATTACCTGGCCACCGTTTCCGAGGACGCCACCATCCGCTTATGGCGTGGCAGTTCGTTTACGCCCGACAAGAAACTGGCGGGGCATCACGCGGCCGTCAACGCGGCGGCCTGGTCGTCTCAAGGCTTGCTCGCCACCGCTTCCGACGATCAGACCGTGCGCATCTGGGACCCTCGCAAAGGCCGTTGCGAACACGAGGTCATCGGCCACTCCGGTCCGGTCAAAGCGGTGGCCTTCTCGCCGGACGGTCGACTGATGGCCACCCGGTCCTGGGATCAAACCCTGAGGATCTGGCGTTGTGACACCTGGCGCGATGTATTGGTTATCGAGGAAGAAACCGCTTCGCCGTTTCCCACCCTGGCTTTTCATGCCGGCCTGCCCGTGCTGGCTTCCGTGGGCGCCCTGGACCGAGTCATCCGGGTTTGGGAATTGGATATGGAAGGCCTGACCTCGGCCGAGGCGGCGACTGATTCCATCAGTTTCCGCGATGAAGAAACGGCCATGTTGATCGAACGAGGTTACAACAAACTGGCCATGGCAGCGCCCAAGGCCGACACGCCCGGATCGACAGCGCCTCAACCGACGACGCATGTCCCCACCCGGGTGCCGGCGCCTGCCACCGGGACGCAACCGGTCGGCTCCACGGGTCGGCAGTACCTATGTCCGAGCTGCCGCGAACCCATTACGGAAAGCCAGGCCAATCGTCGCCTGGCCGCCGGCTTTCGCAGTTTGCGCTGCCCCGTCTGCGATGTCGATATCCTTCTGGCCAATTCTCCCCAGAGCCTCCCGCCCGCCGTTAACATGCCTCGGCCGGAACCCGCGCCGCGCGGTCTGCGTGATTGGGCCGGCGCCGATAAGGTGACCATGGCCCTGCTGTTCACCGATATCGTGGGTTCAACCGACCTGGCCAATCGGCTGGGCGATGACGTCATGAAGACCATACGCCGCAGTCATTTCGAAAAGGCGCGTGAGCACATTCGCGCCTGTGACGGTTTCGAGATCAAAACCATGGGCGACGCCTTCATGGTGGCCTTTCGGACGGTGCGTAGCGGCTTCGATTGCGCCCTGAAGATGAACGGCGACACCGGCCACGCGGAGATCGCCATCCGCGCGGGCTTGCATGTGGGTGAGGTCGAGATCGAAGAAAATGACGCCTTCGGCCTGATGGTCAACTTCTGCTCCAGGGTCCTGGGCCAGGCGGCGGGCCCGGAAGTCTGGTTAAGTGATCAGGCCTGGAACCAACTATTGCGTGAAGACACGCAACGCTACGCCAACCTGCCCTGGACTTGCAACGAAAACATCACGCTCAAGGGCTTCCCGGGAACCTACCGCCTGTGGGCGTTGTAGCGTAGCGTGAACAAGCAAACCCATGAACCGGAATATCGTCGGGACATCCCAAGTCGAAGTATCGAATGCGAGCTTATCGGCACGGGGTTTGTTTGTTCGCGCCGGGGGAACCCAAAAACCGGGCGGTGGACCTAAATCCATCCGAAGGCAAGCCCCTTGCGCGCGATTGCCTTCGGAGTTGCGTCCCGTATGGCGTTGAATATTGGATTGTCCGACGCGAACAAACCCCCAACACGCTCATAAGCGAGGTCATCATTCAGGTTTGCAGCTTGTTCCTTCGTACAACCGTTTTACTTGGGGGCTTGTTCACGCTACCAGGCCTTCGGTCGCCGGCCTTGTACACTGCCGCGCCTTATTCTCTCCGACGCGAACAAACCCCCAACACGCTCATAAGCAAGGTCATTCTTCAGGTTTGCCGCTTGTTCCATTGTACGACCGTTTTACTTGGGGGCTTGTTCACGCTACCAGGTCTTCGGCGCAAAATCTTCGTATCTGCCCGGGAAGAATCGAGTATCAGATGCCGGCTCCTCATGCTTTCCCAGGAGTGCCCGGGGCAGGTCTTTTCGTTGCCTGGGTCGCACTTGTCGTGGAAACCAACCGTGTCTCCACATTCACATGCGCTACAATAGCTTTCGTACTGAATTCAATCCATGGAGCGCGTGATGAAGTTCGGTATTCCCAGTAACCTGCTTCCTTCCCAGTTGGACCATTCCGGTGAGTACGATTTTATCGATCACCTGTTGGAAGAGTTTCTGTCCGTCATGGGTTCGGTGGTGGCGTACGATCTGGCCACCATTATGGAACTGAGCGACCAGCGCCTCAAAGTTCGCGCCATGCTGGGTCCCCTGGCTTCCGATCGGGTTCGTCGGCACACCCTGGACCTGAAGAAAAACCCCGCTATGCGCCGGGTTTTGGAAACAGGCCGAGGCCGATCGTTCGGAGTGCACGGACCCGGGGAAGCCGATCCTTTCGACGGCGTGCTGGACTTCCCTCACGGGCACTCCTGCATGGTCGTTCCCCTTTGTTTGGACGATCGACCCTTAGGCATCATGACGTTCGACCGGCGCATTCGCGGTTATTACAATCCCAAAACCATTCAACTCGCCGAGGTTTTGGGTCGTTTGCTTGCCGTGACCCTGGCTTTCGGCGCCCGCACCCGAGAGTTGGACCGATTGGTGCAATTACTGGAGGGCGAGAACCGCCTGCTGCACGCCCGCACCCGCGCCGGGGTGGACTCGCGGGACCTGTTGACCGTCTGCCCTTCCGAGGCCATGCGCAGCGTCACCCACCTGGCCAGGCAGGTGGCTCCTACCGACTCTCCCGTCTTGATTACCGGTGAAACCGGAACCGGTAAAGAGGTTCTGGCCAAGGCCATCCATCTTTGGAGTGTGCGCGCCGGCCGGCCCATGGTCAGCCTGAACTGTGCCGCTCTCTCCCGCGAGTTGATCGAAAGCGAACTGTTCGGTCATGTGAAAGGCGCCTTCACCGGCGCCGCCGCCGACCGACAGGGCCGCTTCAAGGCTGCTGACGGGGGGACCTTGATGCTGGACGAAGTGGGCGAACTTCCTATCGAACTTCAAGCTAAACTATTGCGCGTGCTTCAGGAAGGCCAGTTCGAATCCCTGGGCTCCAGTCGTACCGAACATGTCAACGTGCGCCTGATCGCCGCCACCAATATCGATCTGCTGCAAGCCGTGGAGGAACGCCGTTTCCGCGAGGACCTCTATTATCGCCTGGCCGTCTTCCCCATTCACCTGACCCCCCTGCGTGACCGGCCGGAAGACCTGCCCATCATCGCCCGCAATATTTTGGAGGATGTCACGCGCGGAACCGGTCGGGAAACCCCGGTGCTGACCCGAGCCCAGATTACGCGCCTGCAACAACACGACTGGCCCGGCAATATTCGAGAGTTGGTCAATACCCTGCGCCGCGCTTTGGTGTTGTCCACGGGCACCTATCTGGACCTGGATATGAACCACCTGAACACCAATGGTTACCCGGGCCGAATCAACCCCGCTCGCCGCGAGACAAAACCCTTCCAAACCTTGGAAGCCCAAGAGATCGAACACATCCGCGAGGCCCTTCGTCGGACCAACGGCAAGATATACGGTGACGACGGGGCGGCGGTCATGCTGGGTATCAATCCCAACACGCTCCGGGGCCGCATGCGCAAATACGGTCTGGGCGGCGCTCGCGACTTCAGACCGGCCCGCTGATATATTCACTTCAAAACCCCGGGCGGCATGGCCCGGGATCTCTCCAAAACCGAATCGGGCTCCAAGCAAATCTCGGGGCCCTTCTTTTGCTCCCAGCCGGTGAAGAGCTCAAAAAAGCAAAATCAACCCAAGGAATCCGTTTTGATTTCCTTTACCGGTTTCTTGGGGAAGATAAGGGTGAAAGTGGCGCCCTTGCCCGCGCCCTTGCTGTCCACCTTCAGGCTGCCGCCCATTTCTTTCATGCTGTTGGCGCAACTGTGCAGGCCGAACCCTTTGCCCGTGATCTTTGTAGTAAAGCCGTATTTGAAAACCTTTTCCAGGTTCTCTTTGTCGATGCCGATGCCCGTGTCCGTGACGCTGAGGTGAATATCATCGCCTTTTTGAGCGATGTCGAAGCTGATCTTGCGTATGTCCGGTTTGCGCTCGCTGATCGCATCGATCGCATTGCGGATGAGATTGGTAAGGATGTGCGCCAGTTTAAAGCGTTGCACCGTGACCGGCGGCGTCTCCTCGAAGCGGCGTTCGACTTCAATGGCGTGGCGGTTGAGAGCGGTCAGTTGCATCTTGATCATATCATCCACGACCGCCGAAAGTTGCAGGGACTCGCGCAGGGTGGCGTTTTTGGCGTAGCCCTGTTGCATGCGCACCGTATCGCGCATCATTTCCACGCCGGCGATCAGGTGCTCCAACGCCTCCATGTTTTTGGTGCGCTCCTTGTCCAGCAACTCAGACAACCGTTTCATGTAGGGCACCGTCTTTTTTCCCTGGGGATGCTCCGTCAGGAATTCCGTCAAGTTGTCCTGGTGTTCCTCCAGCAGTTGGACCAAACGGTTGACGCCGCCCGCGCGGGTGTTGTCCAGTTGGTGCCGCAAGGTCTCGGCGTTGATGCCCACGCTGTTGAGCACGTTGCCCAGGTTGTGCACCACGCCGTTGACGATCTCGGTCATGCCCGCCTGGTGCGCCGTGGCCATGAGTTCCGCCTGGGCCTGTTGTAACTTGGAGTGGGACCGCTCCAGTTCCTTATTGGCCCGCTCCAGCGAAATGGTGCGGGCGCTGACGCGGGCCTCCAAAACCTTTTTGCGGCGCAGCAAGCCGTGCAACCAGGCGGCCAGGGGAGCCAGGAAGAAGAGTATGCCCAAAACCTGCACCCAAAGGGTTTGTGTGAGCGGGGTTTCGATATGGATGGGCAGCGTGGTCTCTTTTTCACTCCAGGCGCCGCCGCTGTTGGCGCTTTTGACACGCAGTGTGTAGTTGCCCGGTTTCAGGTTGGGGTAGTTGACATAACGACGGGTGTCCGGTTGGCTCCAGTTGCTGTCCACCCCGTCCATTCGGTAGATATAGCGAGTGCGGCGCGGGTCGCGAAAGTCAAGGCCTGCAAACTCAAAAGCCAGGAAGTTGCGATCAGGCGCCAACTCGATGACGCCGTCTTTGTTACGGAGGGCCCGGTAGTTGGCCGGTTCCTCGAAAATCTTGAATTCGCTGATCACGACTTCCGCCGGCTTGCCCTGGCTACGAACATTTTCAGGTCGGAACCAGGTCACCCCGTTGACCCCGCCGAAGAAGAAACGTCCGTCACGGGTCCGCAGAGCAGCGCCGCCGTTGAACTCGTTGCCCTGCAAACCGTCCTCGGCGTAGAAGTTGGTAAAGATGCCGGTCTGCGGATCGTAGCGCGAGAGGCCGTTATTGGTGGCGATCCACAACCGACCCTCGTCATCTTCCAACAGAGTGTAGATGACATGGTTGCACAGCCCGTCCTTTTCATCGAAAAGGGTGAAGGCCGCGCTTTCCTCGTAGAATTTGTTGAGACCTGCCGCGGTGGCAACCCAAAGAGTACCGTCCTTGCCGCGTAGGATATCCCTCACCGTATTGTTGGCCAGGGAGTCTGAACTGCCGGGTTGATGACGGTAGTAGCGCGAGGCGCCGGTCAAGCGATCGATGACGGCCATTCCGTAATTACTACCCAGGTACAGGCTGCCCGGCCGTAACTCACGGATCACCCTGATACGCACGGTAAAATCATTCTCGTCGGAAAATTCGGTAGGGAAAACCTTGAAAAAGCCGGTTCTGCCGTCGCGGAGTTCCAAGCCCAGGTTGGTGCCCAGCCAAAGGAAACCGTCAGGGTCCATATGCAGGCTTTCAATCCAGTTGCTGTTGGGGCTTTCCGGTATTTCGGGATCGGCGTAGTAGCGGTGGAAGCGTTGCTCTTTGTTCTTCCAAAGGTTCAAACCGCCGCCCCAGGTTCCGATCCAGATATCGCCGTCTCCCCCGGGTACGGCCGCGCGCACCGAGTTATGACTGAGCGTATTGCTGTCATCCGGGTCTTTGCTATGGTGTCGGTAGGTTCCGGTCCGCGGATTGTAGCGGTCGATGCCGTTATTGCCGCCGATCCAGAAATCGCCCTCTTCATCCTCGTAGATCACCTTGGTAAAACTATCGCTCAATGAGTTGGGTTCCTTGGGACGCCGGCGCAGGGTGTTGAAGGCGGAACTTGCCGGATCGAACTTTTGCACACCGCCTACCAGGGTGCCGAACCACAGCAATCCGGTGCGATCCTGGAAGACCACATTGACATCGTTATGCGGCAAGGCGCCGGGTTTTTCTTCCTGGTGGCGGAAACTGAGGAGCCTATCGGTGCCGGGATCGAATACAAAGACACCGGCGCCGTCGGTCCCGCCCCAGACCATGCCTTGCGGGGTTACCTGAAGTTCGGTAATCGCGACCCTGTCCATTGGATGCCCGTCCTCGGCGACGATCGGGCCTTTTTCGAAGCGCTGTTCGCGGGGATCGAAATGGTATAGGCCCGCTGAGGTACCCAGCCAGAAGGCGCCGTTACCGTCGGAAACCGATGACCAGACCACTACCGGGGGCGCATCGGGTTGCGGCGGCGGCAGGTAGAGGTGTTCGAAGGTCGTACCACCCGGCGCAAGTCGATTCAAGCCCCCCTTGCTCGTGCCGATCCACAGGGCGCCCGTGCTGTCCTCGAAAATACGGATCACCCGTCCCGGTTTTAGAGCGCCCGGTTTGTCCCCATCGGGAATATAGGGTACAAAGTCCTCCCCCTCCCGGCGCAGCAGGCCGCCGTGTTGCAAACCCACCCACAGGGTATCGGTGCTGTCCAAAAACAAAGCGCGGACCGAGGAGAGATGCCGGCTTCCGGGAAGGTTGGGGTAGTAACGCTTAAAACTGGTGCGGTTCGGGTCCAGGCGGCACAAACCGCCTCCGAACGTGCCCACCCACAGGTTACCCTGGTCGTCCTCCTCCAGCTTGGTGGTCCAATTGGCGCCGATGGAGTTCGTGTCTCGGGCATCGTGTTGGTAGGGCTTGATCTGGTAACCGTCGTAGCGAAAAAGCCCGTCCTGGGAGGCAAACCAGAGATACCCTTCATAGTCCTGGTGAATATCGGCCACATTGTTCAATCTGGCGTTCAATTCGGAAGGAAGCGGCTTTAGATAGAAAGAGATCTCAATCGCGTGGAAGAAAAGAAAAATCATTCAGAAAAACCCGGTTCGCGGTAGTTCGCCTCGGCCGTTTTAGAGCAACCTGCTTTTTGCTTGTCGGGCGAAAGCGAAATGTCATTAAGTCAAAAAAAGGGTTAGTTAGAAAGTTCGACCGAATACGAAAGAAAACTCGCTTAGGACTTGATTGCGGAAATAGTCTCGCATGACGTCGTCGAAAGAATTCTCATCCAGCAATTTCTCGAAGGGGCCTTCATACAGGGGGACGGCCCAATCCAGGCGGAAGTATCCGATCGGAAGATCAAGGCTGAGACCCAAACCCCCGGTGATGACCAACGGGGTGGAAAAGAGGTCGTCATGGTTCTCCCAAACCCAACCGCCGTCAACAAAGGGGTTGATGCCCAATCCATAGAACCGGGTATCGTAAGTCATCTCCTGGCTGAAGAAAAACAGGGACTCGCCGCCGATTGGCGCGGGGGTTCCGCTCAGTTCTCCTTCCTCATTATACCCAACGAAGGAGAAATCAAGAGGTCCCACCCTATGGAGGTCGAAGCCGCGCACCGTTCGCGAGCCGCCGAGCAGGAAGTAGGGCGAGGAGGTAAGGTCCTCGGGGCGGGATTGGTCTTCTTCAAAATCGCGCATGTAGGCGCCGACCTCCAAACGATTCGACCACATCCACCGTCCCCAGGTTTTGAAACTGGTGAAACGGCCGTCCACCCAGGTGCCCAAAAGGGCGGTATCGGCATTCAGAGCGTCCAAATAGTATTCGGCGGCGACCGAGGTAAAAATACCGTTGGCCGGGTTGGTGGGATGGTCCAGGCGGCGATACAGCCAGGAGAGACGCACCGGTGCCTGTACGGTGGAAAGAGTGGCCGACTCCCGGTCGAACAGGTTGGCGGGATCGAATGGGTCCTCCGCGAACGCATCATAGAATTCCGTGGATGTGTGCAAGAGATCCTCGCGATAGCGGATCCCGAAGCTGAGGCTTTGGTAACGGGACAGCTCATAGCTGAGATCGGCGTTCCAGTCGCGATCCTCGTTTTGCCTGATCAGCCGGGTAGCCTCTCCGAATAAAAGGTCCAGGAAGTCATCGCTGGTTTCTTCCTCCTCCTGCCAGTCCATACCCAGAGAAACGTCGATCGGGGTGCCGAAGACGCGCAGGAACTTGATCTGGCTGAGCACCCGAGTGGTTTGGTCGCTGAATTCCAACTGGGCGGCCAGGTTGATGAAACGGTTCATGAACTGGTGGTCCAGGAAGCGCACCGAGAAGCCGTATTCGCGGTTATCCTTCTGCGAATCCGGGTCGATATCGGCATCGCGCTCCTCCAGGCTCAGTTGGAAGTCGACCTCCCAACGATTGCCCTCTTCCAGTTCCAAGACGGCGCTTTGCTCGTTGTTTTGCATGCGCACCGTTTCATAGGGGCCGGCCGCGATGAGGCGTTCCTGGGCGCGGGTCAATTCGTCCTGCGTCATGTTGTCCTTGAAACCCACAAAGCGCCGGACGCGGGCCTCCTCGATGCGGGCGGCGCCCTGGATATCCAGGTTCCTGATGATGGTTTCGGGAATGTCGCGCATTTCTATGTCAAAGCGCACGTCGTTACCATCGCGGACGGGGCGTACATCGATGATGGCGTCCTTGTCCTGTTTGGTCAGACGCGTGATGATCTCGTCGATCATCGTGAAGTGAAACGGCCGGCCGACCAAATCGCTTTCCGAGGGTTCACCGTTTACTTGGATGGACTTCAGGACGCCGCGCTCACCCGGATCGACCGGCATGCTGAAGGCTTTGATATCGGTAAAGTCGGCGCGGCCGAACTCCGGCATCAGGTAACCCTTGGCGGCCAGTTGCGCGCGGATTTTATCTTGCGCGCTCTGAGGCGAGTTGACATAACCGGCCACCAGTCGGTTGCGATCCTCGACCTTGGCATAGAGCGGCGCCAACAGTTCGTCGGCATCGCCGAAATCAAGTGCAACGTCTTCAAATGAAAAACCAAGCAGCACCCTGATATTCAGGACGTTGTCAGTATAATCGGCCGATGCGGCGGCATATGGATAATTGCGCGTAATGGCCAGGCTCTCGACCAGGCGCTCGACGGCGCGTAGACCTGCCTCGTCGTCCTCGCGGAAGGTGCGCAGGATGAGGCCCTTGGATTCATCGTCCAATATCAGCCCGTCCAGCTTGACTTCCGTCTTGGGACCCAGGTCCAGATCCACTCGTAAGACGCCCTTCTCGAAACCATGACCGATGGTGGGCGACAGGTAACCTTCCTGCCTTAGCCGGCGGGCCAGGTCCAGTTCCGAACGGCGCCATTGGGAGGGCGACCACAGATCACCCTTGCGAATCTTGAAATCTTTGCGCAGTCGGCGTTCCGTTCCCTCGGGCCAGCGAATGCGACGGACGATCTGTTGGCGTTCGCGCTCGATATAGCCGAAGGCCTGAGTATACTGAATGCTGCCGCGCAGGCTGTCCCGTTGTTGCACCAGGTTGAGCAGGTTGTAATAGAAAGGGCCCATGGTCAGTTCGAAGCGTTGCTCGGCCTTTTCCTCGTTGACGGGCACCGCGTAGCGGGTTACCAGCCAACGCGTGATCGGCGTACTGACGACGAAGGTAAAGCTGTTGTCGAACGAGGTTTCGCCCTCGCCCAGTTGCAGGCTGACCATGGTGGAGACCTGGCTGATCAGGTAGTTGGTCAAGATATCGGTGACGCTGTCGGAACCTACCTTTTGGCCCAGTTCGCTCAGGTAGCCGCTCATGTTCAGGGTAGATTTCTTGCCGTACTGGGTCGATTCCAAGGCCAACTGCAAATAGGGGTCGTTCGGTCGGTTGGGGTGGAATTGGACCTGGCTGTCTTTAAATATATAGGTGCGATTGCCCAGATCCAGCGAGGAACCTGCCAAAATGTTCATGGGGCCGGAGTAGGGAATGGGTTCGGCCAGGTTGCCGCTGATCATGAGGGTGGGTGTTTGCAATTCCAGGAAAGCGATATCGTGTTCCATCAGGACTGGATTCTCGATGATGATACTTGCGTTCAGTTTAATGCGTTCCAGTTCCGGGTCAGGAAAATAGAGTTCGGGCACCGTTGCCAACAGGTCCGTGATCATGCTTTTGATTTCAACGGCAGGGGTCAGGTAACCGTCATGGATCACAAAGGTGGCGTTGAGGGCGGCCTCGCCGTCGATGTCGGTGTATTCCATGACCACGGTGACATTGACCTTGTAATCCAGCATATCCATGTCGATGCGATCCGCAAACAGGTTCAACTCGATATCCTGACCGTCATCCCGTGGCCGTACCTCGCCGTAAAGGGATACCGCGCCGCCGTTCAAGATGCCGCCGCCCTGGTCGATGCGATAGCCCGTTTCGGTTTTACTGACGGCCAGATCCAGGCCGGTGACCACCATCCAAGGGTTCACATTCACCAATCGACCGGACTTCTGGCGAAAATTCAAACCTACTTCCAGGCCGTCCTCGCCGTTGACCAGGTCCACCTCCAATTCCAACTCGGCATCACCGGTGATGTCTTCGGCCCAGGAGGCCAGGTAACCCGAGGTGGGCTCGGCCTTGATCATGAAACCCTTGTCCTTGCGTTCCATGATCATGGGCAGGCCGTCCAGGTCCGCATCAAGGTCGTTCATCCAGATGTCGCCGTTGTAACCGGCTTCCAGTTTTCGGATAGTGAAGGGATGGTCGTCATAGATGCCGGTACTCTCGTCCATGCGCAGGGTGAGGATCTTGTCTTCGAAGTCCAGGTCGGCGTGAACCGTTGCGGTGCCGCGGATGTCGGCCTCTTCCAACTCCTCGGGGATGTCCATGTAGTTGCGTAGTTCGTCGACATATTCCAGTTGGAAGGCGGCGTTCACGGCCAGAGGGTAGAGTTTATCGATCGGTTTCCAGGTCTCCGGGTTCACGCTAAAACGACCGGTTTGGGAGATTTCGGCCCGCGCGCCCGGGATGAGCACCGTAAACGGTTTGTCAATGGTAACCATGTTGCCGTCAAATAAGGCGGTGCCCTTGGAGATATCGAAGGGTAGGTCATCCCAACTGCCGGAAACCTGGTCCAGCCGCACCGTGGACAGTTGTTCTTCAAAATCGAGCGGCGCGTTGAAGGAGGCGTGACCGGTCAGTTCCGCAAGTTTCAAGTCATCGGGCCACCAGGGTTTCAGGGTTTTGCGTAGGGTGGCGATGTCGGATGCCTTGAAGTCAGCGGCGGCCACCAGGCGTTGGTCGGCGATGCCCAGGGTGATCTCGCTCAGATCGACCCCGGCCACGCGCATGCTTTGGGAGGCGCCCTGTACCTGTTCGACGCCGGGGACGATGTTCATCGTCATGCCGTCGTGTTGGTCGATGGGGACGGCGATCTGGTCCCAGGGGTAGAGTTGGTCCGGCAGCATCAGTTCGGCGCTCATGTTGTCCTGGTTGCCCTTCAGCACCATGTGGAAGTTAGGGGTTTCCTCGATGGGCCAGGGCCTGAAGTCGGCGTTGGGTCCGCCGGTCAGAACCAGGTCTACGTCCCATGTCAGCGGGTCGGTCAAGGCCAGGTTTGCGCTGCCGTTGATGTCGGCGGCAGACGAGAAAGCCTGGACCTGATGCAGGTTCACGCAATTGTCGGCAAAGCGGTAATTGGTTTCCAGATAGGCCAGGGGCCCTTCCTGGTTCAGGCTTAACGCGGCGGTCCCTGTGAGCACCGGAGCCGCCAGATCGCCGGAACCCTCGGCCAGGGTAGTGATGTCGGCATTGAAACCGGCGGCGGACAGGTCGGCGCCGTCCAAATGGAGTGATAGTTGCTGCCATTGCTGTTGGTTCATGTCCAGGTTGAAGGTAACTGCCGGTTCCCCGGCGTTGAGCGTCGGCATGAAGGCGCGCCCGGTCATGGCGTCAGCGTTCCCGGCCAGTTCAATGACGACGTGATCGCGAAAAAAGGGCTCGAAGGCGGCGCCATCGATCAGCAAGGTACCCCGGGGCAAAGACCAGGTTTCGAAGTCGCTCTCCACCGAGAGGTCGAATTGGACGGCGCCGGAACAGGCGGCATCGGGCAGGGCGACCCACTGCTCCAGGCCGTCCAAGCCCGGTAGACCGCCCTGGACGCGAGCCTCGAGGATCTGGTCGTAAACACCGGTAACGGTTAGATCGGCCGCTTGGAAGAGCTTGCCCTTGCCGCGAAAATCCAGTCGGTTGTCGCGCCACTCCCCGGCAAGGGTGAGGGCCTGCTCGCCCTTAAGACGCATCAACAGGTCCGCGTTTTGGGTATTTGCCTCGGTATCCACGTCCAGCCAGGCTTGAATGTCTACGGAATCCAAGCGCGCCTGCGGTACGATCTCAGCCAGGGCCGCAATACCGCCGTCCAGATTCAACTCGCCTGAAAGACAATGGGCTTGTTTGGTCAGGTCCAGCTTGCCGGTGACCAGATCGCCCATGGAGAGCGTGAGCGGAATCTCCCAGTTGGGTTCCGCCATGTCGAATGCGGTCGCCAGTTGGAAGGGGCGAACCTCGCCCGCCAGTTCGCGGCTGCCGTTGAGCTCGAGCGCCAACAACCAGGGCTGAAGTGAAGCATCCAACCGGAGGTCGGGTTGCTCCGGCAGCAGGTCGGCGGCAATGACGGCTTTCAGGTCCAGAAACGGCAGGAAGCCCGGCTCCATATGACCGCGCGCCGCGATCCAGCTTTGCGGGCCCGTGACGGTCAAGACAACATTGTCCACCGCTTGAAAGTCGGCGGTGTCGGCTTCCAGGGTAACCTCCAGCGGAGGCAGGTCGCGTCCGCCGGCTTGCGCGGCCGGGGTGCGGAATCCCGCTGACAATTGTTGTTTGCGGTAGCTCAACCCCAGTTCTTTCAAGTCCAGGTCCAGTTCGGTGCTTTGATCGACCACCTGTACCGTGATCTTTTCTATGGTCGCCCGGCCCAGATAAATGCTTGGGATTTCCATTGGTCCGCCCTGACTTTGGGCGGGTTGCGCGGGCGGCGGCGTATAGTTGACCGTACCGTCCGAGACCAGGACCTCGTCCAAACTGATCCGACCGATCAAGACACCCATGGAGGCGTTGACCGCGACCTTTTTCAGCCGTACGTCGACCCCGGCGACCTTGACGCGGATCTCTTCAAGGGTAACCTTCAACAGGGCCATGTTCAGGTCCAGCCGGCCGATTTCCAGATCGACGCCGGCATCCCGGGCCAGGGCGACCAACTTATTGCGGATGGGTCCCTCCAACAGTTGGGTGTGGAACAAGGTCAGCAATAAGACAAGGCCGATAAGCCCGCCGCGGACCAGGTTTTTCTTCACGCTCAAGCGCCTCCCAGCTTTTGCAGGGTTTCGTTGACCAGTTTATAGCGGGCGCCTTTGCGGGGAATCAGTTTCAGGTACTCGTTCCAGTGTTCGCGCACGCCTTTCTTGTTGCCTTTGCGCAGGTAGATTTGGCCCAGGAAGAAGCGCGATTCGCTGAAGGTTTTGTTGTGTTCAATCGATTTTTTGTAGTATTCGATCGCCTTGGCGTCATCGCGTTGGGCCTGTGACAGGCGGCCGAGCATAAACCAGGCCATGAAGGCTTCCTCGTCCATTTTGACCGCGGCCTTCAACGATTCTTCGCTTGCCTTGCGGTTGCGTTCCAGCAGAAAGGCTTGGGCGCTGAGCACGTGATTGGCGGGAGTGGGCTTGGCCGAACGTTTGCCCTTGGCATAGGTGGCGGCTTCCTGAACCTTGCGTTGCGCCACCAGGGCCTCGACCTTGGCCAGTTGCAACTCCAACATGATGTCGGGCATGACCTTGGGATCCAGGTTTTTAGTGTTGGCGCTGTTGCCGTAATAGGTCATCAATTTGTCGAAAGCTTTCTCTGCAGCGGCGTATTGCTTGTCGTTCAACAGTACGCGCGCCTCTTGGATCTCGCCGTCCAATTTCATATGCGCTTTTTTCATTTGCTCGGTCTGGGATAAAACGAACAGGGGTAGACAAAGAAAAAAAGCCGGCAAGGCGTTTCGGGGTGACATAAAAGGCCTCCAAAGCATGCCCGGCCCGGGAAAGGCCGGCCGGAATTTAGCCCTTATTCTTGCACAACTCAGGGGGCGAGGTGTCAGAAATCGATTATGGCGCCCGGAGCAATTGATTCATCGTTATGTCGAGTCCCGTTCGGGGTTCAAAGATTTCAAACGATACAGCAACGGAACCCGAAATACTTATCTCGCGTTGCGGCCAAAAGTCCCATTCGTGCCGAGCAGCGCATACTCAGAGCCAGATCATCCCAAGATCCCCCTCTCAATACCCGAGCTGGTACGTCATTTTTGACGATCGGATCGAGCATTCCGCATTTTCGTTTTTTGTAGGCAAAGGGGTCCCAATGGTCAAGACACCATTCCCATACATTGCCGGCCATATCGATACATCCCTCGGGCGTACTGCCTTTCGGGAACCTGCCTACCGGGGTTGTTTTGCCCGTATTTGCGCCGAAATTTGCCAAGGTCACATCCGGAGCCGTCGCTCCCCATGGATAGACGCGCCCCTCATTTCCCTTTGCCGCATATTCCCAATCTGCTTCCGTCAAGAGTCGTACCGTAAAGTCTTGCGGCAGCCAGTTTGGTGCTGCTTTTTCCAGAGTTGCGGTCAACCATCGACAAAATGCCGTTGCCTCGAACCAGTTGATCCCGACAACGGGTTGGGTGTCTCGATTGAAATTAGGATCGGTCCAAAACCTCGGTACATTACCCGATCGATACCACTCAGGACTGACGACAAAGTAGTTATGACGATCGACCTTTATCTCATTGTACCATTTCTCGAAGTCGGCATCCTTCAATTGAAGCCAACTCCAACCTTCTTCACACCAGAAGTCACTTTGTAGATAGCCTCCCGATTCTATGAACAACCGATAGGTATGATTGGTAATTGGAGTTCTTGAAATGAATATGGACTGTGTCGTCTCGACTCGATGCGCCGGTTGTTCCCAAGCAGATTCGGATTGGTCATCTCCCATGATAAACGAACCCGGCGGCAGTTGGACCCAACTACTTTCATGCATCATTGAATCTCTTCCGACAGATAGGGTCCCACGGCTCGGTGGTTGCCCGACCCGCGGATGACCCGAGGCTTCCACGGCCTTGCAAAAAGAGCTTATCGTGTTGAAACGAGTGTCGAGATCCCAGGATAAACCCAGGGCTAAAGTTTCTTTCACTTCTTCGGAAACATCCAGGCGGTCTAGGGTAGGCCCCGGATGCCTGAGAACGTCTAAATCCAACTTCCCCACCAGGGCAAAAAGCGCGGTCATTGCCAGGCCGTATACATCGGCTTGCGGCCCCACGGATTTTGCATCGACCAGAGCTTCCGGAGCGGCAAAAAGAAATGAGCCCATGGCTCCCGTACGTGTTCCACCCGTGGTGTCGGGCGCCCGGACAAGGTCGAAATCGGTGAGCTTGACGCGGCGGTCTTTGGTGAAAAGTACATTCGATGGTTTCACGTCCCGATGAATTGCCCCACGGGAATGGGCATAGGCCAGGCCGTCTCCTATATCCAAAACGATACGAATTACTTCCACGATGGGAAGCGGCCCGTCTCGAAGGACTTCATTCTCCAGATTTCCACCTTCGGCATATTCCATGACGAAATAGAAAAGACCGTCTTCTTCGCACTTCTCTTCGATGACAGTCGTAATATTGGGATGGTTGAATGTTCCCATGATGCGTGCGCCCCGGAAAAAGCGCTCTTTTCGCGTTCTGTCCTCCGAGAACTGCCCGTGCAAGATTTTTACCGCTACCAACCGAGATCCGACTCGGTCATAGGTCTTCCATACGGCGGCAAACCCCCCGGTACCGATACGTTCAATCAACCGGTAGCGGCCACCCAATATATCACCCGGGCGAAAGGCCCCCCCTTTTCGCATTTCTCTTTTAAGATCCAGGATATGTCGTTCCAACTCCGATATGTCCTGTCCTCCAATCGTTTTTTCTTCTTGCGCCAGGTATGCCGCTTCCAGCGCTTCCGCTAAAGATCGGTGTTCGGCATCGGTAAAGTCGGGTTTTGGCTTGGCGACGGGGTCCTGTATCTCTTCCCAAATACTGCGCACCGACCAGAAGTCCGGTGCTTCCCGTGCAAAAGTAACCGCCAGATCTGTCGTGGTTAGAAGTAGTAAGGGACCGGGCAAACGGTCCATGATCGTATTTCGCAGCTCATTGAGACGCCTGAAGAAGCGTTTCTCCTCAGAAGAATCTTTACCTGTTATTTCCCACAACGCGTCGATAACGAAAAGGTGATATCCGTTGCCTTCGAAATCTTCCAGGAGCGGGTCGATTAATTCCTGACCGAGGTGATTCGCTTTAAATGGGTTGCCTTGCGGGTGACGCAAATGGTGAACTTTAATCACATCATCCGAAATTTGCCGCAAACACTTTTGAATGTAAAGGACTACAGGTTCTCCATCGCGCAGCTCCCGGCAACTCAACACACCGAAGTACATATAATCAGCCAGGGAAAGCGAGTCGATTAGCCGATAGAAACCTGGTTCTTCAGAATAAAAGGGGGCCATGGGTTGCCGGGCACGACTCGTCATCGTTATGTCATCCTTCATTTTCCAAGGTTCATAGGGAAACCCCGCCGTTTTCCATCTCCATCTTCCGGATCGCTTCCTGAACACCGCTTATTTTCAAAACAGAGGGATGCAGGTCATACCAAAGTTCTTTATTGTGGTAGCACATCACCGCGTGGTTGGCCAACATCTGGTCGGCAGCGGCCCTGTGTGTCCCATCCGTTACTGTTAAGAAACGTGTCCTGGCCACGTGCGCCAACCAATCAAAAGCCTCGCCCGGTACCAGCCGTCTGTAATCATTGTCGATTGAGGTAAAAATGAGATCGTAAGCTCGGTCGTCGAGAGGATAGGTTTTTTCCCTGACGGCGGCTTGAATCATTTGTACGATCTCTCGCAGATAACCCCCTGAGCCCAAAATCAGATCTCGAATTCTCCGTTCAACTTTTTTCCCAAAAATTTGATCCAGAATCGGTTGCGGCACCCGACGCCTGATCAACTCCCGAGCCGTATCGATACCATCTTCACAGGGCTCGCCGTTTTTATGTCTGACTTTGATCATCGGCAAAAAATCAATGCCCCGAATTCGGGTGGCCAATGCTGCCGGTACCGTATAGATCACGTGGATTGGCAACTGCAAGTGGGGCGCCCCGCTGCCGAAAAGATGCTCGGCGCTCTCCAAAACTTCATGCCAGTTCTCAAAGTACCCTCGCAGTTTATCCAAGGCGTCAAAGATCACGACTATGCCGTTCTTGTTGAGTCGCTTTTCCGCCCGGGTCTTCAAAGTAACCAGTTCTTGCTCGACATCTGCTAAAAACTGAGTGAAATGACCATGAACAGTCTCCCTAATGCGATTGCGAAGGCTGGGGCGGTTCTTGATCTCCCAAGTCAATTTACCAAGGTTGGGCACTGTAAATTGACCATTTTTAAGCGCGATATCATTCTCTGTAAGCCAATGCCAAAGACGGCCAAGATAACCTTCTCCTTCCGGTATGGGCTCCCCACTCTCTGAAACCTTGACAGCTTTTTCCGTTTCAGAAACGATTGTCGCCAAAATATCGAAAACATTGATTTTATCGGAAAGATCGATGAAGTTTTCAGCGTTGATGTAAACTGTTGAGAAATTACCACTATTCGGGTCCGATAGCTTCTTTTGCAATCGTTTGAGTTCCGTGGTCTTGCCTGAGCCCGGCAGTCCGGTAAAAAACTTGAGCACGGGTTCGTCGGAAAGGATGAGTTCTTCATATAGCTTATCGGTCCAGTTCACGCCGCGAGCAAAAAAATTTTGCTCGTTCCCAAACCGGTCTACATCCAAGTTGCGATCATCATAAGGTTCCAATGACTCATATGGTCGGCAGCGATTGTAATACTTTTTGCGAGTCTGTAAATCCATCTGATCTCCTAACTCGGTCATAATCAACGACCTTAGTTTACCAGTTTCAAACCATTTCTATAAGATGCGGTTGAGCAATTTACCTGATTTTGCTTTGGGGTGAAATGGACGATCTGTTCGGCCGAACGAGAGATCATGGTTCGGGTGTAGCGACTTCAAGCAAGATTTCCGGCATTTCTCCCAGTTAGCCTATCGTCACAGGACGATGCAGGTTTGAATCATGTGATTATTTAAAGATTTTGTAAAAAATCACGGCCGGGTCCAACTGCCTTTTGCGAATATACCTTTAACGCGGTTTGCTCCCGCGTTGTGACTGAGCCCGCCGGAAAATGCCCTCCATTTTCCGGTTTCCTGAATTGCCAAAAACATACGCCGGTCGGTTCCGGTTACGGAATCGACCGGCAACTTGACGGCCGGGTTATACCCGGCCGTTTTTTGGTGCCGGCTTTTTAACCGGCGGGCAGGCGAATGGTGACCTTGGTGCCGCGTCCGGGCGCCGAGTCGATGCGGAACATGCCGCCGAAGCCCTGGATGATTTCCTTACTGGCGTTGATGCGAATCCCGGTCAGGCTGCGTTGTTGGTCCAGCATGGACTCGTACATTCTGTCCAGTTCTTCCGACGCCATGCCCTGGCCGTTATCGATCAACTGGACGATGATCTCGCTGTTGTTATAGTGGCTGCCCACGGTCAAACGAGCGCCCTCGCGGCCCTCCACCGCATCCAAGGCGTTCAGGGTAAGGTTCATCAGGGCGCGGGTAATCTCGGTGCGATTGGCCAGAACCTCGGGCATGCGAGGAAAGAGCTGGGCCTGCCAGCCGATCTTGCGCAATTTGAGACGCGGCTCGATCAACAGGTAGATATTCTCCACCACATGGTTGATGTTTACCGGCTCGGTCACCTTGATGGGTTCCTCGGCCAGTTTGCGCACGGTTTCCAGGCCGCGCGTCAGCGAAGCGTCCAACTTGGCCGACTTCAGCACCCGGTCGACCAACTCGGGAAGCAGTACGCTGGTTGCCTCGTAGCGCTGCACCAGGTGGAATTGTTTGCTGATCTTGGAAACAAAGCTGAGGTCGCGGACAATGCCGGTGAAAGCCACGATGGATTCGTTCTGGTTCTTGATCGGCGAAAAGGTGATATTGACCGGTAACGCCTCGCCCTGGCGGCTCTTCAACGTGGTCTCGAAACCGCGCACCACCTTGCCGTTCATGACGTAGGTCAGGACCCGGTTCAGATCGTCCATGGACTCCTGCGGGAAGAGGATATTGATGTTCTTGTTCAACACGGCCTTGCGCTGATAGCCGAACAGTTCTTCCGCCGCCTGGTTCCAGTTCTGGATGACCCACATTTCGTCGAAGGTAATGATGGCTTCGCCGGCGAAGTTGACCAGGCTTTCCAGAAACCGGCGCATCTTCAGGTTGTCGTTATTGGACTTTTCGATTTGTTTGTATAACGATTGCAATTCTTCCTGCTTCTTCTGCAGGGCCGCCTTACTCTTCTTCAGGCTGGTGTAGAGTTGGGCCGTCTCCATATTGGAGGTAATGGCCTTTTGCAGCAACTCGTCCTTGTCGCTTTTGCTCTCCTCCACGCTGTGGGTATACTTGAGCACGGTTTTACCGGCGCCGGCCTTCTGCGGCTTGGGTTGGCTGACCGGGTTGACCGCCTTGTTGCGAATGGAGGTTTCCAGCTTTTCGATGACATTGTCCACGTTTTTGATGTTTTTGGAGAGCTGGTACTTATTGAAGATGTAACGCACCGTCTGTTTGACGGTCTCCAGAAAGGTCTCCAGAACGCCCTCGCCCTTGATGCCGATTGCCTCGAAATGCGGCACGTTGCGGAAATTGAGCTTCTGTTCCATGACTTCCAGGGAGGTGATGTTGGCCAGGTCGCGCTTGTTGTACTGCATGACCAGGGGAATTTCTTTGATATTGAGCCGGTTCGCCTGAAGGTTATGGTAGAGATTGTTGATGGACTGGATATTTTCCTGAAGCTTGGCCTGGTCGCTGTCGGCAACGAAGACCACGCCGTCCGCGCCGCTGAGTACGATCCGGCGGGTAGAGTCGTAATGTACCTGCCCGGGGACCGTATAGATCTGCAACTTGATGGAGTTACCGTAGACGTAACCCAGATCCAGCGGCAAGAGGTCGAAAAACAAGGTGCGGTCCTGCATGGTGTTGACGCTGAAGAGATCGGTCTTCTGCGTGGGGTCGGTCATCTCGTGCAACTTCTGCAGGTTGGTTGTCTTACCGGAGAGACCCGGGCCGTAATACACGATCTTGACGAGGATTTCATTGTCTTTGGTATTGAATTGAACCATCGATGAACCTTTGTTGGAATAAGACTCCTTATGAAGGCTTTGTCGATTTTAATACACAATCACTTAAGAGAAAATTGCTAAAGCCGAAATCGTAAGAGATGACCCGTCCTACCGGGTAGGCCGAGGAACTGTCAGAAAACAGTCAGGCCGGCTTCAGCCGCCGGTTTACGGCGATTAGGGCATGTAAAACCCCGGGGGTGAGTTTTTTCGCAAAAAAGCGCACCATGCTTGGAAAGGACGACGTCATCGACTATAATCACCGTCCATTCCGCTCGCGGATTTGTTATTGATGCATCCATAAAAACAGCCGGGCAGGCTTCACGGCACATCTACCGACACCTGATGGGAGGAAGCAATATGACATCCGAGTGGCATCCTGACTCATGGAAGGATTTCCCCGCAAACCAGCAGCCGGAGTACCCTGATCTGGAGGCATACGAAGCGGTCATCGCAGAATTAAGGCAGCAACCTCCTCTGGTTTTTGCCGGCGAGGTTCGCGACCTGAAAACGAGATTGGCCAAAGTGGCGAAGGGCGAATCCTTCTTACTCCAAGGTGGCGACTGCGCCGAGGAATTCAGCCAAAATCATGGAAAGAACATCCGGGAAAAGTTGCGCATTTTGTTACAAATGGCGGTCGTGCTGGTCCACGGCACGCTGAAACCCATCGTCAAGGTGGGTCGGATCGCGGGACAGTACGCCAAGCCCCGCTCCAAACCTACCGAAATCGTCGACGGCGTGGAGATGGCCTCCTATCGCGGCGATATGGTCAACCGTTTGGAAGCCACGGTCACCTCCCGGACCCCGAATCCCGACCGCATGTTGCGCGCCTATCACCAATCCGCGTCCACGCTCAACCTGTTGCGGGCCTTTACCCACGGCGGTTATGCCGACCTCAGCATGGTCAGCGCCTGGAACCAGGAATTCGTCAAGAATTCGCCGCTGGGCCACCACTATGAGGAAATGGCCAACGCCATCCAACGCAACCTGGAGTTCATCAAGGCTTGCGGCATCGATTCCGAACGCTTTCCCCAGTTGCACCAGGTGGACTTGTTCACCTCGCACGAGGGTCTGTTGTTGGGTTACGAATCGGCTCTGACCCGGGTAGATTCCCTGACTCAGGAATGGTACAACGTGGGCGCCCACATGGTTTGGATCGGCGATCGCACGCGTCAGCTGGACGGTGCTCATATCGAGTATATGCGCGGTATCAAGAACCCTATTGGTTGCAAGGTGGGTCCCAGTTGCGACGCCGATTCCCTGTTGCGCCTGATCGAAGCCTTGAACCCGGACAACGAGGAAGGAAAGTTGGTGCTGATCGCCCGCTTCGGCGCGGACAAAATCGACAAGCTTTATCCGCCCTTGCTAAGGGTCGTCAAAGAGAAGGGTTATAACGTGGTCTGGTCCACCGATCCCATGCACGGCAACACCTATAAATCCGATTCGGGATACAAAACGCGTCACTTCGAGGACATCCTTAAAGAACTGACCCACTTCTTCGAGATCCACCATGCCGAGGGCACCGTTCCCGGCGGCGTGCACTTCGAATTGACCGGCGACAACGTGACCGAATGCGTCGGCGGCGCCGAGGACATCAAGGATCACGAACTGGTCCACTGCTACGAAACGGCATGTGATCCCCGGTTGAACGCCAAGCAGAGTTTGGAGATGGCCTTCCTGATCGCGCGTATGCTGAAGCAGGGATAGGTTCAGCCCTATCTGTGAAATAATAGAAGGGGACGGTTCGCCGTCCCCTTTTTCATATTGCAGGCGAGGGTGTTCTCAGGGGGTTTGCATGAGTATCCGGGAAACCATTCTGGC
>JASJCB010000098.1 GCA_030066195.1 Acidobacteriota bacterium
GTGCTTATCGATGGGCATGGGTCACCTCTCATGATAGTTTCCCATTTAACCTCCCATGGACCAGGGTCAAATGTCCAGCACTTTTTCTCATATCACCGCCCCCACTTTCAATTACACCCTCTTAAGTCGATTGCACACCTGCGCAATGGAGTCAATCCGGTGTCTTAAGTCGATTGCACACCTGCGCAATGACGTCAAGCCGGCGTCTTGGGTCGATTGCACACGTGCGCAATGGCGTCAAGCCGGCGGCTTAAGTCAATTGCACACGTGTGCAATGGTGTCAAGCCGGTGTCTTGAGTCGATTGCACACCTGCGCAATCGACTCAAGCAATCGGCTGAAGTCGGTTGCACACCTTCGCAATCGTCTTCAGAAAGCAGGTCGGAGGTATTGCAGCACTTTGCCGGCCGATAAAGTCGGTCTGTCGACGCAAAGGCGCACCCTCGCCGGATCACTAACGTCATGATTTGCCTTTTTGGTTTTATTTTTCAACGATTTGTACTTGAGAACGACGAAGTCCTGTCGGGTTGACAAGCCGATACGCCTTCAACGATCTACAAGTGTTATACTGATGCATGATAGTTTGCCGCTGTAGGAGGTTCACCCATGAAAGCCATGGTTTTGAACAAGCTCGGCAGCATTCTGGAGTATCCCGAGCCTCTGGCTGTAACCAACCTGTCCGATCCTCGTCCGGCGCCCGGAGAAATCCTGGTCAAGGTCTCCGTTTGCGGCGTTTGCCATACGGAGTTGGATGAAATCGAGGGTCGTACTCCCCCACCCCGCCTGCCCGTTATCCCCGGCCATCAGATCGTCGGCCGGGTGGAAGACGTGGGCGTCGACACAAGCCGTTTCCAAACCGGCGATCGCGTGGGCGTGGCCTGGATTCATTCCGCCTGCGGCTCCTGTTCATTCTGCCGGTCGGATCGGGAAAACCTGTGCCCGGAATTCCGCGCAACCGGACGCGATGCCCACGGCGGTTACGCCCAATTCATGACCGTACCCCAGGCCTTTGCCTATCCCATTCCCAAGTTCTTCCAGGATGCCGATGCCGCTCCCCTGCTCTGTGCCGGCGCGATCGGTTATCGGTCCCTGCGCTTGACCGGTCTTTGCGACGGGCAGAACCTGGGTCTGACCGGTTTCGGCGGGTCGGCGCACCTGGTGCTGAAAATGGTCCGACATCGCTTTCCCAATACCCGCGTTTTCGTGTTCGCCAGGACTGAACAAACCAGGGCTTTTGCCCTTGAATTGGGTGCGGCCTGGGCCGGCGAAACCGAGGCAGAGACGCCGGTCAAGTTGGACAGTGTTATCGATACCACCCCCGCATGGAAGCCGGTGGTGGAAGCCCTTAAGAACCTGGCCCCCGGCGGCAGATTGGTGATCAACGCCATCGGCAAGGAAACCGGCGATAAAGACTACCTGCTTAAGGTAAACTACCCCGCCCACCTGTGGATGGAAAAGGAAATAAAAAGCGTTGCCAATGTAAGCCGGCGCGACGTGAGCGAATTCCTGGAACTGGCCGCCGAAATGGAGCTGAGTCCGCACATTCAGGAATACGATTTGAGCGATGCCAACCGCGCCCTGTTCGAATTGAAGACCCAAAGCGTTCAAGGCGCCAAGGTGTTGCGCGTCTCCTGAATTTCTCAGGTTCCGTTCTCCCTTTATTGATCGACGATTCGATTTTGCCTATACCTTATTGACCGACGAAGAAGGTGACAACCGTGTGGTGCGTTACCGTCATTCCCTGAGCTGACAGGAACGGTATTTTAACCGATGTAACTGGTTTCACATACGGTACGGTTTCAACCAACTTGGCGGTTGTGCTAAGATAATCCAGCTGAATGATCGATAGGATTTTTTTCAGTATGATCACAGGAGGATATAATCATGAAGAAACTCTCTTTGAACGACCTGAAAGTGAAGAGCTTCCGCACCTCGGAAATCAAAGCCGGTGCACTTCAAATCGAACAAATCGAAAAAACCTTCGAGCCCACTCCCGGCACCCGCTGCTACCACTGCCCTCCGGCAACCATTGACGGCTGTTTCTAAATCCTTTCAATAGGCCCCACCGCCGAAAGCCGGTGTTTGCTTTGCTAAGCGATCATCCTCGGGCGCTCATGCAGCCTTGAAGCGTGCGCGCCCGAGGAGACTCTTTTTATTTCAGCCGATCTTTTCCGATAATTCCGTCCACCGATCATAAAGGCGCTCCACCTCCGCCTGAGCCTTGTGCAGCGCATCATGCGCGGCAATCAGGGCGGCCCCGTCACTGGCGATGGCCGGGTCGTTTGCGGCCTCCTGACATCGTTCCAGTTCTTCCTCGGCGGCCAAAATGGTTTCTTCCATGGTGTCGAATTCCAGCTGTTCCTTGTAGCTCAGTTTTTTGCTCTGCTTTTTGGGGCGCGGCTTTTCGTTCGGGACAGTTTTCTTTTTCGTCGATTTGGGGAGCAGGCTCTGTTCCCACTGCTCATAGCCGCCGTAGTTGAAGCAATTCCCCATGCCGTCCAGTCCGATAAACCGGTTGCAGACACGTTCCAGCATATAGCGGTCGTGAGTTACAAGAACCAAAGCGCCGGGGAAATCGATCAGGCTTTCCTCCAGAATCTCCAGGGTGGGGATGTCGAGGTCGTTGGTCGGCTCGTCCAGAACCAGAATATCGGCTTGTTGCAGCATCAGCCTGGCGATCAAAACACGCGCCTGCTCGCCGCCGGAGAGCGTTCCCACGGGCAGCGGCAACTGGTCGACATTGAAGCGAAAACGCTTGGCCCAGGCAATCACGTGAATGCTCTGCCCGCGATAGAGAACGCTGTCGCCCTTCTCGGAAAGAGCCAGGCGCAGGGGATCTTGCGGGTTTAGCTGTTGCCGGATCTGATCGAAGTAGACGCATCTCAGGTCGGGCGCATGGCGCACGGTGCCGTCGTCCGGCACAAGATCGCCCAGAATAAGTCTCAGCAGGGTGGTTTTTCCGCTGCCGTTGACACCCAACAAGCCGGTGCGATTGCCCGGGGACAACACCAGGTCCAGATCCTTGACAATCAGCTTTTCGCCGTAGGATTTGGTCAGTCCCTTGACCTCGATCAACTTTTTTGTTTTTCGTTCCGAGGCGCTAAACGCAATCCTGGTTTTCCGCTCCCGGGCTCTGCTGCTGACCTGTTCCAATTCATTCATCAACTCGTAGGCGGCATCCACCCGAAAGCGGGCCTTGGTGGTGCGGGCCTTCGGTTGCCTGCTGAGCCACTCGGACTCGCGACGGGCCTTGTTGGCAAGGGCCTCCCGATAGGTTTCCTGCTGTTGTAGAAAGGCGGCGCGCTCCTCGTGGAAACGTCGGTAACCGCCCTTCACGGTCAGGCAACCGTCGGGGAAGATACGGTTGACCTCGGTAACGTGCCGAGCACTTCGCTCCAGGAAGATCCGGTCGTGAGTGACCAACACCCAGGCCCAGGGCGCATTTTTCATGAGGTCTTCCAGCCAAAGCACGCCGCGGGTGTCCAGGTGGTTGGTGGGTTCATCCAACAGCACCAGGTCGGGATTCCCTAAAATGCCGCAAGCCAGGGTGAGCCGTTTGCGCCAACCACCGGATAGATTACCCAGCTTGACCTCCGGGTCGGTAAAGCCTACGCGACCCAAGGCCACATGCGCCTCTGCATCGAGATCCTCAGGTGCAACGCCGCCGGAAGCCCCGGCATCGCGGACGATTTGCAAGGCGGATTGTTCGCCGTCAAATTCGGCCATTTGAGGCACGTAGGAAACCTTCAAACCCTTGCGAGGAACGATATCCCCTTCATCGGGTCTTTCCATCCCGGCCAACATCTTCAAAAGGGTGGATTTACCCGCGCCGTTGGGACCGATGATCCCGATGCGGTCCTCGGCGGATACGGTGAAGTTGAAACCTTCGAAGAGGGTATCGAGCCCGAACGATTTGCTGATTTCGCGACAACGCAAAAGTACCGACATGGCCGCGATTAAAGCACAGCTGAAGACGATTCACAACCATAGGAGGTAAGCAATGCGCTGAAGGCAGCATTCAGCTGCGAACATATTGAACTCGGGTTGAATTGTGGCGATTTCCTTTAGACTTTGCTCGGAGAAATGGGCCGGGCCCATGCCTTCTGAGTGCCGGCCGGGGCATTTGGCAATACTCCGGACCTTTGGATTCCGTACACTCTATGAACCCGGATTCAGGTGTTTTGCGACTTCATTTCCGGCTGAATCGTTAAAGGAGGTTCCATGCAAGCGGTGCTTGAAGTTTCGGAGGTTACCAAGATCTATCGAGGCGAAAGTCATGATGTGCGTGTTTTGGACGGCGTCAATTTCAACATGGACGCCGGTGAATCGATTGCCGTGGTCGGACCCTCCGGAAGCGGGAAGACCACCTTACTCAGCATTTGCGCCGGTTTGGACCTGCCCACCAGCGGCTCCATCCAATTGTTGGGAGAAGATCTGACCTCCCTGAATGAGGACGGTAGGGCGCGGCTGCGGAACGAAAAAGTAGGTTTTATCTTCCAGTCGTTTCACCTGATGCCCAGCCTGAACGCGCTGGAAAACGTGATGCTGCCGCTGGAACTGTTGGGCGGAGCCGGCGCGGAACGGGAGGCAACGCGCCTGTTGGAAGAGGTGGGCCTGGGGGATCGTCTGGATCACTATCCCTCTCAGCTGTCCGGCGGCGAACAACAGCGCGTGGCCATTGCCCGCGCCTTTATCAACAGACCCAATATTCTTTTTGCCGATGAGCCCACGGGTAACCTGGATCGGGAAACTTCCTCGCGTATCACCGACCTCTTGTTTGCTCTAAACCGGGACAAGGGCACGACCTTGTTATTGATTACACACGACGAGGCTCTGGCCGACATGACCGGCCGCGTCTTCCACATGGACGGGGGAAGAGTCAAAGCTTCAATTCCCAAGCCTCAAACCTCAAGTAGTTTGTCTTAGAGTACAAGCTGATATATCTGTCCTTTTTCAGGTTGAGCTTATGCACCATTGGCTTTACAATGCAGTCTTGGCTTGTGAAGAAAGATAGGAGCACGAGATGAACGATTCCCTGAAGAGGACGCCCCTGGTTGACGAGCATGTCAAACTGGGCGCGCGTATGGTTGATTTCGGCGGTTGGTACATGCCGGTACAGTACTCCGGCCTTGTGGAAGAGCACACCACGGTTCGTCAAAAGGTGGGCCTCTTCGATGTCTCCCACATGGGCGAAATTCGCGTAACCGGGACCGAAGCCGAGGCCTTTCTGGATTACATCACCGTGAACGACGTTACCAAACTCACGGACGGGCAGGCACACTACACCGTGCTCCCCAACGAAAACGGCGGTATTATCGACGACCTTTTGATCTACCGTTTCTCCCGGGAAAACTACCTGTTGGTGGTCAACGCTTCCACCCAGGACAACGACCTCGCTTGGATTCAGAAGCACGCTGCCGACTTCAAGGTAACCGTGGTTTCCGAGTCGGACCAAACCGGTCAGATCGCCGTTCAAGGTCCCCTGGCCCAGCAGGTTTTACAGCGCTTGACACCCGCGGACCTGACCGAGGTCGCCTATTACCACTTCACCGAAACTCGGGTAGACGACATCCCCGCCCTGGTTTCCCGCACCGGTTACACGGGTGAAGACGGTTTCGAATGTTATGTTCCGGCTGAAGAAACTGTCCGCCTATGGCGTCGTCTCCTGGAAGAAGGTAAGGACGAGGGCATTCAACCGGCAGGCCTGGGCGCACGGGATACACTGCGTCTGGAAGCGCGCATGCACCTGTACGGCAACGATATGAACGACACCATCACCCCGTTGGAAGCCGGATTGGGCTGGGTTACCAAGCTCAAGAAAGCCTCCGACTTCGTGGGCAAGGCCGCGTTGGTCGCGCAGAAAAAGGAAAAAGTGAAGCGCAAACTGGTGGGCTTCGAGATGGTGGATCGCGGTATCGCCCGGCACGATTACCCCGTGGTGGACGGTGAAGGAAATCAGATCGGCGTGGTCACCAGCGGCACACATGCTCCTACTCTGAAGAAGGCAATCGGCCTTGCCTATGTTCCCAGCGAAATGAGTAAACCGGAAACCGCCATTCATATTAAAATACGTAATAAGGTTGCTGCGGCCCGCGTGGTTAAGGGCCCTTTCTACAAGCGGTCCTGAATTCCGCAAAACCCCCAGGAGGAAAGATCGATGAGTGATTACCTTTACACTAAAGAGCATGAATGGATCCTGAACGACACGGACGGCGCCGTCATCGGCATCACCCATCACGCCCAGGAGCAACTCGGCGAGATCGTTTATGTAGAATTGCCGGAAGTGGGCGATTCTTTCGAATCGGGCGACGAGTTCGGCAGCGTGGAGTCCGTAAAAGCGGTGGCCGAAGTGTTTATGCCCGTCGCCGGTGAAGTCATCGAAATCAACGGCCTGTTGGATGAGCACCCCGAGATGGTGAACAACAATCCTGAGGAGTCCGGCTGGTTGGTCAAGATCAAGTTGGCCGACGGTGCTGACTTGAGCGGCCTGATGAGCAAGGAACAATACGATCAATTCGTGGCCGAAGAGCAAGGTTCTTAAGCTACGGGCGGGCCGTGCCGTCCGCCCTTTTCAATTCGTTTTCGATCGGTCCTATGTGCCCTCTTTTCAAGATTTTTTTGGATTTAGTAGCCTCGCCGTATTACAATAGCGGGGTTTTGTGTGGCAGTTTCGTCCTGTAGCGGGCCGTGCCCAACTTTTTTCAATTCGGGAGCTAATGCGTCAGAATGGCTGCAACCTCACCCACCGATGAGGAAATCATCGCCCAAATCAAGGACGGCTCCGTCGAACTTTTCGAAGTTATCGTCAGCAGGTACCAGAAGAAACTGATCAACTACATCTACCGCATGATCAGTGATTTCGACTCTGCCATGGAACTGTGCCAGGAAGTCTTTATCAAGGTATTCAACTCCTTGGATAAATACAATCCCAGTTTCAAATTCACGACCTGGATCCACCGCATCGCCTCCAATGCGACGATCGACTGGATGCGCAAAAAGAAAATCGATGCGTTTTCCCTTGACGGCAACGATGATGACGACAGCCCGTCATTGAAACAGCAAATCCCCTCCAAGGATCTGAACCCCTTACAAACCCTGGAAATGAGCCAGCTAAAAGGTAGAATAGAAAGTGCGATTGAAGAGTTGCCCTTTATCTACAAACAACTGATCATCCTGCGTCATATCAACGAGCTCAGTTACGAGGAAATCGCGAACACGGTTGAGCTGCCCCTGGGCACGGTCAAAAACCGAATCTTCCGCGGTCGCGAGATGCTGAAAGCGAAACTGACCTCCGAGATGAAAAGAGAGGCCCGGTATGGCAAATGATCCCGCCGGAAAGGATCCCATCGATCCCATGCTCGACAATCAAACCGATGAGGACGTCCCCGAGGACCCCTTTCTCACTGAAACCTTGAGTAACCTGTCCGACATACGGGTGCCCTCGGAGTTTCTGCCAAACGTGATGTTCCAGGTGTACGAACGCCACCACAGGGACCGGCTCAGTTGGCCGCAGGTGATGCTGATCAGTTTTATATTGATTGTTGTAAGCACCGGCTTTTTTGCCTGGGATGTGTTGGATTATATGAAGGCGGAAGGCCTCAGCGGCTTCGGCACCGCGCTGGATCGGAAGCTGGACCTGGTGTTAAACAGGTTCGAGGGGTTTTTATCCGCCGCGGGCAGCGTGGTCAGCGCCGGCTGGCAACTGCTGAGCGGGCTGTTCTCCGAAACGCCGATTACGGTGCAGTTGGGTATCTTGGGCCTGCTGCTGATCATGATCTGGCTGATCAAAAAAGCGATGGCGCAATTGGTGCCGTGAGGAAACTATGAACACCACCACCTCATTCAAAACACTTATTATCGCCGGTTTCCTGATGATGGCGGCAAACGCCGCGGCCCAAGATGAGGAACTGTTGAAGCTGCGCGTGCCGCTCAATAAAACGGCGGATAACGACATCTTCGGCTTCAACAACGATGTGGAAATCGACGGAACGGCCGAGCAGAATGTGGCGGCTCTTTCCGGCAGCGTGGTGGTGAAAGGAACGGTCAAGGGCAATATCAGCGTACTGGGTGGATCGGTCACCGTGGACGGCGGCCGGGTAGAAGGCAGCGTGGTCTGTATCGGCGGCAGCGTAGTGACGAGTAACGGCGGCAGTATTCAGGGCAAACAGATCAACCTGCTGCGCGGAAGCCCGGATCCGACGGCGGCCCTACCCACGGCCAAGTCGCGTATCTCGTTTTATTTTGCCCAGAGCCTGTTCCTATACCTGCTGATCGTGATCACCTTTTACATCTTCCCCAACCAGATCAACGAAGCAGCGTTCGATCTGAGCCAGGATCAGGTGAAACCCGCCGTGATGGGCGTGGCGACCATGGCCTCGGTAACACTGATTATGTTGGTCAGCTTTTTGTTAATGGTGGTGGGAATCGGCTTCCTGATCTTCTTACTTTTGTTCTGCGGCATGATGGTGGTGACGGTGTTCGGACTGGTGGTGGTGTACTACCGCATGGGCCAGTATATCGAGGCGCGTACCAAGAACTTCGTCCCGGAATTCATCGGCGTGCTGATTGCGGTGCTGGCAACCGGACTGCTGCTATACGTTCCCATTGTGGGCAGTTTAACAGCTGCCGCGATTACGGTCTTCGCCGTGGGTATCGTCATGGCGACCCGGTTCGGAACCAACAAGCAATGGTTCACCCGAAAGGCGCGCTATTGGGCGGCTTGAGAAAAGCCTTTTTACAGACTGCCTGACATTCTCTGTACACCGCCTGCTTCCCCATGGTAGAACCCTGGCAGCCTATTGATTTCTGCTGCCGGAGGATGCCTTGGAGTATGATTCGCCCTGGAAGACTGTCTTGGAACACATGTTGTTTCATTGCCTGAAAATGATCAATCCCGAGCTTTTCGACGATATCGATTGGACCGTCAAGCCGATTTCCCTGGACAAGGAATTGAGCAAAATCGCCCCGAAGAACAAGGTGGGCAATCGCTTTGTGGACAAGCTGATCCAGATCAAGCTGAAAAGCGGGGAAACCAAATGGGTTCTGCTGCATATCGAAGTGCAGGTGAATCCGGACACGGGTTTCCCCGAACGCATGTTCGTTTACAACTATCGGATCTACGACAAATACCGGGAGAAGGTCATCAGCATGGCCGTTCTCGCGGACCTGGACGAGGATTGGCGTCCCGGTAGTTTCAGCTACGGCGGTTACGGTTCGAACATGGGTCTATGCTACAAAGTCGTCAAGTTGACGGATTGGGACGATGAAACCCTGAAGCAAAGCAGCAATCCGTTTGCCATTGTCATTCTGGCTCATCTGAATGCCAAAAGAAATGCAGGGGAGGATGAGGATCAACAGGTCATTAGGGCCCGGGCTAAGAAGAACCTGCTGCGTATGGCCCTGACCCGGGATTACAGCCGAGAGTTGATCGACCACCTGACACTTTTTATCGACTGGGTGATGAATGTGCCGGAAGACCTTGACAACAAGCTCATGGAAGAACTAAAACATGAAGTAGGAGAGGAAAAGATGCAGTACATTACCGGTTGGGAAAGAAGAGCCATGAAACGTGGTGAGCAAAAAGGTAAGCTGGAGGGCAAACGAGACCTTTTTCTGCTCCTGGCGAACCAACGGTTCGGCACCTTGCCGGATTGGGCTTCGACCAAAGTCAATAAAGCCGATCCCAAAGAGTTGGATCAATGGTCCAAGCTCCTCCTTACCGATAAGCCGCTTGAAGAAATCCTGGCGTCCAAAAGCCGGTAATGCCTTTTACTGACCCTGAACCGACTTCAAGATTTCTTCGATGTCGTCCACATAACCTCCCCGGTTTTCCTTTTCCCTGATCAGAGCTTCCTCCAGCATGGTTTCGGCAGCCTCCTTTTTGCCCATCAGGAACATGTTCCCGGCTTGGAGCGCCTTGTAATATTGCAGCCGATTGTTGTTGGGAAAATACTCTTGCAGGTGATGCACCGCCAGGCCGAAATGGGAATCGGCAAGTTCGTATTCGCCCCGGCCATGAAATGCCTGGGCCAGGGTGATGCGCGCGGCAATGGTATTGCGGTGGCCATGGCCCAGGCTCGAGAGCATATCCCGAACCGTGCCTTTGAGCACCTCAAATGCTTCCTCGAAGCGCCCTAATTCAACGTACAGATTCCCTAGATTGCCCCGCGCCTTCATACCGCCTAATGTCTGCTCCAAGCCACTCTCCCGATAGCCGCGTACCTGATCCGTGGTCAGACGCAACGCCTCATCCATGTTCTCCCTCTTGACGATTCTGGCCAGGCGCCCCATGGCCACCAGGGTATCGGGATGGTCGGGGCTTGTTTCGAGGTAATCTCGAAGTACCCGACGGGCCAGTCGTTCCGCCTCTTGGTAATCCCTTTGACGCATAAGGTTTAGAGCCCGGCCGCCCCGAGCCCTGATGGTCAAGTGATGCAAGTCGCCAAGGGCCTTTTCGCGCTTGCGAATTAACTCCCGATAGCAGGTATCGGCTTCATCTAATCGGGAGGAAGTGCTGAATAAATTGGCCAGATTGCTCAATGCGGCCAAAGTTTTGGGGTGGTTGGGACCGAATTGGTCATCTTTCGACAGCAAAGCCACGGCTGTTTGGAAAAGAGCCTCGGCTTCCTTTTTTTGACCGCTTCTCCGATAGATATTGCCTAATGTCACCATCATGTCGGTGTTGTCTTCCAGGCCCTCCGGTAATCTGTCCGCAACCCTTTCTTCTTGGACCAAAGCCGCTGCTTCCCGGCTTCGACCCTGATACAGCAACGTGTTGGCCAAGCCTACGATTACATCCAGTTTTTCCTTTTCATTGCCGGTTCGGGTATAGTTGCGCTTGATCGAGCGGTACAGTTCTTCAGCCCGATCGTATCGGCCGATCCTCATTGTCGCCATGGCCATACGCGTTTCGCTTTCAAGGGTTTGGGGATGCGTGGGTCCCAAGGTGTCTCGTCTCAGTTCTACCGCACGCGCCAACAGGCGAAGAGAGTCCTCGTAATTGCTGAGGCCCATGTAGGTGTCGCCCAGAATATGGTACATCGAGGCTTTCAACTCAGGGTCATCGGCCGGATCGTCGCGCATTTGTTGCTCGGAATGGCGCAGCACATCCAATACCCGAGCATTGGGCCCCTGGTAGGCCGGGTCCGGGAACGACAACAGGGTTTTCAATTGGTCGAAACTACTTTCGGCCCGGCTCTTGGATTGTTCGGCTTCCTGCTTGGCCAGGGTGGTGGTCACCAGACCGATAACCAACGACGCCACCGCCAATAAGGACGCACCTACCCAAACCTTGTTGCGAATGACGAACTTGCGCATCAGGTACCAGGGACTGGGATTCCTTGCAAGGACCGGTTTTCCATCGAGGAAGTTGCGGCAATCGTCCAGTAACTCGGAGACGCCCTTGTAACGCAGATCCGGGTCACGGGCCATGGCCTTCATCACCACGGCGTCCAGTTCATCCTGGCCTGGGTGGGGTTTCGCCATCACACTGCCGGGTCGCTCCGGCTGTTGCTCCTTGTAGAACTGCCAGCGTTGACCGAAGCTCATTCCCTTGGTCGGTTTCAGCGGGTGCCTGCCGGTCAGCAATTCGAAGAGCACTACACCCAGGGAGTAGATATCCACCCGAACATCGGGTTCACCGCGTCCCCCGGTCAGGCATTCCGGGGCCATGTAGGCAGGGGTTCCGACGGCCCCGGCCATGGTCAGCTCATCCTGGTCCATCTCATCAGCCAACATACGCGCCACGCCGAAGTCGACGATCTTAACCTGAGGTTTGCCGTCTACCTCGGTTACCATAATGTTCTGCGGTTTCAGGTCGCGGTGCAATACCAATCGCTGGTGTGCATGTAGGACGCCCTCGCAGACCTGAATGAACAGCTCTAATTTGTGGCGCAGGCTCAAGCTTTTTTCCCGGCAGTAGGTGGTCACCGCACAACCGTCTACATACTCCATGGAGAAATAAGGCGTACCGTCCGGCGTGGTGTCCGCCTCGAAGAGCGCGGCAATGAATTCATGGTTCATCATGGCTAGGGTGCGGAACTCACGCTTGAAGCGTTGTACATAGGCCCGCCCGCCTAAAAGACCGAAGCGACGCAATACCTTGATGGCCACTTTCCTGCCGGTATGGTCTTGACGCGCCAGGTAAACCACCCCCTGGCCGCCGCCCTGAATTTCCTTCTCGATGACGTAATTGCCCAGACGCTTTCCCGACACATTTTCGGGACTGGTCAGGGGATCGAACCAGGCTGTCATGGTCTCCGCGGTGACATTGGTCGGCGTTCCGGTCTTCGACTTGAAGCGATCGATAATCTCGGGGATGCTCCGGTCTTCCATACTCTCGCGAAAGGTATCGAATTGCTTGATCTGGTCAGTCAAATAGCGAGCCAGATCAGGGTTTTGTCTCGATACCAGATCAAGCAAAGTTTCCCTGGCGGCGGCGTCAAGACCAACCGCCAACTCGAATAATTCGCCTGGGTGGGTTGAGATCATGGACTTGCCCCCGATCTATCAATGGAGTCCTTTCTTTCCTTATCCTCGCATAAAGAGAAAAGGAAAACCAATACCAATGCGGTGGAATCTTTTGTGTTCATTCGATACCCAAGAGAACACGATCGTGTTCATAACCATGCCTGTGGATAAGTAAGTTGTGTCCAACCAACATGTCGACCTAACTAGCGATAAGTATCAAGCTTAAAGCTAAACCCAATTAAAACAGAAGCTTGAATAGTAGTTCCACAAACCTGATCAGTGTTGGCACGATGTATGCTCTATAGAGCACCGAAGAGATAAACACCATGAGAATGGCTATTTAGGTCAAAGAGAACCAGCTCATGCGGTGCCGGCCGGCCATCAGCCGCGACAACCGCAACCCATATTCATATCTCAACTCTTTGACTCATCATTCCATCCTTCGACCGGCGACACGCCCCATTCGCCCGTCCGCGGTGTCTTTCTCGGAAATATTATCTAGGAGTATGACCATGAAAAAGCACATTCTTACTTATATCCTCACTGTTTCCTGGTTCGTTAATATCTCTATCGCGCAAAACAACCCCACGGCGATGACCTCGGACAACGATGGGAACCTGACCGCGGCCTATATGCACGAAACAGGGTTTCACGTAAAACGAAGCGACCTGACAGGAGAAGCCGAAACACTGATTACCTTGAAGACTCAAAACACGCTGCACCTGACCGCGCTGGCTACAAACGGCCAGGGTGTGATATTGGTGACCGGCTGGTTCCGCGGCACACTTCTTTGGAACGGCGGGCAATTGGAAGCAGGGCCGGGAAGACACGGTTTTGTAGTCACCTTGGACCAAATCGGCGTGTTGGGCGAACCTCGCCTGCTCCCCGAGAACAGCGGTCTACCGGTAAGTGCCGGAGCGGCGGGTAACGGCCTGTTCCAAATCTTGTTGAATCAACCGGGAACCCGTGAAATCACCCGTTTGCTTTTGGAAGAAGACGCGGTTCCGTTCCAGGATGAGGAAACGATGCCCTTATTTCCCGCACAGTATAGCCGAGACCAAACCGACGGCAGGAACGAAGAATCTCACGGCCTGATTATGAATTCGGGCACGACCGTTACCGTCAGTGCTAACGGGCAGCCCTGCAACCATCGCGAAGCCGTCGATCAGCCCGATGACCAGATGGAAGATCCAGACGGCGTGACCGGCACCTCGGGCAGCACGACCACCGGCGGCTCGACGAGTGGAACCGGCAACAACGGTAATCCTCCTCCCACTCCCCAAGTGGACCAGCCTGGAGGCAACACGGGCGGCACCAACAACTCCGGAACGCCTCCTCCGCCCGTGCCGGTAGACCAACCGGATGACCAGATGGAAGATCCCGACGGCAGCCCGTAATCATTGACCCTAAACGTCATAAGCGCAAAGAGGCGATCATGGAAGCATGGTCGCCTTTTTGCCTTTGATCGACACATGATCTCAAGCAATAACAGCAATCCTACCCTGTAGCCAAATGCTGACAGGAAGTCATGAAAAAGCATAACGATGTAATTTTTTGCGTAGGCATTTTTTTGCGATTTTATTCTTGAAGAGATTACACATAATGTTCTAGCATACGCCATATAGGCGATCGGCATCACTCACATCAGTAATCATATTTCCCCTTCTTGCGCCTACAACTTCGATTGCCGATAGACTCAGGCGCTTCAACCGTTAACCCATTAAGAACCACTTCTATTCCAAGGAGAATTAATGTTCAAGAAGTTCGCTCTTACACTCACTTTGCTTGCAACCATGACCTTCGGCATCTCGCAGTTGGCGATGGCCGTTGAAATCTACACGGGCCAACTCTGCTGCCCAAGCACCTTCCAAGGCGGTCAGTTCGCCATTGCTACCAGCAGTGTTTACGGTTGGGTCGACTGCTATTACCTCATGCCCGACAATAGCGTTCTCACGACGTATTGTTATTACTACGGCGACGGTGGTTTCTAAGGCCGTTGCATGCGGGGCCGTAGTGCCCCGCATGATTCGCGGCTACTTTCAAGTGTCGCCGAACAGGTGCTCTTATCGGTCTTTCTTTCGAGGCAAATTCACCGGGGAGCGTTTCACGATACGGCCGGCTATGGGTTCGCCGCCGAGTGTTGTTGCTGTAATGGACCTGACACGAGGAGCGGGAGTAAGACCGGAAAACAAAACGAGTCCCGGCTCCCTTCCGTTGAGTAGGATTTCCTTCCGGAAGGTGCTCTCATCATCCAGGTCGGCGGTTATTTCGATATGCGTGCGGTGACCTTCAGCCGCCACCGGCGATATAAGGACAACCGCATCATCCTCGGACGAGGTTGTGCTTGAAAAGGTGGAAGATGCATCGGCCGGCGTGAGGGCCGATAGGGTTTCTACCCGATCCGGCTCCAATTCCCGAGTTACAGTAACTTCCACCGGTCGCCCGGATGCGTACACGTAAAGCGCATAACCGAACATCTTGCCGAAAAGAGCGGTCGTATCGAGTGTTTGGATCTCACCCGCTTCCAATTCCACGATTTGGGAACGGCGACTCTGCTTACCGACCGCTTCCAGGCGCACGAAGAGGGCCGCGTCGTTCGGGTTTACTAAATCGATCCGGGCAGTTTGAGTCGGCAGGTCAAGCACGCGCGGAAAAAACGCGTCGGCGGTTTCCTGGATACCGCCCATCAGCACACGGTGATTTCTATCGACGGCCAGAATGAAATCACCGTCGGCATACAACCTGTTCAAGGCGTGAAAATCCTTTTTGAGAACCATCCAATCAACCCCGTCGATGCTGAATCGCAGATCGTCCGTGATTGAACTCCGATGGTAGGTAAAAAAACCTCCGTTACCGCCCGCCAGATAATTCTCAGGCTTGCCCTGGGAGCCGTCCGCGTGCAATGGGCCGCTTTCATCCCACTGGAGTCCGTCAAAGCTGGTGTAGACGATTTGGTCCTCGATGATTGCCGCAAACCGAGAACCGCTCCAAGCCACGGACAGAATCCCTTCCAAGGGCAATGCCTGCGGTTCCAGATCCGGCAGCCCCAGGTCCTTCACCATGTAATTCCCCGTAAAATCCGTGAAAATGACTACCGAGCCGCCGAAAGCTTGGGCGATGTGTTTTTGTTCGGTTTTGGTCCACTCTTTACCGTTGGGACTGGTGAACCAATCACCATGCTCCAGGTAAGCCGTCACTTTCTCTCCGTCCCAAGCCATACCATGACCTCTTTCCCCGGCGAAGCCCGGGGTTGTCGCGGTCCAATTCAAGCCGTCCGTGCTTCTACATACGATGAGCTCAAAGTAGGTTCCATGGGGATTTGCCGGCACAATGGTGCCGACCGCCAGATACTCAGCGCCGGTCCACAGTACCTTGCTGATATCCATACGCGGCACCAGATAATCCATTCGGCTGTATCGAGGCAGGTCCACGTAAACGCCCTCCCGCCAGTTTCGCCCGTCGCGGCTGTGAAGTAGATTGCCGTTTTCACCGACGGCCACCCAACCCTTGTCTCCGCGAGCCGCATCATAGATAACGGGAACACGCGTGGTCATGTGTCCGGGTGTCCAATCGAAACCATTATCGCTTACGGCCGTCCGACCGTCATCACCCACGGCAACAAAGCGGTCGCCGAACCGTCTGACCACATTGCCGGGGATCGCGGACTCGATGTGTTCCCAGGTCTGTCCGCCGTCCGCACTGGTCAAGACGCCGGTATTATGGGTGGCGCCCACGACAACCGTGCCGTTCATAAGAGCCAGGGATGAAGTGGACGCATTGGTTCTGTGGACTTCCTGCCAGACGGTTCCCGACCCGCTCGAATAAATAACTGTTTGGCCCCTACCGGGGTTGCCGATATCCCGCTCGTAATTGGTGAAAGTCGTTAGAAATACCTCTCCCGTCCAGATAAGTTGATCAAAGTTCGGGTATAAAAATTGAATTACCTCTCTCCAGGTCAAGCCGTCATCGGAAACCAGCACATCGCCATAGCGGATTCCAAGGAAGCCGGCGCCGTTGGTAGCCACACGATGCGGCGGCGTTGTATATTCCTGATGGGCGCTCCAGGTTTCACCGTCCGGGCTGATATAGAGCACCTGGTTTTGGGTGTCTTCCCTGACGAAACGCGCGCCGTCCCAAACAGGGAAGCTGATCTCGTCCGGCATGGCACGCGTCTGCCAATCATATCCGTCGGTACTGACCCACTGCCGATTACGGTCGATAATCACAAAAGCCTCGCCTGTCCAAGCCAGGACATCTTCGGCGGGACGGTTATACCCGATAATTACTCCGGGAACCTGCTGCCAATGCATTCCGTCCGTGCTGACCAGTACCACGGCGTTTTCATCCAGGGCCACCAGCGTTTGGCCGTCGGTAACCATTTCCCTCACATCGAAACGATAGGTGACAGGATCGGGTAGTTGATCGGTAAAATGTAGTGTAAGGGGGTCGACCATGCTACCGGTCGTCAGAAATAGAAAAATCAAGATAAGCATTGAAATACTCCTCGCTTTCGGGGGAACGGGAGACGAGCCGATCAAGAGCAAGTGAAATGCCGGCTTGATTGTCACCGATCAGCGGCTCGTTTTCTTCGAACATGAAAAATGAATTGAATGCTTGCGAATAAGACGCCGCCGGCGAGCCATGCTATCGATTCTTCAAAGGAACCGGGTTGCGCCGCACCGAGAACCAGGCAGAAAGCCGCACATGCGGAGAGAAGTGTTCCCGAAATCTTAAAAGTAAGGGATCTGTCGCCAAAGGGCGAGACAAGGAAAAGTCCGATACAAAGCAAACCGAAACTGCCGACTCTTCCCCACCACGGGCTTCGAGGCGGGACCGCAACCGTTCCCTGGTAAAGCGATTCCGGCGATTGTCGACCCGGCTTGACCACGGTGATGTCCCGCATCGTTTCATCGTAGGCCGTATCGAGAAAATGACCGCGTTGCAAGGCAACCAGTGTCACGGGAATGGACGAAACGGCCTGATAGGTTACGCGCAAATCGCCCGGTTCAGGGTTGTCCGGATCTCTGCCGCGATAGTAGAAATCTCCGGCATCGCGCAGACGCCCGACCCGCACCTCATCCTCTATTCGCAACGGCCCGAAATGGTTGAAACGCGCCAACAGACGACCGGACAAGGCAAAAGCACCCAGGTAGACACGCCCGGCGGTGAAGTCCCGCTTTCCCAACGGCCCGCTCTTGGAATTGACATGACCCTCGGGTTGTTTGAAGCGATTTGAAGGATGAGCCTGTTCCGACCATTCCAACCGATACTCGGGTTTACCATCGACGATTTCTTCTACCCATTGATACATGGATACATGTCGACGAAGCCGCACTACATTCCCGGCCATATTGAACGTAGCATCGAAAATAGGTTCTACCACCCGCAGGTTTCCCCGAAGAAAGACCAATCGCCCCTCATATCGCGGGTCGATTTGTCCGGTCTCGATAGGATGCAAGATATCCGGGGCAATGGGAACGGAGCCTTTCCCCTCATTGAAAAATAGCAGTGCAATGCCGGCGAGGAGAAGGATGCCTCCGCTCGCAACAGGAAAAACAGGTCGTTTCATGATTTGGGAATACTGCATAGCCGAATCTCGGAAAGAACGCTAAGGCCCGGTTGAGGCATCATACCGCAACAGAAGCATTAAGTCGAATCCGCCTCACAGTCAATGACGCCGAGGTGGTGCGATCCTCAAATGACCAGCCGGCATCTTTTTTCGGACTGCACCAAAATGGCTTGATCAGCAAATTTTCCAGCAGCACACAGTATAGACTCAATTACAGACTCTTGTTGCAAGCCCAATTACCTTACACATGAACAAATCTTAACACCTATAACATAAATTCTAAAAAATACCACTATACATAACAAATCGCGAATTTTAACCCATCTTCGCGTCATATTCCACAAGTGCTGATTGCCGGCATTTTCTTGTCGGTCCACCATCGCATCACCGGTCCCATGAAACCCCTTGGCAGACGTGGTGTTTTACATAACCTTCACAAATAAAACGGTTAACGCGTTTTGAAAAGTCGGTTTGGCATGCCTTATGCTCCTGATCAATCACGTGCGAACAGCCGATGAGATCGGCTGTCACCGGCCTTTCAAAACTGCCGTCGATCACGTCCCCCTTGAAGTGAACCGCACACCTTACTGACCATGTTCACCGGCAAATCCGGTGATGCCTTCTCACGCGGTACTTCCCTCGATCGGCGGCGCCTATTTGGAGGTTTGTCATGAAACTTATGGCCAAACTGATTGCATTACTGGTTGTTGTAGTACTGGGCGTATACGCCGGCTCGGGTCGGTTCAAATACCGTAGCGCGGAAGAAGTCGCGATGGCTTGCTTCCATGTCCAAGACTGCGTCGACCAGGGCTACAAAATGGAATACTGCGTACCCACCCCCATCAATTACCCGGAAGCTCCCGAGGGCATTTATAACTGGGGTCAAGTCGATGTCAGACTGTGCGGCGATCCCGCCAAAGCCCAACCTACGATAATCGTTACCTGCTACATCGAAGCCAAGAACAAAAAGAAGGGTACGAAATACAGGGAATCCCACTCAGTTGCGGTGCCCATTAAATAAAACGATTACTTTTTGCTTCTCCTGTTTTGTCGAAAGCGCGATCACCCGAGGGTCGCGCTTTTTGTTTTTAAAAGTCGGCCTCGGTCAATCGACAGCTGATCGCATCCGTCCCGTTTCGCACCAACAACCGGCCGCCTGCCGCGATGGGATGGACGGTCTTAAACACGGAATCGGCAAATGACATCGGAAAACATTGTCGCCGCACTCGGGGAGGAGGACTTGCGCGTCATTAAGTTGTCGCCGCGCGCGGTGAGTCCGTTTTTGATCTCGCTTTTCCACTTCCCGAAGCCGGGCCGGCGGTTTTTAAATCGAATCAATACCCGCCGACGACGGTAGATGGAGGTTTTTTCCTCGTCGCAAGGTTCCCGGCAAGGGCGGACAAAACACGGTTCCCGGATACCCGGTCCGGTAAAAGATATGGTAGAGTCCTCCCATTGCTTTAATCTTCCCTGGAGACCCGACCATGCTGCTTACATTTATTATCCTGGGTGTAACCATCGCTCTACTTTTATGGAACAAGCTGCCCATGGAGGTGCCGGCTCTGCTCTCCATGATGGCCTTGGTCCTTGCCGAGTGTATCGAGCTGAATACGGCCCTGGCCGGGTTTGCCAACCCCACGGTGATCACGATTGCGGCGCTGTTTGTAGTAGGCGGCGGGCTTTTCAGAACCGGTGTGGCCGACTGGTTGGCCAATCACCTGATTGCCCTGAGCGGAGAAAGCGTTTGGCGATTTTTGGTAGTTTTGGGCTTGCTGACCGCGGTTTTCTCCGCATTCCTCAGTAATACCGGTACCGTGGCGGTGTTGCTGCCCTCGGTTGTTTCCGCCTCGCGGCGATTGCAGGTGCCGGCCGGAACCCTTTTGCTACCCATGGCCTTTTCAGCTCAACTGGGAGGTTTGTTGACGCTGATCGGAACTCCCCCCAATATCATCCTCAGCGATGCCTTGGAAAACGCGGGTTTTGCCCCCTTTTCGTTTTTCGAATTCTCACTGTTGGGCTTTCCCCTCCTTGGACTGTACCTGGTCTATTCCCTGACGCTTGGCCGTTGGTTGGTGCCCAAGCGCGGCCAATCCGGGGAGGACGGTCAGTTATCTATCTGGGAATTGGCCCGTTCGTATGAAGTCCAGGACAAACTGTTCAAGCTGGTCGTCGATTACGGCTCGCCGTTGGTCGGAAAAACACTGGCTGAGGCAGACTTGAGCCGGCGATACAGGGTTCATGTGATTCACCTCAAAGAACCGCGAAGCATCGGCAGCGGGGAGGAATCGGAACGTGGGAAGCAACTTGAAGGTCACCAGGTCAGCACCTTCCGCATGATTGTGGGCGTCTTAAGCAATCCGGAACCCATGCGGGAAAACCCGACACCCGGTAGCTTGATCAAGCCGGGACTCAGAATGATCGTGCAGGGTGACAAGGACGATGTCATGCGCCTGGCCCGAGAAAACGGCATGAAGCCCGGCGCCCCGATCGCCGGCGAGGAAGGTCGCGGCGGCTCCCTGGCCGAAGTCGTTATTCGGCAGCGCTCGCGCATCAGCGGACGCTCGATCATCGATGAACAGTTCGGTTCCAAGAACCGGCTCCAGATTTTAGGCGTCATGCGCAACGGCGCGCCGTTGCCCGTGCCCTTTACTGACACCCCCTTGGCCTTTGGCGATACCCTGCTGGTGTACGGCTCCAGTGAAGACATCTATCAACTGGGCCGGGATACGCGCAACTACCTGTTGGTTGGCAGTCCCGTTCAAGCAGGAGAAGGACCTCTGAGCGCGAAAGCTTACGCGGCAATCGGCATCCTATTCCTGATGGTTCTCCTGATTCTTTTTAAGGTCTTTCCACTGGTGATTGTCTCTTTAGCAGCCGCCCTGGCCATGATTCTTTTGGGATGTCTGAATACGGAAACCGCCTACCGCCAGATCAACTGGCAAAGCTTGATTTTGATTGCGGCCATGATTCCCATGGGCAGCGCGCTCCAGGAAACGGGAGCCACGGAGCTCATGGCGACCAGCCTGATCGAAAGGTTGGGCGGCGCCGAACCGGTGTACCTGTTGGCCGGCGTATTTTTGATGACCATGTTGCTGAGCCAGTTTATCAGCAATACCGCTACCGCCGTATTGCTGGCGCCGGTGGCCCTGGAAATCAGCGGTCAAATGGGAGTATCCCCCTACCCGCTTCTGATGATGGTCGCGGCGGGCGCATCCTCGGCCTTCCTGACACCGATTGCCTCCCCGGTCAACACCCTGGTTTTGGGCCCCGGTAATTTTCGGTTCGGAGACTATGCAAGGGTAGGATTGCCGCTGGTATTTATCATCCTGGCGGCAAGCCTATACCTTGTTCCCCTGATCTGGCCGATGACGGCAGTTCCTTAAGGACAGTCGATCAAGTATCGGGGTTGATCCCCATGCTGATCAGTAGGCTGCGAAAGCGTTCCACCTCCTTTTCGGCGGCCTCCGCACGGGCGGATGCCTGCTCCGCACGGGCGATTTCTTGTTTGACACGGACGTTCTGTTGCTCTACCAATTCTTCGGGCGTAGGTATCATGGTTCCGTCTTTCTCGAACCAACGCAACCAGGTACCGTAAATGCCTTGATAGGTACCGAACCAGGAGCCCAGTACGAGATCCAATTCTTCGATGTAGTGCCTGGAGAAATCCCCTTCAAAGTTGACCTCGTTTTCATATTTCCCGTTCTTCAAACGACATTTATAGATCAGATCGTTGTCCTCATAACTGAAGGGCATATAATGGGGCACCTTGATGATATCTCGGTAGATTTCGTATTTCTTCATCCGGCCGTTAGATTTAGGCGGACCGGTTCCCAGGTCTTCATCTTCCGTTCCATATGAGAGGATTTCAATGACCAGGGTAGGGGGTACGGGTTCCTTCCACATGACGAAGCTCCTCCGTTGCTCGTCCTGGTAGAGGGGATCGGCGCCCACGGCGATAAACCAATCGGGTCGAATGAAACGCCGAGGGTGTTTGGGATCGTAATACAAGTTCATATCGGCGGCTTTGAAGTGCGGCTTATCCGTGCGCAATGTGGCATTTAAAAGAGCCGGTTGGTAGAAGTGAATGAGATCCGGCAAACCTGGTTCCTCCGGGTTATCGGAGGGCAGGTCGAACATGTCCGGTAATTCGTCGGCGGACTTTCTTTCCTTGACCTTACGAGTATCGAAACGGGACAAGAGTAATTCCAGAGCCATAACGCCTCCTCAATATGTAGTCGCGAATAATTATCCCTAAACCAACAAAAGCCATCCCCCGAAGGGAATGGCTTTTGTTTCTCAACCTGATCACGTTAACACATCAGAAAAGAGAAAGACAAGCTATAAGTTATACTGATTCAATTATTTGTCGCGCTTTTTTGTTCGCGATAAGCCAGGATGCGGAGCACCTGATCGTGCTTTTTTTCACTTAAAGGATAGGCCGCCGCGATGATCGCCCCTGCGATGAGGAACAGGCCTACCCCGGGGCCGAACGCCAGGGCCAGAAACCAGGATACCTCGGGGGTTTGTACCGCGTTGGGGACGAAACCGATTATCGCCAACAGTTTTCCAGTGAGAGCCAGCGCCACGGCCCGGCTGGCTTTGCCGCCCAGTTTCCAGAAGCCGAAGAACAGGCCGAAACGGGATTCGCGCGACCAGACCTTGTCGTAGTCGACAATATCGGCCAACGTGGCGTCCAGCAACACCACCGAACCGATGCATATGCCGCCGAGGAATCCGGCCAGGTAGGGCCAACTCGCCTGGCCCGGGGGAAAGAGGGGATAGACGATCATCGACATCACGCCCAGGCCGCTGACGCCGATCACCAGGGGCAGTTTTTTGCCGTATTTGCGGGCGACCACAATCCAAACGGGAATGGAAAGACAAAAGATCAAGATGAAGAAAGCTATGATGAAGTTGACCGTGACCTCGTCCAGGTTCAGACGGTAGTTGTAGTAGTAAAGAGCCAGGGATGAGTTGACCGTCAGACCAAGAGTTGCAATGAAATAAGCGGTGAATAGAATAAAGAAAGCGCGATTTCTGAGCAATGCGACCAACCCTGTTTTTGGGGAGTCGGAAGGCCTTACTTGAGTTGGTTGCGGTCGATCGTAACGCCCCGTGCTCAGAATGGTAATACCGGCGGTAACAATGATCAAACCGGCGACCACGGCACTAGCCGAGGAAGCGGGATCGCCGGTAGTAAGTACCGCCGCAAAAATGCCGGGCAGGGCCGTACCGGTGACCAGACCCAGGTTACCGGCAAAAAGTCGATAACCGAAAAGATGCAAACGCTCACCCGGATGCTCAGTCAGATCGCCGGCCAGGGCCGAATGTGGCACGGATAGGACCGTGAAAGCCGTATTGAAGAAGATATAGACGCCCAGCAGATAACCGAACCGACCCCATTCCGAGGTCAGCTCAGGTGGATTGAAGAGCAGGTACAAGGCAACGGCCAGGGTGACGGCGCCGATGGCCATAAAGGGAATGCGCCGTCCGAAGCGGGAAGGAAAGTGGTCGGAGATACTGCCCATCAGCGGATCGGTCACCGCATCCCACAACACGCCGATCGCTACCGCGTAGCCGGCCATGTCAGGGGCCAAACCGACGACATCGGTGTAGAACTTAAGCAGAAAAACCCGAATCAGCACCTCGGCGGCCATGATGCCGATTTCGGCAGTACCGTAGCCGGCTTTCACACCGACCGAGAGCTTGTTTTGCATATCCGCTCAAGTATAGCGTGTGTTTTGGTATTTGGCATCGTAGAAAGCCGGCAGCAGGCTGTCTACTCGCAACAGGCCCGCTCTTGTGAGGGTAACCTTGCCGTTGCCGAAATCCAGCATGCCGTTTTCCTTGTGCATGGCAAACTGGTCCTGGAATTTTTCGAGGATATCCACCCCGTATTTCTCTTGGAAATAGGCCGTGTACAGATAGCCGAGCTTCATTTGCAGGATCATCTCGCGCACCAGCCGTTCCTCTTCCGTGGGCACATAGGCGCGTCGCAAGGGCTGCCTGCCTTCTTCCACCATTTGAGTATAAGTAACAATGGAAGGCTGGTTTTGGTAGTGCACGCCCTGGATGTGACCGAAGGCGCTGCAACCCAAGGCCAGGAGGTCGGCGCCGCGCCACAAATGATCGCGATAGCCGAAACTCACCTTTTTATCGCGTTTCACCATGGTGTACCCGCTGGCAATCGCGTAACCCGCTTCTTGTAGGCGTTCCATGGCATAATTATGCCATTCGCGCTTCACCTTCCAATCGGCAAAATCGGGCAGGCCTTCTTCGCCGTTGAGAATGCGCCCGCTGTAGACCGTGTTGAAGGGCAGTTCCATCTGGTAGATGGTGATGCTGTCCGGATCGTAATCGATCGCCTTCTCGATGTTGGCTTTCCAGTTCTCCCAGGTTTCGCCGACCATGCCGGAAATCAGGTCGATGTTCAATTGATCGAAACCCTGTTTCTTGATCCAGGGATGAACCTTATAGACCTCGGTCGAAATATGGGCGCGGCCGTTCTCGGATAAAATATCATCGTCAAAGTTTTCCACGCCGAGGCTGAGGCGCGTCACGCCCACTTCCTTGATGATCTCCAGCTTTTTCTCGGTCAGCGTACCCGGCTCGCATTCGAAGGTAACTTCTTCCATGTCGTCCCAGGGAAGCGCGGCCTTGATGTGATCCATAATGCCCCGCAGGTGCCTGCCGCTGATATACGACGGCGTGCCCCCGCCCACATATAGGAATTTGAGCTTGCGCCCCGCCACGGCCGGACGCCGGGCAATCATGCCGATCTCTTTTTCCACGGCGTCGATATAAGCCTGGATTTCGCGGCTGTTCTTGTCCGTGTAGACCTTGAAGTAGCAGAACTTACAGCGTTTGCGGCAGAAGGGAATATGCAGGTAGAGTCCCATGGGCTTCTCGGGATCGCCCGGTGTTTCAAAGGCTTGTTCCAGTTCCGAGCCCTTGTCATCGGTCCAAACCGAATAGGGAGGATAGTTGGAGATGAAGACACTGCCTACTTCCGTTTTGTTTTTTTTCTCTTCAACCGTACTCAAATGTATCGCTCCTATTTCTTGCCGAAGCAAAAGACCCGGCCGTCGGTCATGCCGATGACCATTTTACCGTCCGCGATTGCGGGTGAGCCGACAAGGCCCGCGCCCGTTTCGTATTCCCAGACGATTTTACCGTCCGCGTGTTTGGCCGCGAACAATTTGCCCGAAACATCGCCGAAGACCAGCAGGTCGCCGCTGACGACCGGGGAACTGTCGAATTTGGCGCGCGAGCGAATGGTCCACAACTCATCACCTGTGGCCGCGTCCAGGGCGCGCATCATTTTGTCCCGGCCGCCGATGAAGATCTTCCCGTCAGCGTGGGCGGGTGAACTGTAGTAAGGGAATTTGCGAATCTCGTGCTCATAGGCCCATACCGGTTTGCCGGTATCCAGGTCCACGCAGATGACCTGATTCTCGAAGGTACCCACGTAGGCGCGGTTGTTGACCACCAGGGCGCTGCCGGCCACATATCCGCCGACCCCCAATTGGAAGCGTTCCTTACCCTTCTCGGCGCCGAATACGCGCAGAAAGCCGTCGCAACCGGCCGAGATCAATTCATTCTTGTAAATTGCGGGCGTGGCATGAATATACCCCTCGGTTTCCACCGACCAACGTTTTTTGCCGGTTTCCATATCCAAAGCATAGAACAGGGCGTCGTAGCTGCCGAAGTAAACCGCATCGTCGATGACCTTGGGTGAGGAGACCACACCGCCCTCGGTTTCGAATTTCCATTTCAGGGTTCCGGTTTCGGCGTCCAGCGCGTGCAGGAATCCGCGCTCGTCACCGAAAAAGACGATGCCCTCGTAGACTGACGGCGTCGATTTGACCTCATCGGAAGCCTGGTAGGTCCATTTCTGAGCGCCGGTTTTGAAATCGAGTGCATAAAGTTTACCGCTGAGGCTGGGAATGTAAACCGTACCGCCGGCAATTACGGCAGAACCCTCGATCTCCTGGTCCGGCATGCGGAAGGACCACAAAATCTGAGGTTGCTCGGGAAAACCCGGTTCGGCCACTCCGCTGTTGGCGGCGTCCCCGCGAAACAGCGGCCAGTCGGCCCGCGCCGTCACCGGGGTGAAGATGATCGCAAGGATCAGCAGATGGAAAGGTGTGTGTCGCATCGGTGCCCCTTCATGGATGAGATACGCTTAAAGTGCGGCTTCGTATAGTTCCTGGAATTGTTCCTCGGCGACAGGCCTGGGATTGAAATTGCCGGTCCATTGGTGCTTTGCATCATCGGCCAATGCCGGCAGGTGCTTTGCCTCGATACCGAAATGATTCAAGTGGGTAGGCAAGCCGGCCGCGACCTGCATTTCCGAGACGCGCCGGGCCAGCCGCTCCGCGCCGCTGCCCGGTCCGTCCATTTTAGCCGAATCGGCCAGGTCGTCGTAGAGTTCGTCCACCGTGCAGTTGTTGAAGCGGATGACGTGCGGCAGCATCAAACCCACCGCCACGCCGTGCGTCACATCGAATTGCGCCGTCAACGGATTGGCGCAGGCATGGGCCGCACCCAGCATGGAATTTTCAATAGCGCAGCCGGAATAATGCGCTCCCAGCATCATATTGCCCCAGGCTTCATCTCCGCCACTGCCGGAAAGTACGGTGTCGAAGTTGGCATTCAACAAGCGCCAGGCCTCGCGGGCGAACATTTGGGAAACGGGATTGCGAACGTTGGTGACAAAGCTCTCCAATGCGTGCGTAACCGCGTCCATGGCGGTGGTGGCCGCGACTTCACGAGGCACGCTATGCAATAGTTCCGGGTCCAGAATGACGGTGTGAAAGCGCGCCTTCAAGTCGCCGCAAGCCATCTTCCGGTGCGTCTTCTCGTCGGATATCAACGCAAAGCACTGGGCCTCGCTGCCGGTACCCGCCGTGGTGGGAACACCGATGGAGGGGAGCATGGCTTGTTTGGCCAGGCCTTTGCCCCAGTAGTCCTGCATCTGCCCGCCGTTGGAAAGCAGAAAGTTGGCGCCTTTGGCGCAGTCCATGGAACTGCCCCCGCCCAGTCCTACGATCAGGTCGATGTCCCCGGCATCGCGTGCGAAGGCGGTGCATGCCTCGACCACGCGGGTGGTGGGGTTTTCCTCGACCTGATCGAAGGTGAAAACCTTCAAGCCGGTCTCTTCCAGTCGGGCGATCGCGTTTGCCTCGTGGCCCGCGGCCCTCAGGCCGGGATCGGTCACCAGCAGCACGCGAGAACCGCCCAACTCATTCGCGGCCTTGCCCAGTTCGGCAAGCGTGCCGGGTCCGAAACGGACCCGGATGGTGGGTTGAAAGTCGAATTGAATGGTAGCGGCGTGCGCGGCGTCAGGCGGCACAGTAGTCATAGAAAGGCTCCTCCCGTTTTCCTGGTCAGCACACCCGGATGTTGTGATTTCCTTGCGACTGGTTTAGAACGCGGCGAACTGCACCGCGCGTTGTTTGTAAAGCAGTTCGAACAGGTTGCCCTCGTGCGGTTGATCCCAGCGGATCTTGACCGTGGGAATGGGTCCCACGTTCAGGCGATCCACAAAAGTGCTGTCCTGCAAGTCGCGAATCAGTTGCTCGTCGCGAGACAGCAGGGTAGCCACCAGGGTCAGGTCAATGGCTTGAGCCATGCGATCCTGCGGCACCTGGACCACCGAGGCGTAGGGGAAGAGGTATTCCGCCCGGGCCAGGGGATGATCGGGCTCGTCGCACCAGATCAAAGTAGGTAACAAAAAGGTGCAGCCTTCTAATTCCACCACCCGGTCACCTTCCCGATATTTGGCGGTCAGGTCCTCGGCGCCGCCTTGAGCCAGGTAGCTGTCGATCTGACGAGAGACCATATGGGCCAACTTGGGATTGGTAAAGGCGGAAAGAATCGCCTCGGGATCTTCCATACCACGCGCCGGAATGGCCGCCAGACGTTCGGCCAGGGCCTCCGCCATCTCGCGACCGTCGGCCGAGGTCCAGACGCCGGAGGCGTTGATGCAACTGCGCCCGCCGTTGGCCGCGATCGAGGTGACCATCAGGTCCAGGTAATCCGCGTAGCGGCTTGACATGTCGGAGCCGAGTAGAACCTTGGACCAACCGGGTCCGTGCAACTGAATTTTGTCCTCGCCTTTCCAGGCTTCCACCGTGGATTTATCGCCGAAGAACATGGACTTGCCGGCCCGCATCAGGATCTCGCGAGTACCGTTGGGATCGGTGGGATAGATGCTGATACCCTCGGGCGGCATACCGGCCTTGGTCAGCGCCGCCGCGATGCGGTAGGGCGACCAGGGTTCCCTGCTGCCGGGTTTCAGAATCAGCGGCGTACGCAAGGGAATAGAGGGAATCCAGAGCGAGTGTACACCCGGGGAGTTGTTAGGCAGAATGGCGCCCAGGCTTGCAGTTTCGCGACGGAACATCTGGCTGAGCTCGTCCAGGCGAAGCCCGCGCGTCAAGCCGTCCAGAACGGTGCGCGACTGCTGCATGGCGGCTGCAATCTTGTCCATATTGCGGCGAGCGCTTGATTTGGGCGTGCCGGTAGAGGCGGTGATGCTGTCCAGATAATCATCGGGACCTTGCATGGTGTCGCCCAAGGGAAGATGATCGTTGAGGAAGATATCCGCCGCATTCTCGCAAACGGCAATCAATTCGTCGATGGTGTACCTTTCCAACTCTTCCTGATGGTCGCGGGCGTGCATCATATCACGGCCGATGAGACCGGGATTGGCCAGGCTCATTTCGGCCATGGGTTGCCCCGTGCGGAAATCGGTGATGGTGAGTGTGTTGAGGCTCTTGTACGGAATGCCCGCACGCAGGACGGGAATATGCAGCATCAGTAAACCCCCACGACCACCGACTCTTCGAACTGGGTGAACAGGCCCAGGTCACGGACGCCGTCCCACGGATAGAGGTCGATAGGTTCCGCCCGATAACCCTGATCGCGCTCGGCGAAACGGGGTACGAAGAACTCCTTGGTGAGGGTGGTCAAGAGCACACGGCCCTGGGTGTTGTAGGGCACCACCTCGTCCAGGTTGTCCGGGTTGACAATCTCGAACATGGCGCGTGGATGAGGTGGGTAATAGGTAATGGAATAATCGTTGGTCGCGGGGTCGAACGGCTTGTGACAAGCCAGGCCCATCAAGGTGTTGCCGTAGGTGGGCACAAAATCGATGCCGGGGATCAGTTCCTCCCGCGCGAAGCGGTGAAACTGGGCGTTCATCTCGGTACCGCCGCAGAAGATGCCGGTAATGCCGTGGCGCACCAGGTCGACCTTTTCGCAGAGCGCTTCCAGAAGCTTGGGCGTGGTGAAGATACAGCGCACGTTGGGGTGCTGCTTGAGGATGACCAGCGCCTGGTCGATGACGTGGTTCTTATAGAGCGCGGCATCCTGGGGCCGGTTGGTCTTGAGCATCTTGTTGAACCAGCGCGGATCCAGGTCCAAGTGGAAGGCGATACCGCCGCGAACCTGGGCCAGGTGCTCGATGGCCAGGCGCAGGCGACGCGGGCCGGTGGGTCCCAACATCAGCCAGTCGGCGCCGTGGGGAAAACCCTCGTCGTGAAGCGTTTCGCTGAACAGGCTGTAATCGGCGCGGAAGTCGTTGATATTGATGCGGTATTTTGGAACGCCCGTGGAGCCTCCGGTTTCGAAAACGGATACCGGTGAGTTTTGATAAGCCTTTGGAATCCAGTTTCGCACCGGCTCCTTGCGCAGCCAGTTGTCCTGGAAGTGACCCAGGATCTTGAGGTCGCTGTAATTATTGATCTTCTCGCGTGGGTCGAAATCCAGTTTTTGGGCAAAGTTCAGCCAGAAGGGGCACCCGGTCTCGGGGTTGAAATGCCATTGAACAATCTCGCGGACATGTGCGTCGAGGCGTTCTTTTGCCGCCGCGACCTTTTCTTCCAAACTAGCGCTCATTCGCATCCTCGATTCTTCAAAGTTCCGGTCGGTAGGAGGGTTTAGAAAACCCGCTAAAGGAGTCGCCGTTAAAAGCCCGGGGGGTGCAAAAACCGGACCCCGCCGATGGGTTTACGGAAGCTGTTCTATGAAGAAAGGCCGGATCGAGGATCCGGCCTTTCCAATTATTCTAACGCTAGGGGGGTTGCGGTTTTACTTATAGCAGTACCAGGGATCGCAATCGGGCTGCGCCCAATATACACGGTAGGTAACACCGTTTTTGGTGCAGGTAGAGCTCAGGTCGATCAGGTAGGGGCAACCGCCGCAAGTACCGGCTTGCAGACTGTCGCATTCACCAAGATCGATCAAAGTGGCCATCGAGTACTGGCCCATGCCCAACGCCAAAACGGAGGACAGGAGCAAAAGCATGGCGGCTTTCTTGAATTTTTTCATCATAATTCTCCTTAGTTATGGGGATGCAGGCGCATCCATAGATATCTGGTGTGTAATTCGGTTAGGGTCACACTAACAATCTACGCCTGAGTTGAGTGAGTAGTTTCACTTGTTTCGGATTTCCGTAGACGCCGGCCGCGGGTGAACCAGCTCAAGTTTTCTAAATTATGACATTTATCGAGATAAGCAGAAGCGGGATACCGGATAAAACAATCCCAAGCATTGCCATGGTTCGCTTACTGGAGCGTAAACCCTTGATACCGAAAAGGATGCTGACAGGGGCGGTCAAGAAGACAATCCCCGGCATCAGGAACAGGAAGACAATGGTGCTGAACAAGCCGAAAGTCAGCGCTACCTGAGCATGGAGGCTTCGAGAGCGGTCCTCGAGCTTATCTCGGAAACTTTGGGAAAGACCGGTTTTGTGATCTTCCATACAACCTCCCGAGGAATTCAAACATCCAAAAAAACTCTAGCCGCGTAAACCCGGCAAACGATCGAGGGCCTCCGTCAACTCGGCAGGGCTCAGCGAGGCGGTGCCCAGTTTACCCACCACCACCCCGGCGGCGGCATTGGCCAAAACGGCAGCCTCGTGATCATCGGCGCCGGCCGCACGGGCCAGTGTGTAGACGGCAATGACAGTATCGCCGGCGCCGCTGACGTCGAAGACCTCACGGGCCTGGGTGGGGATATGGATACATTGATTCGGCCCGAGAAACAGCGCCATACCGTGCTCGCCCAAGGTAATCAGCAGCTTTCTGCATTGCAGCCGATCGAATATTTTGGCGCCCGCTTCCAGTAAGCTGCCGTTTTCCGGGTCGATGCTCATGCCGGCCAGGCGTTCGGCTTCGCCGTGGTTGGGCGTAACCACATCGGCGCCGCGGTAGTGATCGAAGTTCTTGTCCTTGGGATCCACGGCCAGCAAGATTTCGGGCGGCCTTCCCGCGATATGTTGCAGCAATCCGGGAGTAATGACCAGTTTCCCATAGTCGCTCACAATAGCGGCACCGCATCCCTTCAGCATCACATCGATACGTTCACACAATCGTCGTTCCTGGCTTTGGTTCAGCGGCACCAGTTGTTCGCGGTCTACCCGCACTACCTGCTGTTGTTGGGCGATGATCCGAATTTTTTGAATGGTTTGCAGATCATCGTCAAAGAGCAGGCCGTCGGTTGTAACGCCCTGAGCCGTGAAATTGGCGGCCAGGGTCTTGCCGGCCTCGTCGTCGCCCAACAGGCCCACCGGCACGGCGGCCGCGCCCAAAGCCTCCAGGTTGGCCACCACGTTGGCCGAGCCGCCTAGATGGGCGGTTTCGCGGGTAACCTGAACCACCGGGACCGGCGCCTCGGGCGAGATTCGATTGACCTTGCCCCAAATGAAACGATCGAGCATCAGGTCGCCGACCACCAGGATCCGGCATTGCGAGAAGCGCTCGATGATGCGGTGCAACACTGCTACCTCAATCATGAGGAATCTCCGTTCGGACGGCACGCGCCGGGATCAACACGGGAATACCGTCCTCGATAGGATAACCCAAGGCGCACAACTTACAGGCCAACTTATCGGAATCGACAGCCAAAGGCCCGTGACAGTTGGGGCAGCAGAATCCGTCCAGGTTCACCTTACCTCCTCATCCACGGGCACGGTCTCACTCGCCAGGGAGAGCGCCTCCTCCTCGTCCTCCTCTTTTTTCTTTTTGGCCACCAGCGCCGCCGCACCGACGCCAAGCAGGTAGAGCAGCAACATGGGTACAGCCAGAAAGGTTTGGATATAGGGATCGGGAGTAGGGGTGATGATTGCGGAGATGGTAAAGACAATCAACACGGCATACTTGAATTTCTGCAGGAGGAAACGAGGCGTGACGACGCCCACCTTGGCCAGGAAGAAGATAACCAGGGGCAATTCAAAACTGGCGCCCATGCCCATGACGAACGCAAACAAGATAGACAGGTAGTAACTGCGCGTCACCAGGTTCTGTGAGCCGCCGTAGTTATAGGAGATCAGATAATCCAGTGCGGTAGGAAAGACTTGGACGAAACTGAACAGGCATCCCAGGATAAAGAACAGGCTCATAAAGATAAGGAAGGGCAGCGCAAACCACTTTTCGCTTTTGGTGAGGCCCGGCGAAACGAACATCCAAATATGGTAGAAGATGAGCCCGCTGGACAGGATGATGCTCACCCAGAAACAAGCGCGGATATGGGCCAGGAAGGGTTCCTTGGGATCGATCATGGTGAAACCGTGGTTTTCACCCAGGTTTTTGTAGGGCGTAGCCAGGAACTCGAAGATCTCTTTATGAAAGAAAAAGCAGACGCAGAAGACCACAACCCAAAGAATGAGGCTTTTGAAGATGCGTCCGCGAAGCTCCTCCAGGTGCTCGAAGAAGCTCATTTCATTGGGATCGGCCTTGGTCATCCGTTGCTGTTACCTTCTTTTTCCAGGTCGATGACCATTTCTTCCGGTTGGTCTTTGGTCGGGGAGGGCCCGGTTTGGGCGGCGGGCTTGGGGGTTTGGACAGAAGCGGCCGGAGCTTGCGGTTGGGCGGGCGGCTGCGCCGGGGGCGGTTCGTTGATACTTTCCATCAGACCGCTGGTGCCCTTTCGGAACTCGCGGATGCCTTTGCCCAGGGAACGACCCAGCTCAGGCAGTTTCTTGGGACCGAAGATCAACAACGCCAGTAACAGGATAACGATGACCTCGGGAACGCCGATATTTCCGATAAACAACATGGGAACCCCTCGGTGAAGGCAAAAATCACATACAGGGAACATTGTAGCACGTCGGGGGGCTGGGGAACCAACGCCGGATTGCCTCAAATCTTCCCAGGAAGGCAATAAGGAGCCGGCCTTCGATACTCGATTCATCCCGGGAAGACACGAACATTTTGCATAAGATCCTTGATTCTTCCCGGGAAGAACAAAATGTACTCACATATAGAGTATCTTACTTGCCGATTGGCTCAATGGTCGGCACTTTTTGTTGCCCTACCCGAACTCATTGAGATGTTGCAACATATGTTTTCAGTTGTCATTGGTTGTTCCCGTAATTCCAGGATCAAGAATCAGTTCTGATTCCTCGACCCGGAAAAGTCAGGAGCAAAGAATGAAGCCTGGTTCCTCGACCCGGAAAAGTCAGGAGCAAAAAATCGAAACCGGTTCTTTGCTCCCCGAAAAGTAATGTGAAAGAAATCAGTTGTGGGTCCTTGACCCGGACTTTTCGGGAGCAAAGAATGAGAACTGATTCTTTGCTCCTGAACTTTCGGTGCGCCGAGAATGAGGACTGATTCTTTGCTCCCCGACTTTAAGTATCGAGGAATCAAGCCCCATACCACGATCCTCGGCGACGAGGATCAACCAATCAGGCAGTATCATGAGGACTATTCCGGCAAGAGTCATACGTTTTGACTGTATTGAGTTGTTAAAACCGAAAATCGGGTTGTTTGCAGGCGACAAGGCCGGAAAACCCTCCAAAGGTTCGGCCCAAAATACAACGACGATGATCCCGAAGTAGCGTGAGCAAGCCCGGACACGGAACGATCACGGACGGAACCAGGACGGTTGCGGTTATAGACAGGTGCTTACCGGCACACCCCGGGTTTGCTCGCGTCGGACAATCATGTTCCGAGGAACAAGTCATGACTTTAAGACCGAAGGCATGCCCGCACACCAAAACAAACCAGGAAAGCCCGCAAAGAATCTCAGGTGGGATCTGTTTATGCTACCCTTTCTGCCGGGAGCTTCCCTTCGGTCTCCGTACATACGTCGCGTTTTTTTCCTGTTCCTCCGTCGCGAACAAAGCCTCACCTTGCTTATAAGCAGGGTCATCATTCAGGCCGGCTGTCGGTTCCTTACCCAGGTCGAGCCACGTGAGGTTTGTTCACGCTACTCTGTATCTAACCCGGGCTTTTTGAGAAGTTGCGATGTTGCATGTCCTGAAACGAAAAAGGGCCCGGCGGATGCCGGGCCCGTGTTCGTTCGGGAATCCTCTCGGATACCGGTATTAGTAGATGTAGCTGACGTTCAAGCGAGCAATGCGGGGACCGAGGATCTCGCCGATATCTCCGTAAACGGAAGAGGCGATGTTGCTGGTCCGGTTGGAAATCTGGGTGTCTTCGTTGGTGATGTTGTAAACATCGAACTTGACTTCCAGGTTACCGGCATTGCCGAGCTTGAAGGTGCGACCCAGGCCGATGTCGGTGAGCAGGTAAGAGGGATAGGAATCGGTCTCACGACCGTTCACCAACAGGCTGAAGGTGCCGCGACCATTGTTGAAGTTTTCGAACGCGTTGAAGTAGCTACCGGAGTCGTAGCGCATTTTCGCGCTCAACTGGAGATCCCAGGGCAGGTCGTAGGAACCGTACAGACGTGCGGTCCACTCACCGGCATAGTCGTTGGAGAAGCCGCGGCCCGCGCCGAGGTTTTCCGCCGTGTTGGGATCGTTCAGTTCGTTAAGGTTGTAGCTCAGGTCAACGCTGCCCGTGGTGAACGAGAAGTTCCAGGAGTAACCTTTGCCACGCTGGCTGGCCGTGAGTTCAAAACCGTTGTAATCGGTTTCGTAATCTCTCAAGTTACCGCGAATCGAACTGACGAAACCGTCGCCGACATAGGTGTAACCGTCATGAACGGTGCCCCTGGCGTCGGTGTAGGTGGTGGTGTCCCAGTTCTGCAGACCAAAGATACCGTTTTGGAAGGTATAGGTCTGGTCGTAGGATTGGCGGTTGATGTAAGTGGCCGACACTGCCAGGTTGTTGGCGAACTGATGGCTTACGTTCAAAATGATTTCATCCGTCATCGGCGCTTCATAGTCGTCGGCGATGGGCGTACCGGAAGAAGAACCGGTGGACCAGAGCTGATTGTCGAAATCGACTTCGTCCCAGTCGGTGCCGTCACCCAGGAACAGGCCGTTGCCGTCCTTGTCTTCCCAGGGGAAATCCTCTTCGTACTCGGACAGCGGTGAAAGCAATTCGAACTCATTGGTGTTCATGGTGTTAGCGTATTGGTTGAGACCCAACTTGATCAACGTACGACCGTCTGCGTTCAGGTCGTAGGTGATGTTGATACGGGGCAGAATGTTATCCCAAGTGGCTGCATCGGAGATTTCGTCGGAAACGACATCGCCGAAACGAGATGCGAAGGTCTGGCCGCCGATAACGCCCAGTTCCGCGGGTACGTTCTGCCAAACGCCGGGCAGGGTACCGCCGCCGATGGTGCCGGACTGGTCCTGGTAGCGCAGGCCTACGTTGAAGGTCCACTTGTTGTAGGTGATGACGTCGTTGATGTAAAACGCCATGTTCTCGGTTTCACTCGTGGCCTTGACGGGACGAATGAACCAGACTTCACCCTCTGTTTGGTCGTACTGGTACACGATGGCGTCGCCGGGGTAAATGTCCTGCGCAGAGTTTTCGGACAACAACATATCGAAACCGAAGGTGATGTCGTGAGACGTCGGGCCGACGGTTTTGAACAGGTTACCTTTAGCAGTAAAGGTCTGGTTGGAACGATCGTAGATCGGGTAGTCGTATGCCGAAGTTGCAGTACCGTCACCGATGTTGACGTGTACGGGGTAACGAGTCAACACGTCAGCGGGCGTGTCAGCCGCGGGACCCAGGGTGAACGGGAAGCTCTGCTCACCGTATTTGAAGTTGAAGGTCAAAGAGTCGTTGACGAACCATTCGTCCTGGACGTACCAGGCATCACCGGGACCGTCCTGGGCCCAGCCGCGACCGACATCCTGATAGTAGGAGCTGGAGGGCCAGGTGGGCAGACGATTGGACTTGGTCTTGTTGTTTTCGTTGTAAGCGACTTTGAAGGTGTGGTTATCGTTGATCGCCCACTTCAAGTTCGCGTTCGTCTGTTCCAATTCAGTAAGGTCCGACAGAGCTTCGCTGGTATTGGGTGTATACAGGTTGACTTCGTTCAAGTGGTAGGCAACGAAGAACCACAATTTATCTTTGATCAGAGGACCGCGGAAGTTCACACCCCATTCTTCGTTGTAGTCCTGGGTAGAACTCATGACGCGACCGTCTGATGAACGCACGACCGAATTATTGCTTTGCCAATCCTCGGTAGAGTAGCCGTAACTGGCTTTTGCTTCAAATTCGTTGGAACCCGTTTTCGTCACCATGGTGATGTTGACGCCGGGTGCGCCGACAGAAGCATCGTGGCTTGCAGTAGAAACCTGAACGGCTTCGAAGGTGTCGTAGTCATAGTACTGACCGGAAGCACCGGAAGCGGAAGTATCCGTCAGGTTGATGCCGTCAACGTAGTAGGCGTTCTGGTACGGGGAAGTACCGTGGGCGCCGAAGCGCGCCTGCGTACCCTGCTTGTTACCGCCGACGTTGGCCTGGCTCATGTAAACACCGGGAGTGATCTCCAGGATGGACCAGGGGTCTTTGGTGGTGGGCAGGGAATCCAGTGTTTCGGAGCTGAAGCTGTCACCCTGGTTGGCCGTGGTTGCGTCGACCAGCGGCTCGTTGGAGGTAACGGTTAATACTTCTTGTACACTGGAAACAGCCATGCGTACGTTGAGGGGGGTAGTCTGACCCAGTGCAACGGTGACGTCGGTGTTTTTCACGGTTTTGAAGCCGGGCATCACGAACGTTACAGTGTAGTCACCCACAGGCAGGTTACGCAGGCGGTAGCGACCGTTTTCGTCGGTTACCGTGCTACGCTCACCGAAAAGGAATTTACCGGTTGCGCTGACCGTAACACCGGGCAGGCTCTCGCCTTCACCTTCAGTCGTTACGGTACCCGTGATGCTGCCTGTTTCCTGCTGCGCCACAGCCGGGAAGGCCAGGAACGCGAGAACGCAGAAAAGCGTCATTCGACCATACTTTCTCTCCATAATCGAATTCTCCTTAGATTTGATTTCGAGAAGTTCGGGTTGTCCGGAAACCGGCAAACCGAATGATCTATCCAGTACCCCGTTCATGCGGAACGGGAATGCGTCGGTCACCCATAGAAAAGCGGATAACATCCATCCAATATCAACATCGAGCAATTTAAAATGCCACGCCATGCGGCGAAGACTCAAGGAGAAGGCTGTCTATCATTTAAGACGGCACAATGTATTGATCCCACGCATTATAAGCAAAAAGCCGGTGACCCCTCAATGTAAAAAAAGTGTAAGCGCGGCGTCAGGGAGGGGTAAAAATCTCTAAGGCGTTGAAACAAAACGATAAATGGAAGAAACAAAAACTTGTCTATTTCGTACCGGGCTCGGTCCTTTTTCCGGGTAAATTGTGTGATCTGGGTAAATCGTTTTCAAGCCCGTTCCGGTGAGAGCACATAGAAATAAATGATTTGTTGTTCGCGTACCTACACTTCTCATCGCCGAGGGAAAAGGTCCGACGCATGCCCCGAGCCCCGTGAGTGATGTTTTAAAAAACCCTCGATGAAAAGCGGCGTGGGTGAAACGCCTGGGATAAACTCCGGTAATTTCTTGCCGATACGGGAACCGTTGCCGCCCCTTTTCCCGTTTACTGAGTTAAGGGACCGTGTCGCAAGGCCGGCCCCCTGAAGGAGGTTTGCTTATGATCAATGTCCATCGAACCCTCGACCTGCCCATGTTGGAACACTTGAAGCAAGTACTGTTAGATCACCAAATCCCCTGTTTCACCAAAAACGAAAACCCGGTCGGCGGGGCCATGGGCGAAGTGCCGCCCATTGTCTGCAACGCGGAACTGTGGATTCATCACGACCAACAACTGGAACGAGCCAAAGGCCTTATCGAACAGGTAGTCTTCCCCGTCCAAGGCTCGGATTGGACCTGCGCAAACTGCGAGGAAGAACTGACCGCCGCCTTCACCCAATGCTGGAACTGCGGAACGGTCCGCGAATCGGAAACCCGCTCTGCCGCGGTGTGATGCAAACGGCGCCCCGTGCTGTTGTCGATCGGAAGATCGGGGCGCGTATTTCCGGTTGTCATAAGTTGTGTCGGTAAATGGAACATCGAAGAATCGGTTCTGATCCCTCGATCCGGAAAAGTCAGGAGCAAAGAATGAGGCCTGATTCCTTAACCCGGAAAAGTCAGGAGCAAAGAATCGGAACTGATTCTTGGCGCCCCGAAAAGTAATGTGAAAGAAATCAGTTGTAGTTCCTTGACCCGGAAAAGTCAGGAGCAAAGAATGAAAAATAATTCTTTGACCCTGAACTTTCGGTGCGCAAAGAATGAGGACCGATTCTTTGCTCCCCGACTTTCAGTATCGAGAAATCAGTCCGCATTCCTTGATCCCGGGCGGCGAGAATCAACGAATCAGGCAGTAGAGCGAGACCTATTCCTTATTAAATACCCCTTTCGGCTGTTTTGGGTTGTAAAAGCCGAAAATCGGGTTGTTCAATGCCTGAACCAGGTAAAACCCCGCCGGCAGATCGGTTGAAAAACAACCCGGCCGGTCAGCCGTATGGATTGGCCGGCGGACTTGGGAAAGAACGCCGGTCGTTTCGGCAGACCACCATGGCAACAGGCGTTTCGAAGCTTTTACTCGTCCTGTCGGATTGATAACTCCCAAGAAAAAAACAGAAAACAAAGGAAGAGAGGGCACAGAGGGCACGGAGGAAAGAAAGAGCTGAGTAAGGTAAGGAATACTCTGTGCCCTCTGTGTCCTCTCCCCCTGATTCTTCAAATGC
>JASJCB010000020.1 GCA_030066195.1 Acidobacteriota bacterium
CTACTACCAGGCCATCGACTGGGCGGTGGCCAACGGTTTGACCCACTTCGACGCGGGTTCCGGCAATGCGCGCCACAAGCAACGCCGAGGATTTCCGGCGGTAGAAAACTACAGCCTGCACCGCTTCTACAACGTGAATATGCAATTGGTTTGGGACGAAAACATAACTCGTGTCAACCAGGACGAAGCGTTGCGCATCAAACACATCAACCGCGAACTGGGCAACTACCGAAACTGATTACGGATAAAGGGACGCTGCCGGTCTCGGCCGCGTCCTTGGAAGCTTGTTTTTCGTCCGCCGTCCAAACGAGCGGTGTAACTTTTCCAGGCGGCATCGATCAGCTAGTTGACCGAAACCAACTGGAGGGCGAAGTTGAGGTCTTTTCCCGCCAGAGGATGATTGGCATCCAGACGAACCTGACTGTCGTCCGCTTCGACAACCACTACGGGAATCGGTTGACCTTGTGCGGTTTGCATCTGCAGCTGTTGGCCCGGTTGGGGGTTTAATTCGGCCGGCATTTGGTCTCGCGGCACGGAAATCACCATCTCCGGATTGTGGGGGCCGTATGCCTGGTCGCTGGGAATATGGATGGACTTCTCTTCGCCCGGCGACATGCCTCTAACCCCTTCATCGAAGCCCGGAATGACTTGACCCGAACCAATCACGAATTCCAGGGGATCACGGCCTTGGGAAGAATCGAAAACACTACCGTCGTCCAGAGTTCCGGTATAGTGGATGCGAACGCGGTCACCTTGGTTTGCCTGAGACATATCATCTCCTTTTGGGGTATTGACGATTTGAAATAACCCATAAGAAGATGTTGGCGTTCTCATGAAGTACAACAGACCGTTGCACCCATCATTTCATAAAACGGAGAAAAGTCCTAGAGTCGGTCAGAAAAAATCCAATAGAGATCAGCGGTTTTGGAGACCGGACCTTATACATTGATGTGAAGGTGTTAATTCCTACCGCGGATGCTGCCCGGACAAATAGAAAAAGGGCCGATCCGAAGACCGACCCTTTCAATAAGGAACCCGATTAGGGGAAAGGTTTAGGCCGTGCGGCGACGGCGCATCTGGTAAACACCGGCCGTCATCAGGAAGGTGACGAAGGCAATCATGCCCCATTCGCCAAGGGTGGGAACGGTGCGTACCGGAGCGTTCAGCGCGGTGTTTGTGCCGGTGATGAATGCCTGGAAGCAGGCATCTTCGCCGACGCTGGTCAAGGCGGGGTCACCCGTTGTGAAGGTGACGTGACCCATGGCGTCCAGGGCAACCATGGTGGCCAGGGGTTCCGCGGGGTCAACGGAGCAGTCGTACACGTCAAGAATACAGTTGGGCGTACCGTCGATTTCCAGGGGTTGGCCGATCTCCGCGGTGATGGTAACCGGTTCGCAAACATCGATGTTGTTGACCGTTACCGATTCCAGAGTGGTGCCGGGCGTCAGGCTGTTATAGAGGCCGTCGTCGCCGCCGAAGCCGTTGACCGAGAAACTGGTGGGGATATCGCCGTCAACGATACCGTCCAGAACCCCGGTAACTGTAACGGTTTGAGGGTCATCCCAGTTGTCACCGGTAAAGGTCAGTACAGCGGTGTCCGCCGGGGCATTCACGCCGACACTTACCTGTGCTTCGGTGTTGTCATCAGTCTGAATGGTGACTTCAACGTCTGGAACCAGAGGTTCTGAAGTCAGGGCCACGGTGAAGGTAGTGGAACCGTCTTCGTCGATATCGCTGAGCACCGGATCGGTGGAGGTAACACCGGCGGTATCGTTATCGATCGTGCGCGCGTCACTGTTGGCAACGGGCAGGCCGTCCCAATCGGGGTTACTGGAACGCGTGGCGCTGGCAACGATTTCATAGTCGATATCGCCGTCATCGATAAACTCATCCACGGGAGACACGGTCACGATGGCGCCGGTGTTCCAGTTGGAAGTGGTCAAGGTGACGGTCGTGGGAGAAACCGTGGCCTCGGAGGAGTCCGTGGTCAGGTCGATCTCAACCGTATCGCTTTGGGGATCGTGGCTCAGGGTGTAGGTTATCGTGTCGGCGGGCCCGCGTATGGGGGCGTCGGCTTCGTTGACCACGATAGGATCGGCAGAAGCAGAAACGCCGACGGAGGGAACGTCCGCATCCAGAACCGTACCCGTGATAGAGGAGGGCGTGATGCCGCCGTAAGCGGGATCGTCACTGGCTACCGAGGGGTCGAAAGAGATGCTGAAGGGACTGTCGCCGTCAACAAAGTCATCGCTGAGACCATTAATGGTGATGGTAGTGGAGTAGCCGGGACCCGACAACGTAATGGTCGTGGGGTTACCGTCGATTTCCACATCACCGGTAATGGTGTTGACATCGATGGAAACGGTGCCCGTGGTAGGCAAGGCCGCACCGGCCGCGGAGATGGTCACCGTGGTGGAACCGTCCTCGGAAACCTCGATATCGCTGTTGGGCGACACGTCGATGGCGCCGGTGCCGTCGATATTGGCAACATTGACAATACCCGTGGGCGGCGTCAGGCCGGTGTACTCGGCATCACTGCCGGAGGGTGTAAAGGTGACGGTGTTGACCGTGGGAGCGGAAGTACCGCCGCCGTCGTCGATGTCGTCAGTAAGAGGCGTTACGGTAACATCCTGGGGAACATTCCAATTGGCATCGGTGAACATCAAAGAGGTCGGCGTGTAGCTGATCTCGCTGTTGTCCGCGTCGTCGTCGGAAAGCGTAATGGTGACGGTCGCGCAAGGAGGCGCGTCCAGAACCACGCTGAAGGTACCCGTGCTGCCGCCCTCAACCAGGTTCAAGGGGGAGTTGACGCTGATACCCTTGGTCAGCACTTCGCCGAGCATGGCGAAGGCAACGTCGGTTTTGGTTTCGCCGCCGTTGACGGCACAAGCGGCCAGGGTGTCCCAATCATCCACACCGACTACACAATCGGTAGGAATCAGAACCAGATTGGACTGCTGAATCCACACGGCGTCGTTGGAGCCGTTGTCGATGGTCGACAGCGTCCAACCCCACTGGCTGGCGTTGGAGATGGACTGGTTGGCCTGGAAGGTAATCCAGTAAGTGGTGCCCGCGGCGCCGCCGTCCAGAATCATGGGAGTCGGCAGCTCGATATCGAAATCGCCCGCGCCCACTTCGTTGTAGTTCAACCCCTCGTATGAAATCAGGGCGCCGCCGGAAATATCGGTCGTATTCGGCTCGGTGCCGCCTGTTGCGTAAATATAAACGTTGATGGACTCGGCGGGACCCAGAACCGGGTCCATCAGGCCGATGCCGTCGAAGTAGTTACCGGCAACGCTCAGTCTCGTAACCGACCAGGTATCACAGGCGGGCACGAAGAAGTCGTCGGAAACCGCGTTGTAATAATCAGCCACGGCCGGAGGGGCCGCATCTGTAAAGTCCTGGGAGTTGGTTGCGAACGTACCGTCGGTGAAGCCACCGGTGATTGAGTCTACCAGCGTGGTTAAACCGCCACGGTCAGGAAGGTTCGGAGCCGTAAAATCCGCGGCGCCCGGCTTTAAAGGCAATTGGGCAAACGCGCATAGCCCGAACGCGAAAATGGATCCGATTAACATCTTTCTCATCATTTATCTCCATGGAAAATGTCGATGATCACACCTTGATTGAACTCTAACTCGTAACATCTACCATAATTTGATGCTTATTGTCTATAACTATACCTGGGTTTTGCCCCTAATGGTACTTTAAATATCTATTGTCTGCTTTTTTTGACGAAAAAACACCCCATACAGATTTTTTTTCGCTTGTCCACCCTTTCATTTTGTCAGTCCTTTGTGTCACCGGCATTTCGGGTTCCCAATCTCCGAGGTACCGTCTTTTCGGAATTATGTTAGGATACCCCGAACGTGCCCGCGGGCAAGACGATCATGGATTCGAGGTCATTCATGGTGACATATTCCATCCCCAACGGTATCCTGGTCCAACGCGTGGTCTCCGAGACCGTTCTGCTGGACGCGGCCAGGGGCGAATATTTCGAACTGAACCAAATGGGTTCGGAAATGTTCCGACGACTAGAGGAGCACGGCGATCCCGAGGCAGTAATTGCCTCCCTTTTGGACGAATACGATGTTTCCCGGGAAGAGCTTCAAGACGATCTGGATCAGTTGGTTGCTGACTTGCTGGCTCATGGTTTGTTGCTGCGTCATGATGAGGTATAAGCGGACCCTCAATCCTACTATCGAAATCATTTGAAAGGAGCCGGTATGCTCCCCGTCATTCCGGCGAAAAGTGATTATCGCGGCCTGAACATTGTATGGCAACGCGGAGATGCCGATGCCTCTCTCAACATCCGCGCTCCCAAGGGTCGCTATGTAACTGTCGGTAACCTGGTGCTCGCGCTGGACGTACGCCTGGACAACCGCACGAAACTGCTGCAAGAATTGGGTTTATCGAGCGACGACGACGCGGCCTTGCTGGCGGCCGCATGGAAGCGATGGGGACGCGATTGCCCCGCTCGGTTGGAAGGGGATTTTGCCTTCGTCATTTGGGACGCCGAGGCCGTTCAGTTGTTTGCCGCCAGAGACGTCATGGGCGCACGACCGCTTTTCTATAGGCAACAGGGGAGCCTGCTGGGCCTGGCCGGTTATGCTCGCGACCTGAGCGGTCGCGACGGTTTCGGCGCGGGGCTCAGCAGAGATGCAGCCGAGGCTTGGGCCCACAAGGGTTACGATGACAAATACGCCATGTTCGACAAGGTCTTCTTCCTGCCGCCCGGCGGTTTCCTGCTGGCCGGTCCTGATCGTCTGGAATTAGGCCGTTATTGGGATTTCGATCGGGTCAAACCGCTGCGCTACAAAGATATTCGCGACTATGCCGCTCACTTCCGAGATTTATTGGGCCGATGTGTGAGCGACCGTTGTCGTGACAGCAAGGGACCCGTGGGCATTACGCTTAGCGGCGGCATGGATTCGACCACCGTGGCCGCCGCCGCGGTTCGGGCCGGTATCCCCCTGCAGCCCTACTCCTTCCGCTTTCCCGACTTTCCCGACTGTGACGAAAGCGCGGGCAGCGCGGCCGTTGCTCAAAAGCTGGGTCTGCCAGAGCCCGTTTGGGTGGATTGCCGACGCTTCTGGTTGTTTCAAGGCGCGTTCGAGGGCATGCCGTTGCAGGACGATCCCTTCCAAAGTTGGGATAATATGGATCGTTGGATCATGGGCGATCTGGTCGAGAAAGGCGGCAACGTCCTGCTGACCGGTCACGGCGGCGACAGCTTGTTCACCGGACTCAGCGACGGTGTCATTTTGGGTGCGCGGATTTCACGCGGGCAGTTGAATCATGCGCCGGCTTTTCGTCAGTTTCTTGCCGGCAAGTCATTATCGATGTTCCAGGGTCTGTACCATTATCTTGTCGCACCGAGAATTCCACTAAGCATACGCAACCGAATCAAACTATGGTTAGGGCGCGACATTGGGTTATATCCATGGATGGATCTACCAAAAAAGCATTATGTGAGCCTGATCACAAGACTGTCTTCAGCGCCGCGGCTTTTCAACGATATTGCCCGCCAGGCGCTCTATGAAGAGGTGGCGCATCATTCCTTCAGCATCCGCCGGATGATGCACTGGCATCACCGGCTGGCCGCCCCGTTCGGAGTGAGTTCCCGGCATCCCCTGTTCGATCGCAGGCTGGCCGAATTCGTGTTGGCCGTGCCTCCCGAAATCTTGCGCGAAGGCGGATACCCCAAGGGTTTCCTGCGTTTTGTCATGCGCGATTATCTGCCCCCCCTGATTACGGAAAACCCGAATAAACCATCTTTATTTTCCTTCTATCATTATGGTTTTCAGCAAGAGCGCGATAAGTTAAATGTACTCATCCGACAAAGCCCGCTGGCTGACATGGGAATTGTCGATCGGGTACGCTTGCAAAAAGAGGTCGATCACTACCTTGTTTCGGACCCGAAAACGGCACTCGCCTACTTCGGTCCGGCGGTGATGACCGACCTCTGGTTGAGACGGGAGTTATCCTGATTGGCAAGAGCCTATGTTACAATGAGTTAGTGAGAGCGAGTAGGAGGAAAAAAAAGTTTGTTTGGGCTTGACATCCTTTTATAACTCACTTACCATTAGAACCCTTAAGGAACCCATGTATCTTAGTGCACGTTTCCGAGGTGTTTTACATGTTGGAAATAAGACAATTGGAGAGATCAATGGCGAAGAAAGAATATAAGAAGCCTCAGTTGGTTGCCCGTGGGAACATCATGACCCTGACCAAGGGGACCGGCGGCTTTTTCGGTGACAACTCTCAAGCGAAAGCCGGTGGGGGCGCTCCCTCCTAACCCAATCGTACTTCCAAAACCTTCATGTTTCGATACGTGTTCCACGGGGTCCTGGTAACCAGTCAGTTCGATCTTGGTTTACCTGAACTCTCTAATGGAGCCTGCACATTCAAGCGCCAGCTGGCTATAGTCGAAAAGTCACCGACTGTGAATAATCCGGGCTCTCCCTTTTGGGAGAGCCCTTTTTCATATATGGACGGAACGCCCTACGCCTATCTTCACCGGGTCGGTGATTGCCCGGTGCTGCACCTGCCCGAGGTCGGCTGGTTCTTCTTCCACGAAGACAAAATCGAGGTCCGGCCCATGGAGGGTGTTATTATCGCGCCCTACCTTTTGGGCCGCGCCTTTGCCTTGTGGTTGGAAATACAAAGTGTCCATGTGCTGCACGGTTCCTGCATCACCAGCGGCGCCGGAGCTGTCGGTATTCTGGGTCACAGCGGGGCCGGTAAATCTACCCTGAGTGCCGCCCTCCTGGCCAGGGGTCATCAGTTGGTGACCGACGACCTCATCCCGCTGGAATTTGAGGACGGGGAAATCGCCGTCTATCCGGGGATTCCTTTTTCCCGTCTTTGGCCCGATACCGGCAGGTACTTTCATCCCGATTTCGAAGCCTTTGACAAGGTCCACCCCTCGGTTGAGAAACGCAAGGTCACCGGGAGCAGGGGCCCCTCGCCGCGCTTCTTTCCAAAAAAATGTCGACTGGAGGCGCTTTATTTATTGGAGCGGCAACTGGAAGACGCCCCCATCGAGCGTCACCGCCTGACCGGCGCCGAAGCGCTGACCTATCTGGTCGCCACCAGCTATCGGCCCGATCCCGTGGAGGGTTTGGGGTTGCAGGCCATGGTGCTTGAGTCCCTGGCTCGGTTGATCGAAGTCATCCCCGTCTACCGCTTGTCCTATCCCACGGGTTTCGAACGTTTGGAAGAGGTCTGCGACGAAATGGGGCTCATGAGTCCGCTGTGTTCCTAGCCAGGATGATGTCGACCGCCGCGGGCAAATCCTCGGCCAGGTGATCGGGATCGGCTTGAGAGGGACCGGCAACCTTGATGGTGGTCACCCCGCGCGCCTTGCCGGCCAGGATATCGGAGTCGCTGTCGCCGATGAGAAAAGACGCCGCAAAATCGACCGGGGCCGATACATCCGCCTGGTCCAATAATCCGGCCCGGGGTTTTCGGCAGGCGCAGCCCTCGTCGCGGTCGTGCGGACAGACATAAAATTCGTCGAGGCAACCGCCCGCCGCGCTTACGCCCGTGGATAATACCTCGTGAACGCGGTCCACATCCGCGCGCGTCATGCGACCGATTGCAATGCCTCGCTGATTGGTCACAACCACCGTCCGGTACCCGGCCCGGTTAAGCGCGGCAACCGCACGGCACACGCCGTCCAGAAGTTGAAACTCGGCAGGGGAGGTTACGTAATCTCCTAGAATACGGCGGTTCAACACGCCGTCCCGATCAAGGAAGACCGTTTTACGCGGCGTCGGCATAAGCCTCAGGCTTCCGGTGTCTTGTTTTCGGTTTCTTCCAGACCCCGCAGTGGAACCACTCTGGGACCGCCGCCTTCCGGCTTTTTCTTCTTTTCCCGGACCGGTACGGACTCGATCAAGGCAACGTTCTGAAGCGGGATCATGATGTTGTCCGTATTCTGAAAACGCTTCTTGGTGTTTTCCAGATGTGGATTCACCACAAAACCCTCTTCATAATCCAGGTCCAGCTCTTTGATGGAAACGAAATAGGGATGACTCAAATCCAGGTCACCCGCAACCAACTCATATTCTTCGCCTTTCAATTGGAAATGAACTTTGAACAAGCCATAACCTCCATTCCTATCGGAACGCCATTCTAGCAAAACTTGGACCTTGCGGGAAGTAGATACGACATGGCCGCGGTTTGAGGTAGAATGGGCGGGTTCAACATGCAAGGGAGTGACATGCATGACCAGTGACATCAATACCGAAGCACAGATTATTTTGGACGCCATTCGCAATCGGCGCACCATGCCTTTTATGAAGGTAAAGCCGGACCCTATCGCGGAGGAGCATCTGAGCCTTATCTTGGAAGCCGCCAACTGGGCGCCCTCACATCGACATACCGAGCCCTGGCGGTTTGTGATATTTCAGGGAGAAGGTCGCGCTCGGCTGGGCGATCTACTGGCGGAGACCTACAAGGCGGCCGCCGGGGACAAGTTTTTGGAACGCAAATACCAAAAATCACGCAATCGTTGCGCACATGTCCCCGTTGCCATGGCCATCCTGATGAAACCCAAGGGCGTCAACCCGGAGTTCGAAGAAATTCTGGCGGTGGGTTGCGCGGTCCAGAACATGCACCTGGCCGCCCAATCGCTGGGAATCGGCTGTTCCTGGTCGACGCCGGCCCTGGTAGATCACCCCGACGTACGCACCTTTTTTCAGCTGGAGGAAGGTGAGCGCTGCCTGGGCTTCTACTATATGGGCTATGCCGCGGATCCCTTCCCGCCGTCCAAGCGGGGCGATGTTAATGACAAAGTAACCTTTATCGATCATGCCTGAGAGAGGAAGAACATGCTGCAAGAAGTGATACGGATCGCCGAGGAGGCAGGTCGGAAGATCCTGTCTTTTTACGACGGCGACCAGGGCGTTACCTACAAGGATGACTCCTCGCCCCTTACCCTGGCCGATCGGGCGGCGCACCATCACATCGTCGATGCATTGAGCCGGCAATTCCCCGATATTCCGGTCATCTCGGAAGAGGGCCGCCTGCCCGATGCCGCCGAACGCGCTGCCATATCTCGCTTCTTTCTGGTCGATCCCCTGGACGGCACCAAGGAGTTCATCAAACGCAACGGCGAGTTCACCGTCAATATCGCGCTTATCGAGGACGGCCGCCCTGTCCTGGGCGTTGTGCACATTCCCGTGCAAAATCGCAGTTTTGCCGCCTCGGCCGGCCTGGGCGCCCGGCTTTCCGAGTCGGGCGGCGAACCGCGACGTATTCATGCCGCCGAGGAGCCCGATATCCAGGCCCTGCGCGTCAGTATGAGCCGCTCGCATCCTTCCGGTCAACTGGATGCCTTTCTGAAACAACTGGACGGCATGCGACCCGCTCCCTTGGGTAGTTCGCTCAAGTTCTGCTCGATCGCCGAGGGCAAGGTCGATTTCTACCCGCGTTTCGGTCCCTTGTGCGAATGGGATACCGCCGCGGCCGATATCGTGCTGGTAGAAGCGGGCGGCGTTGTAACCGACCTGAAAGGCGAACCCCTACGCTACAACAAGGATGTTATGAAGCATTACGGCCTGCTGGCGGTGGCGACCCCGAACCTGCTGCCCTTTCTGTTGGAGCGCATGCCCGAGGTGGAAATCATCGACGACCGCGCCTGATCACCGGACCACGGGCTCCACGAACTTCTGGATGATCTTCCACTCGCGTTTGACCTTGTTGACATCCCAGTCGATTTCGTCGGCAATCTTTTGCAGGGAATGACCGGGCACCAACTTCATGTAGGCAATACGCGCCATCATGGGGTCCAGCCGCGCCATTTTTTCGATGGATTGCTTGATTGCCAAAAGGTGCAGCAGGTCACCATCCTTGTCCTGAAACTCGCGCATGCGCTCGGGCTCCAGGTCGTCCATGGGAATCTTATCCTTGCCCGTGGCGCGCCGGCCCCAACCGCGCGCGTGATCGATGAGGATTTGCTTCATGGCCCGAACCGCCGAATTCCGAAAATGTTCGTGGTCCTTCCAGTTTGCGCCCTGAGCATTACGCAGCTTCAGATACAGTTTACTCACCAGGTCGCCCGTCTGTAGCGTGTGATTGGGACGCTCGTGCGCGAACTGGTAATGCGCCAGCTTCCGCAGATCCTCGTGCAATAATTCGAACAGGCGGTCGTAGGCGCTGTCGTCTCCCTCTTGCCAACTGCGCAGCAAATCGTCCAACTGATCCTCGTCGGGCTCAAGCCCTTGCTCCCTCTCTTCCATGTCGTCCCTCGAAGGCTATTATACAAGCATTTTCAGTGTTAAGGCGCAGGGGAATGCAAGCGGCGGAAACACCTTTTCTCTCCCTGGACCGTTAATCGGCTTGCGGTTTCTATCACCTTTCTCCTACACTACTATCGCGCATTTTCCTCGCGAGACGCGCAATCTTTTTTCAGGAAAATGTTTTTGGCACATGCGGATTCACAAGCATACGGCGTCCTCTACCTCTCATTCGGACCGCCGCATCGACCGCCCAAGCCGGACATCGAGAGGATATTTGCCCCTGGTCCTATTTCCCTCTATGTGGACAAAACCGTCGAGGTCCTGAACATTGCGGCCGATTTACCCCGGATTCTCGATGTCCTGGCCGGCGGCAAGGATGTGCTCTGGCTGGAAGGAGATCACGGGGCGGACCTGTCCCGAGAGGGCCGCGAACTAATGCTGACGGTTTGCGATGCCGGTTTTGAGGTGTGCCCGTTGACACCGCCCGACCTGCCGGGCCTGATCGGCGCGGCCCGAGTCCACCTGTTTCGCAACATCCCGCGCAAAGAGCACCGCGCCGCCTTCCGAGAATTACGTCACGACCGTCATCCTTTGCTGCTTATGCTGCCCGCGTCGGCACTCGCCTCCTCATTGGAGATCACGATCAAAACCCTGGGAGATCGCAAGGCCCTGTTATGGTACAGCCCGACCAATCGCATCTATCACCAGCGCCTGAGCCGGTTGGCCGATCTGATCCTACCGCGAGGAAACGGTGAAGCCCGGTTGCTGATTCGGGGTTTGACGCCGGATGACAGGGATCAGGTGGTCGAAATGATCGCGGATTGTACGGCTGAAAACCTCGCACCCTCGGAGATCGCCCGACGCCTGGCCGCACGCTTGGATATCCCGAAGTCCGAGGCCTATGATCTGGTCATGAACCTTGCCGAAGCCCAAACCGCCGAGCCTGCGGTCGTAGGCTCAGATGAAGTGATTCGCTTTACGGCCAGGGGTCATGAACGCCTGCGCGGAACCCATCATAAAACCCTGGAACTGAAACGCGGCGACGATCTGAGCGAGCGTGAGACCTGCGTGATCGCGGTAGGCGCCGATTGGTCGGCCGACTCCCTGAAACGCTGCCGGGGCCGGGTTTCCGTGGAACTGGCTGTCAACGGCCTTTCCGATAGTTTCTCCGCGACTATCTGTCCCCAATTCAACGCCCGCGACCGCATCGTTTTCCGTAAAAGCGGGAAACAGAGCCGGGTGACCTTGGGCGTCCATGCCGGCAAGGGAGCGGCTGATGTGAACCGTGATCTGGTCAAGGCATTGACCGATCCGGATGCCCGGTTGACGGTCACCATTCGCGGCTTGGAAGAGGACGGCTAGCATGCTGGTGCAACGAGGCAAAAAACAGGAACGCATGGATTCGGAGTCCTTCCATGCGCTGACGCAATCCTACGAAAGCCTGCAAATCGACCTGGGTACGGGCGACGGCCGTTTCGTCCTACGCGAGGCGCGTGAGCGACCCACGCGCCTGTGTATCGGTCTGGACGCGGTCGGCGACAACCTGGCCCCGACGGCCTCAAAGGCGATGCGCAAACCCGCGAAAGGCGGTGCGCCCAATGCGCTGTTCGTAATCGCGCCCGTGGAGCGTATGCCGGAGATGCTGCGCGGCAAGGCCGATCGAATTACCGTCAACTTTCCCTGGGGTTCGCTGCTGAATGCGGTCGTGGAACCCGATCGAAAGATTATGGCGGACATCTTGAGCCTGGGCGCGCCCAACGCGGGAATCGAACTCCTGATCAATTACTATGTCTTCACCGACCCGGGTTACCTGGAGCGCCTGAATCTCCCCACGTTGGATCAAGCGTACCTGAAAGACGCCCTGCTGCCGGCCTACAAAAGCCTGGGCATGGTCATCGAGGAACATCGTTTCATCAGCGGGCAACCGCCGCACCGAACCAGTTGGGGCCAACGGCTGTCCCTGGGTTCCGGCCGCGAAACCCTGTTGGTGACGGGCCGTGTCCCCTCATAGGTGAACGAAACGGGTTCCGTGGGCGGGGGTCAGGGCTCCGTCAAAGTCAACCACGAGCCGTTGACAACCCCGAATGGACTCAATTCTTCCCGGGAAGGCCTGAGGATCCGGCTTTTGATACTCGATTCTTTCCGGGAAGAATCAAATCAATCGCGTCATCGGGTTCCGGGTGTTTTTCTCAGCCCTCGGGCCTGGTGGTCAACTCCGCACTGATGTTTTCCTCCAAGAAGCGAAGTTCGGTCACCCGTCCCTTGTCGTCCAGGTGAATGAGGATAGGCGTGCCTATGTTCAAGTCGATGATGCGCGCGCCGGTTTCTTCTGTGTCGGCTGCTCGGCTTTCGGCCGATACCGCGATTGTCTTGGCCAGGGGTGTCAAGTAGGCTCGGAGGTTGGTCGGGGTTCGGTCTTGCAGGGATGCGGCAAGTAGGGTGTAGAATCCGGGTTGAATCATTTCCAGGGGAACGGTCTCCTGCCCTTCAGGAACAAAACGCCGGTAGTCCCTGCCGGCTCGCTTCCCGGTGACGTACAAGCCTTCTCGGGTCATCTCGCCTGACAACGAGAAACTGACGGCCCGCCTCTTGCCCCAGGTTTGAAAGGACAAGGGCCGCAAATCGGCGTCGTAGGTCCAATTACTCTGGTAGTTGTGGTCCTCGCCCAGGATGACCTTGCCTTCCGCCGACCAGTCGCCGTTATCCCGTTGCACCATTTGGAACCAGGCGCTGCCCACCTCGCGTTCACGATGCAGTATGCGCCAGGTCAAACGTTCGCCGCTCTGCCAGGGAACCGTTTCGACGGGTAACAGTTTACCGGTGGTAGCCATGTTGTAGGCGCCGGCCCGGTAATCCAATATCTCCAGTTCCTCGGGATAGAACAGGGGGGCACTGCCCAGGGCCAGGTGACCGGCATCCACGTAATCGATCTCGCGGGCTGTCGTGTCCAGGGGAATCCAACCGGCCTTCTCACCCATGTATACCTGGTTCCAACCGTGCTGACCGAAACTGCCGCCGCTTTCCGGGGTCATCATATAACCTACTACCATCCGAGCGGGAATGCCGACCGAACGACATAAGGCCGCAAACAAAAGCGCGTGCGAACCGCATTCCCCCTTGCCGGTAGCCAGGGTCCATTTTGCCGAACCGCCCGGTAGGTCATAGCCGATATTTTCCGAAACCCATCGGGAAATCTTTTTGGCGGCATCCCAACTGTCGCGAGCCCCGGCGGTTATCGTCCGCGCTTTTTCGCTGATCTCTTTGTTCTCCGACTCAATCAGGAACTCAGCTTTAAGATAGGGGGCCATTTCTTCCCGCGTCTTGTTGCTTAATACAGGGGGAAAGGCCGGGGCGTTTTCGCCGTTGTAATAAAGCCGTTCCAGTTCGAAAACACCTTCGATCAAACCGTCCTCGACCGTTCCGGTAAACCGTTGGCCGGGCCCGTTCAGTTTTTCGGGTGTTAAATACGGATCCTGCGAAAGAATTCGGGCCTTCAGCCGCATGGATTGGAGGGCGCGGATATCGCCGATAGGGACGTTGGTGGGGAAGATGATGAGATCGTCCAAATTGGGGCGTCCTATTTTTTCTGCAATCCCTTTATCGGCCGCTTTCACCGTCGTAAATCCAGGCAGGGTTATTTTGACCGTTCGAGCTGTGTTCTTGTCGATCCAGTACCGGAAGACGCCGCCCGGTTCCGCCATGTAGGTTTCCAGCACCAGGCAATCATGGCGGTTGCCGTTCAAGGTCAGGGTCGACTCTCCCAGGTTGCGCCAGGTAAGGGTGATCACCTTGGCTTCAGCTGTATCCACGGTTTTGAAATCGTGTTCCTGGACACCGTCTTTGAAGGTATCCAACAACTTACGGTAGAAGGCGGGCGCCTGCTCGAAGTAGGTGTCCTCGTCCAGGTCGATTCTGGATCGGGTATCTCCCTCGAACCGGGCCTCGTTATCGGTCACATAGACATGCACGCGTTTGGTCATATTGCCGTTGGTTATTCGGGAGTGGTACTCTTGAAGACGACCGCTCTCGGGATTCACCGACACCTCGTCGTCTACCCTGACGTCGATATCCCGGTCCAGAAGGGTCACGTAAAAGCGGATGGAGCGCTTCATTCGCCGTGGGTAGGGGTCGGTTTGATCGGCCGTAAAGCTGGTTTCAACGGCGTGCCCAACCAGGCGGCCGTGACGCTCCACGGAATAGTGGTATTTTGTTCCGCCTGCCTCCATGGACAGGTAGAACATGCTCAAAAAAATAGCCGTTCCGCCGAGAACGGCGAGAAGGCCGAACATCTTGTTGATCATGATGACCCACCCGCGGCACCTTGCTTCCTGGTGATTGGGTTATTGCGAACCGGGTGGATAGATGGTTTCGAGTCGGGCGACTCCCTTTACCTAATCATACAGCGAAAAAGGAAGGGAAATCGGCTCAAATAAATCCGGTTCCCGGATCATCTTCGGGTTTATCCATCGGAAGCAGGTCCGCGCCGGGCGGCGGGTGGGTTATTACTGACGGTTCCGGCGCGGGCCTTTGCCTCTACGCTCTTTTTGGAGGGTGCGGATGCGCCGCTGGACATCTCGCTGGAAGGTTTCGTAGAAGTTGAAGACATCCACGGCCTGGTCCTGGTTGACCGTTTCCTTGATCTTATCCCACATCTTCTTTTCGGTCTCCACATTGACCTTGCGCAGGGCCATCAGTTGGTCAACCAGGTCTACCGCGGGGTCGCCCTGCCTCCTGGCCCGACGTATCTGCATGCGGATACGACGTTCCTTCAGGCGGCTGTTGAAACGCTCTTCCTCGAACTGGTCGAAGATATCGTTGACCGCCAATAGTTTGTCCTCGGGAAGGTCCAGGTTCTTTTTGGTTTCGGCCAGACGCAGGAAGCGCAGGGTTTCGCGCATCTCCTGGGCGTCGGCATTGGCCGGACCCTGCCAGGCCATGACCGGAGCCAGAAACAGCAATGGGATCAAGATGGCGCATTTCATGTCAGCCCTCCTTCCAGATGGATTGTAATAGATTCGGGTCGACCTCGAAAAGGTCCTCGTCCCAATCGTCGCCGTCCACGGCTTCCAACAGCAGGTCCAGATCGCTGTCGGCCAGATCGAGGCTCATGTCCTCATCGTCCAGGGGCGCGTAGGTTTCGCTGATCAAGAGGAGATCCGCATCGCTGAGCGAAGCCAGGGATAGGGTTTCCACCTGTTGTGAACGGTTGCCCATGGGAACCAGGAAGGCAATCACCAGGACCGCGGTCGCAAGCGCGCCCATCCATACCGGCAGGCGCAGGAACCAAGGCTTTCGTTGTCGGCTCGCTTCAAGTCGCGTTTGCAGTCCGGCGTTGAAGTTGTTCCAATACTCCTGACCCGGATCGGGCACGACCTCGGTTTCCAGGGAGCGCAGCAGGGCGGTCATTTCCCGCGCCTCGGCGTCCGTGGGTTCTTTGGTCGGGTCGTCCAGGTAATCGTAAATCTCTTCCTTGTTCATAAGGCAGCTCCCGGGTTCATGATCTCCCGCAGGCGTTTCATGGCGTTGAACACATTGGCTTTGACCGTGCCCACCGAACACCGCATTACCCCGGCGACTTCCTCGCAGGTCATGTCCTTGAAGGTCTTCAGCAACAGGGTCTCCTTCTGCTTGGGCGGCAGGCGCTGAATGGCGCGGTAAAGCTGTTTGTGTTTCTCGCCCTCGATCAGGTTGTCCAAGGGGGCGGATGTGTCCCCGGCCGTGCCTTCGTCCGGGGTTTCGCCGCTGTCTTTGCTGACGCGTCCGCTCTTTTTCAGGTTGATGCTCAGGTTGGTGGTAATGCGCAGCAGCCAGGTCTTGAAACCGGATTCGCCGCGAAAGGTCTTCAGGTTGTTGTAAGCCTTGACGAAAGTCTCCTGCGTCAGGTCGTCGGCTTCCTCGTGGTTATGCGTGAACCGCCACGCCACGGCATACACCTGGCGGCGGTATTTGTTGACCAGTTCGGTGAAGGCGAGTTCGTCACCGCCCAGGAACCGGGTAACCAGAAGCCTGTCCTCCTCTTTGGAGGCGTCTCTTGCTTCGATTGTGGTCTGTCCCAGGTTCATGAGGGTTACGCCTTCCAACACCGTCAATCCTACTGACAAGTTTTCAGGGCAAAGGGTTTAAAAGAAATTCACGAGCCGCTCCTCGGCATGGCTTCAAAAGGTTCGCCCGGTTTGGGTTGGTAGCCGTTGACGAAGGCGGCGACCGGTTGCGATTTCTTGCCGGAGGGTTGCACTTCCAACAGTTCCAACCAATTCTCGCCGGCGCAGGCAACACACAGGCGTTTCTTGGAGACCAACGCCACGGTGCCGGGTTCGGCCTGGCCCTCGGCGGGGACCACGCGGGTACGGTGCCATTTGACCGGGGTCTCGCGGAAGCGGGTGACCACCGAGGGCCATTCCTCGAAGGCGCGTACGGCGCGGTCCAACTCTTCCGCGGTCGATTCGGCCGGGTCCAGGTAGCCGAAGTCCTTGCCGATGATGGGCGCGTAGGTGACCAGGGCTTCGTCTTGGGCGCGCGGCTCGATATTTTGCAGGTCGGGGATGGTTTTCACAAGCAGGTCCGCGCCCAACTCGGCCAGGGTGTGTTCCAAATCCCGGCGACGGGTGGTGTGGTCCAGCGGCACCGAGGCTTCGCTGTAGACCGGGCCCGCGTCCAGGGCGAGTTCCATTTTCATGATGCCCACGCCGGTTCGTTCGTCGCCTTCCTTGATCGCGTAGTGAATGGGCGAGGCGCCGCGCCAACGAGGCAACAGGGAGGCGTGAACGTTGACGCAGGCGATGCGCGGCACATCCAGCACCTTCTGGCTGAGCAGTTGGCCGAAGGCGGCGACCACGATCAGGTCGGGCGCCAACTCGTTCAGCAGGTTGACCCACTTGCGCGCCTTGATGCGCTTGGGTTGGTGTACGGGGATGCCCAGTTCCAGGGCCTTTTCCTTGACCGGACAGGGAACGGGTTTACGGGATCGGCCCTTGGGTCGATCCGGCTGGCAGAAGACGGCGGTAACCGTGTGGTGTCCGTGAAGGCCGGCCAGGGAGGGCACCGCGAATTGAGGTGTGCCCATGAAGACGATTTTCATCGTTCCCAGGTACCCGCTTTCTGGCGCTTTTGGATTTTCTTTTTCATCATGTTGCGCTTCATGGCGGAAATGCGCTCCAGGAAGACCACGCCGTTGAGGTGGTCCATCTCATGACAGAAGGCGCGGGCCAGGTAGTCGTGAGCTTCTACTTCCACAAAGTCGCCGGCCAGATTGCGGCAGCGGACTTTGACGTAGGTGGGGCGCTCCACCACGGTGACCAGGTCGGGGAAGCTGAGACAGCCTTCCTCGCCCTTAACGGAGCCGGAGGATTCCACGATCTCGGGATTGATGAGCACGTATAATTGATCGGGATCTTCGCCGATGGAAAGATCGATAATGCAGATTTGCTTGCTGACGGCCACCTGAGGGGCGGCCAGACCCACGCCCTGGGCGTCGATCATGGTTTTGTGCATATCGGCTACAAATCGGGTCAGGTCTTCATCGAAATCCTCTACCTCGTCTGCCTTGCGCAACAAAACGGGATGTGGATAAACGATAATTTCCATAATGCGGGACTCCTTTATGGGCCGCCTATTTCCTACGGGCGGCGTTCTGCTCTACTCTAGTATAATAGATCGAGCGGATAGAATCCATAATGGAGGGGTTGGTCTTGGAGAGATCGACCAGATGATCGCGGGTTAAAACCAGGCAGTTGGTAAAGCTTTTGGCGCGGCAGGATGCATTGCGGGGCGAGCGGGTCAGCAGGGAAGCTTCACCGAAGAAATCGCCCTCGCCCAGAGTCGCCACCACGGCATCGTTGATCTCCACATCCACGATTCCATCGGCGATCAAAAACATCTCCTGCCCTTCATCGCCCTGTTGCACGATAAAGCCGCCCGGGTCGAAGTCCCTGCTTTCCAAGGCCATGACGAAGTCCAGAAAGTCTTTGCGTTCCATGGTGCGGAACAGCGGCCAGTGGCGTTGGTTCTGTTCATGGTCACTTTCGGTAGCCGGCGCCGGTTCGTCCCCGCCGGTGGAAAACAGGTTGTCCAGGGCGTCGTCGAACGAGTTGAACATGCTGTCGGCCGGGTCTTTGGCCTCGGGCTCATCCGCAACCTCGCGGCTGGAGAAGACCATGCCGCCCGCGACCCGCTCGCGAACGGCCGCGGCAGGTTTGGCCGGACTTTCCGGAGGCGGGGCGGGGGTTGTTTTTTCTTCGGGTTCGTTTACGTCCAGGGTTTTCAGCACGTCTGTGCCCTTTTCGTTCATGGCGGCGGCAGCTTTTGCCTCTTCCTCGAAATCGCCCGTGTCTTCGTCAAAATCCTCGATCTTGCCGAAGTTCATTTCATCTTGCGGCAGCGCGCCGTCGGCGGGCGGGGCGTCGTCCAGGTCGAACTCGGCGGTCAATTCCTCGCTCAGGTCTTCCAGGCCGTGGAAGGAGTCGAAATCCCCCAGCGGGTCTTCCGCCGGCTCTCCAGGTTGCTCGGTGCTGATGCCGGTAGGGGTCTCGACTTCAGCGGCGACCTCCGCTTCCGGCGGCTCGGCGGGTTGTTCGGAGATTTCCGCCTCGTCGGCTTCGGGGCCGCCCGCCGTATCGTCCAGATCCATGGCTTTGAGGTCCGGCGCTTGAAAGAAGCCGGAAGCGCGCTGCAAGATACGGTCGTCGATCATGTAGCTGGGCACCTTGCCGTGGTATTCGGCAAGCTTGTCCAAAATACCCTGGTCGTCCGGCGTGATGTTGAGCGCCTTCTTGAATGCAGCTACCGCCTTGTTGAAGAAACCCTGGTCCCCGTAGAAGGTGCCCACCCTCAGGAAGACCTTCTTGGCGTCCTTGGTCAACCCCAGCTTCATCTGGCAATTGGCCAACTGCATGGCCATGCCGGGGTCGAAACCCTTCTTGTTCAGGACATCTTGGAATGCTTTGACCGCCGCCTTGAAATTACCGGCGATCATCAATTCCTGGGGGGTTTTCTTCTTCCAACTAAACAATGCCACGTGTAATGACTCCAGTGGTCCGGGAAGGGCCGCAATCGCCGGGAGGGGACTGGGAAAGTGTATTATAGCACCCGAAAGGACTGGGGTCGGGTTACTTCTTCAAGTCAATCCGTCAATGAAGTTTTCGACGGTTTCCAGGAAAGCTTGAGGTTCCTCCAGCGGCAGCGTATGGCCGCATTCCTGGAAGGTTACGGTTTTGGCGCCGTCGATCCATTCCCCCAACTCGCGGCTGTCGCGTTCCTCCACCAGCGGGTCCTCATCACCGCGCAAGACCAGCGTGGGCAGGCCGATACGTTCTGCATCCAAACGAGCCTCGGGATAACCCGCCATGCCCCGGAACATGTGACGCAGGCCCTCCTCCTGGTTGCGGGAAACCGAACCGTCGACCAGCATCTCCAGGTCTTTGATCTTGTGCAGGATCTTGCGGCCGACGATGTTGGGCAGCGCGGCCCAGGCCATGGCGCGCACGCCGCCGATTTCCAGGCATCTGTGCCAGCTGGTGACATGGGCTTTGCGCCGGGGCGTTTGTTGTGAGGCGCAGCTGACCAGGACGACGCCGGTAAAGCGGTCGCCGTGTTCCGCCGCGGCCCGCAGGGAGACGCGCGCGCCGTGCGAGAATCCCATCAGCACCGGCCGCACCGCTTCGGTTTTGTCCAGCACGTGCAAAAGGTCCTCCACGTGCAGATCCAGGTTGAAGGGCTTGGGGCCCACCTTGGATTTGCCGTGACCGCGGGCATCGTAGAGGATCCAGCGGAACTGCGGGTTGGCGCGGGCCAGTCCGCGCCAGTTGGCCGTGGACTGGCTGAGCCCGTTGCAGACGATCACCTCTTGAGGACCGTCGCCGTAGGTTTCGGTATGTAATTCGATGGTCAAGTACGATCCTTCAGGAGCCGCCTTGTTCCTCCAGGTCGGTCAGGCGGGCTTCCAACTCTTCTACTTGTTGCGACAGGTCGCGGTTGCGTTTGAGCAAAACGAAAATGAAAAAAGCCAGCACCACCCAAATGGAAGCGTAAGCGGCAATCAAATAACTCATCGTTCCTCCTCCAGAAGATGCATACGTGCATGAAGGTCCTTGATGCGACCCTCATTGTTAAACAGGCCGGCGCCGATGCGGGCCAACAGGAAGTACAGCAATGTAAAGGCGGCCAGGGCCAGCACCAGGGCCCAGACCATCTGGGGGTCTTTAATGCCGGAGTCCTCGCCGCCGGCGATGACCGGTTTGGGGTGCTGGGTCTCGAACCAGCGGTTGGACATGTAGACGAAGGGCACCATGGAAGCGCCGATGATGCCCAGCACGGAACCCACGCGGGCGCGTTTGCTGTCCTCGTCGATGTACTCGCGCAGCAGCACGTAACCCAGGAAGATGAACCACATGACCAGCATGGAGGTAAGCCGCGCATCCCAGGCCCACCAGACGCCCCAGGTGGGTTTGGCCCAAATGGGTCCGGTAATCAGCACCATGGACGCGAAGTAAAGGCCCACCTCGCCGGAGGCCAGCGCCTTGCGATCCCAGTTCATGTCGCGGGTCATCAGGTAGCGTACGGAGGCGTAGAGCACGTAGAAAAAAGCCAGGAACGCGGGCCAGATGCTGCCCAGGTGGAAGTAGAAGATACGCTGCACGTCGCCCTGTTCCGCTTCGGTGGGCGCTACGCCCAGGGCCCAGACAATGGCCAGAAACATGACGATGAAGGTTAAGCCGAGGAGCACAAGATCGATTGCGGAGATGCCTTTCATAGATCTATTCCTCAAGTAGAAATTCGTAGAGCAAAAAGCCCAGCGACAAGAATACCACATTCATGGCCAGCAGCATTTGCAGCCAGTCCCAGGGCGCTTTCCCTTCCAGCGCTACCGCGGTGGAGTTTACACCACCGATGAGCACCGGCACAACCAGGGGGAGTTGCACCAGCGGGAACAAGACGTCCTTCATGCGGGTATTGGCGGTGATGACCACCACCATGGTGCCCACCGCAACAAAGGCCAGGATGCCCAGATACAAGCTTGCCAGCAGGTAAGGCAGATTGGCCCAAACGTCCAGCTGGAAGAAGAGGGCCGTCAGCGGCACCAGCAGGGTGGCGCTGAAACCCAGCAAAAGCAGGTTGGCGCAGACCTTGGACAGGTAGAGCCAACCGCCCTCGACCGGGGCCAGGATGAGTCCGCGGTAACAACCGTTGGCGGTTTCGGACTGGTGGATGCGGTTCATGCTGACGGTGCCGGTGAACAGGATACACAACCAGATGGCGCCCGTGCCCATCTTCTCGAATTTCAGGTTGCCCGCGGTGACCGCAATGTAGATCGCGCAGAGTAGGATGATGGAGAAGAGGAAGCCCGAGATGAAGATTTCCTTGGAGCGCAGTTCGCGGCGGACATCCTTGGCCAGCATGGCTTTGAAGACGGCAGAGACGGGCGTCATCGGGTAACCCCCGCCATGGTGGCCTCGCGGGCCAGGCCCAGGTAATCGTCGTGTTCCAGGTCGTCGCGGCGGACGGAGTGGATCAGCTTGCCCCGTTTCAAGATCCAGAAACGGTTGGCCATCTGCCAGGCCAGTTCCAGGTCGTGGGTCACCAACAGCCAGGAGAGATCGGAGGCGTGAAAGAGTTCGGTGAAGCGGGCGATACCCTCGCTGTCCAGGCCGGAGAAGGGTTCGTCCAATAGCAACAGTTGGGGTTGGGGCAACAGCGCGCGGGCAATGCTGAGCCGCTGTTGCATGCCGCGCGAACAGGTGCGGAACAGGCGGTTCCTGGCGGTGCGCATGCCCACTTTATCCAGCAGCGCGGTCAGTTCCTCGTCGGTGATCCGGATGCCGTGCAGGCGGGCGACGAAGTTCAGATTCTCCAATCCGGTCAGGTCCGGGTAGAGCATGGGTTCATGGCTCAGGTAGGTCAGCATGTCGCGGATTTGCGGTTTTTTGTCCACGGCCTTGCCGTCTACTTCGTAGCTTATCTTGCCGCTGCTGGGCGGGCTGAGCGTGGCCAACAGGTTCAGCAGGGTCGACTTGCCCGCGCCGTTGTGACCCAGTAACGAGATGCGGTCGCCGTCGGAGACGGTTTCGCTGAAGCCGCGCAAGGCGTGGAAGGCATCGAACTTTTTACCGACATTGTCCAGTTGGATACGGAACGCCACGCACTTGCCTCAAGCCGCGATGAAGCCGGCGCCGCATGAGGGGCAGTAGCGATAGTTCCCCTCGCGTTTGGCCCCGCAACGCTCACAACTCGTGGCGTCTTCTGCAACGGCCCGAACCTTTTCCTCGGCGTCCGGCTCGATGCCGCTGTCGTGGTTGAGGCGGGCCAGGTCCAGAATGAGCCGGCGTTCGATGTTGGGCAGATCGTCGTCGCTGATATGACCGCGCTTGTGATCGGCGTACAACTCGCGCAGGGAGTTGAGCAAGGCCTGGCTCCGTTCGGCATTGGCGGCGTCGGCGGCAGTCCTGCGGCGACCGATGCCGGCGGCCAGCATGGGAAAGACCACCCACAGCAGGATCACCAGGGTGCCCAGCAGGTAGAGGGCCAAACTGAAATCGATCATGCGGGCACCTCCGCGCCGGTGCGCGTTTTCTGCCGACCCCGCGCCCAAGCCAGGGCCTCCAGCGGCAGCAGGCTGATCATGGTGCCGAAGACCATCAGGATGCCGCCCGCCCAAACGAAGGAGACCAACGGATTGACATAAACGTGGAAGATGCCGATGGGGTGCTCGTTCAACGAGCCCTCGGCCGGTCCGGCCAGCACCACGTAGTAGTCGCGCAGCAACGTGGTCCAGATGGAGACCTCGCTGGCCTGCGATTCGGAGGCGTGGTAGCGGCGTTGTTCCGGGTGGAAGGTCTGCACCACTTCGCCGTCCTGCATTAAATTGACCTTGGCGGTCATGGCCACATAGTTGTCGTTGTTATTGCCCGAGATCTCCGCGACCTGGAAGGTGTAACCGGCCACCGACATGGACTCGCCCACGCCCAGGTCTTCCTTGGCCTGCTGGTTGAAGGCGGCGCCGGTCAAACCGATCGCCATGATCAGCACGGAGAAGTGGGTCACATAACCGCCGTAGCGGCGCTTGTTCATATAGACCACGCTCAGCAAAGCGGCGAACACATTCTCGCCCGAGCGCTTGACGCGGCGGCTGATCACGGTCCAGAACTCCTGGACGATGGTCACGCCCAGGAAGGCAATGATGCCGAAGGACAGCGTACTGTAGCGGCCTTCCGGGTTCAGGAAAAAGACGATGCCGCTGGTGAGCACCAGGGCGACGGCCGGCCAGATGAAGCGCTCGCGAATTTGGCGCTTGGAGGTGCGCTTCCAGGTAAGCACGGGCCCGATGGCCATCAGCAGCAGCATGCCCAGCATCAGGGGCACCTCGACCAGGTCGTAGAAGCCGTGGCGCAGTTCGCGTTTCACGCCGTACATGTACTCGTAGATCACCGGGTAGACAGTGGCCAGCAGCATGGTGACGGCGATGGTCAGGAAGATGACGTTGTTGAACAGCAGGCTGACCTCGCGCGAACTGGCGTGCACGATGGCGTTATCGGCGACGAACTGGTCGCGGCGTAGCGCCACCACGCAAACGCAGAGGGTGGTCAGAATGAGGATCAAAGCCAGGAAGTACCAACCGATATCGGACTCGGCAAAGGCATGCACGGACGAGATGAAACCGGAGCGGGTGATGCCGGTGCCCACCAGGCACATGAGGTAGGTGCCGGCCAACAGGATGACGTTCCAGATCTTGAACATACCGCGGGTTTCCTGGGCCATGATGCTGTGCAGGAACGCGGTGGCCAACAGCCAGGGCATGAAAGAAGCGTTTTCGACCGGGTCCCAGGCCCAGTAGCCGCCCCAACCCAGTTCCATGTAGGCCCAGGCGCCGCCCAGGATGATGCCCACACCCAGGATCAGCCAGGCGACCAGGGTCCAGCGCCGCACTATGGGCAGCCATTCGCGGCCTTCCAGGCGGGTGATCAGGGCGCCCATCATCAGCGCGAACGGGAAGAGGAAACCGATATAGCCCGTGTACAGCAGCGGCGGGTGGATGATCATGGCCCAGTGCTGTAGCTGGGGGTTCATGCCGCGTCCGTCGTTGGGAACGAAGGGGGTGACCACGCCGTCAATGGTTTGGGTCCACTGGGCGAAGGGGTTGGAGACGATGTTGTTGATCAGCAGAAAGAAGATGATGTTCAGGCCGATGAAAAACAGGGCCCAGGAGTGCGTCAGCTTCGGCACCTTTCTGGTAAAGGCGATGAAGGCGACGGTAAAGGCCATCAGGATGAGGGTCCACCACAACAGCGAGCCTTCGCTACCCGCCCAGACGGCGGTCAGCTTGAAAACCGTATCCAGGGCGCGGTTGGAATGACCGTATATATAAACGATATTGAAAGCGTCTTGCTGCAGCAAATAGCCCAGCACCAAAACCGCGCCCATCACCAGGACGCCGGCGGCGATGTAGGCGCGCTCGGCGGTTTTGCGGAAGCGCTCGCGGGCGCCGGCAGCGGCGGCAAAAGCGGCCAGGGTGCCGAAAACAGTCAGGGTCAGGGCCAGGATAAGGAGATAGTTTCCAAGATCTGCCATATGGAGAGTCCCTTCATTAAATTAAATTATCCACGGGGATGTTGAAATCAGTAACCGGATTTAATGGTCTCTGCCTGACCTTCCGATGCGTCCGGTGCTTTGGCCTCGTACTTGGAAGCGCACTTGGCCTGGAGGTGGGTTGCCTCGAACACGCCGTCGGCGGCCATCTTGCCGTCTACCACGGCTTCCGCGCGATCTTTGAACAGATCGGGCAGGGGCTCGGTGCCTACATAGCGGACCTTCAACTCGACGTCTTCCTCATGAATGGTGAAGAGGATGGGCTTGGGCTCTTTAACAATCGTGCCGGGCACGATGCGGCCTTTGACGCGCAGATTGTTCTGGTAAACGGCGTCACCCATGGCGGGTAACTCGTTGACCTTGTAGAAGTAATTGGCCTTGCTGAGATTGGAAAAAGCAAGCCAGCACACGCCGCCGATGATCATTACCAGGGGAACCCATACTTTGGCGGGCATCATCGCCACCTCCGCTAACCGGTGATCGGGCACAGAATTGCCTCGCCCTAAAACCTATCATGTTCCCTTGCCCGGGTCAATCTGCATCGGCCTGTAGGGGTGTAATTGTAAAGTAAGGGTAACGGGAAAAAGGCAACGTCGTCCCTCCCCTTATCACTGAGTGCATTGTCCGGGGACAACGTTGCCCTGCGGCAGGTAGTGAGTACCCACGGCCGGCCGCCAGGCTGGAGACCATGTTGCGGGGTTTCAAGGATTTCGACCAGGGCGTTTCGGAGAAAATGGAGCCCGCGGTCCTCAACCGCATAGTTTCAGAACATCAACGGCTCCACTCTATTGTCTGTTCTCCCGCGATGCCCAACACGCAATGCGATTAAGTAAGGTCCGATGTTGGTGTTGTATGGTCCGGGACTTTCCGATGGGCGGCACGCTTGCCGATGTCTTCTTATACCCCGAAGGGCGTTTTGAAATGCCGGCCCCAGGTTGGGCGCGATGACTCCGTCATCGTGGCCTACCTGGGGTTATAGCCCCCATTCCCCCTACCCCGATGGGCGTTGTAAGTGGGTGCCGGGGGACAAATCGGTGGGGCCAATCCCAAATGGCTTGCTCACAATGGATCTGCAGTGTCACATCAGCAGTTTACACAACGCCCTTCGGGGTAGGGAAAACCTTGAAACGTCTTACCCCCCAGGTAGGCAGCCGAGACAGAGTCTTGCCCGCCAACCTGGGGCCGGCATTACAGAACCCCTTCGGGGTAGGGGCTTTTCATCGCCACAATCGCTTAACTTAATCGCATTGGGTAGTGAGTAGGAAGCCTATGGACGACGTTGCCTATAGGCTTTCCACTGAGTAAGTAGCCTATGGACGACGTTGCCTATAGGCTTTCTACTGAGTAGGAAGCCCATATGCAGTACTGTCCATGCCCTTCCCACTGAGTAGGAAGCCCGTATGCAGTACTGTCCATGCCCTTCCCACTGAGTAGGAAGCCCATATGCAGTACTGTCCATGCCCTTCCCACTGAGTAGGAAGCCCATATGCAGTACTGTCCATGCCCTTCCCACTGAGTAGGAAGCCCATATACAGTACTGTCCATAGCCTTCCCACTGAGTAGGAAGCCTATGGACAACACTGCACATAGGCTTCCGACTCAGATTGATATATCAGCGCAGGCCTTGCTATACCTGGATTCTTCAGGTTGTGAAATGAAATCAGGTCAAAAGACGTGCCCGCGTGGTGAGGATTCAGCCCGCTCTAACCCTCACTTTCAATTACGCCCCGGCCTAAACCCGCCGGGGGAGGTCAAAGTCATAAGGAGGTACGTATGGATCCCCTCGATTTTGACGAGTCCCTACTCATGTGTTCGTAACGGCCGGGGATGAGGTCGTGAGGGGGATTGCCGCAACGCCCGGCGCCGATGTCGCACCAAAAGGCAGGTCCCCTTCCCGGTAAGATAAGCGGAAGGCTCGCGGAATACGGTTCCCTTCCCGGGAGCCGGAATTGTTGTTTTCAAAAACACAACACCTGTCTCGGGAATCGGCCCGGTCGGGTCCCAAAAAGCGGTTTTCCGGATGGATTGAAGCACTCTCGATTCGGAGAAGGGGCCTCCAATCCCGAGAACAGTCCGATTCGACGAAAGATTTGACAACTTTTGCCCGGTTTTGAGGATTCCGAACGCCGCCGGCTTTGCCCTTCATCACAAAATACAACCCGAGCTGACGTTTGGTTGGGCGGTTTTCCGTAGAAAAGAGCCGCATCGGCATCGTCGAGGGGGATCATTCCCGGGAACAGGACCACCCGGCGAGGTTGCAACCGGCACCACTCCCGGGAACGGAACCACCTTTGCGATCGTCAGGTGGTTCCATTCCCGGGCGATGGACTTCTCAAGCGGCCTCGAAAGGGTCTTTTTTAGGGAAAAGTTGATGGTTTTCGGCTGATCGGCCCACTTCACGCCCAAAAAGGATGTATTTAAGTCAATACTACTGAAATGATGCGCCTGATCGCCGAGAGGTGAAAGCTTCCCCCGGCCGGTCATGAGCCGGGGCTAAATGGAGTGGCGGCGTTTTCTGAGAAAAGTTCTTTAAGTGCGATAGCCCAGGGCCTGTATCGGCGCGGGCGCGGGCGCATTTTTGCCCGTCGGAGAGCAGAGCGAACCTCAACAGCCTGCCGCGTGGTTTCACCGGGACTCTCGGAAGCCATTTATTTCCCCGGGCCTTCCATCGTACGGGGTAGAATGAAACCGGAGGTGCATCCTTGCGGTTCTTCAACATTGCCGGCCCCTGTATTCCGGGCGAGCATTACATGGTTCCCGCCGGAACCCGTTGCGGCGATTTGAAATCCCTCGTCATGGAGCGTAGCTGTTTTGTCATTCATGCGCCGCGCCAAACCGGTAAGACCACCCTCATTCAAGACTTCGTCCGTCAAATCGGTGAGGAAGGCAACTACTACGGCCTGTATTGCAGCCTGGAGACCGCGCAAGGCATCTCGGAAGTTCGCGACGGCATGCGGGTGATTTTGTCCGCCGTTCAGGATGCCGTTCACAACAGCCCCTATCTTCCCGTCAAAACCTTCGATCGTACGGTCGATGATGTGCCCGAAACCGTACTCAAACGCAATCTGGCCAAGTTCTGCCGCGACCTGGACAAACCGCTCGTCATTATGTTCGACGAGGTCGATTGCCTGGCCGATCGTACGCTGATCTCCTTCCTGAGACAACTCCGCCAGGGCTATGTGGAAAGGGCCGTCACGCCGTTTGTCCACGCCCTGGCCCTGGTGGGCATGCGCAATATTCGCGATTACAAGGCCATGCTGCGCGAGGGTCGTGACACCCTGGGCAGCGCAAGTCCCTTCAACATCGTCACCGAGGCGCTGACCATCCGTAATTTCAGCCGGGATGAACTTGCATTGCTGCTGCAACAACACGCCGAGGCAACCGGCCAGGTGTTTACCGAGACCGTCGTCAACCGCATGCACGAGCGTTCCGGCGGTCAGCCCTGGCTTTGCAACGCCCTGGCTCGTGAAATCACGGTCAAATTACTGGGCCGCGATACCTCGAAACCCATCACATTGGATTTGGTGGACCGTGCGGAAGAAAATATCATCATGCGCCGCGACACGCATATCGACAGCTTGCTGGAGCGCTTGAAGGAGCCCCGCGTCCGCCGCATCATGGAGCCGGTCATCCTGGGCAACCAGGTGGATCTTGAATTCGCGGGCGATGATGCATCCTATGTCTTCGACCTGGGTCTGCTGATAAAGAACATGGGCGATGCCATGCCCGCCAACCCCATCTACGGCGAGGTCATCATCCGCGCCCTGACCTTTGAAACCCAATTTCAGTTGCCTACCACGCTTGCGGGGCGTTTTATGGCGAACGGTCACTTGGATATGACCGCACTCCTTAAAGACTTTCAGCAGTTCTGGCGGCAGAACAGCGATATATGGCTGGAAAAGTTCGATTATAAAGAAGCCGCGCCGCATCTCATTCTCCAGGCCTTTCTGCAACGCGTCGTCAACGGCGGAGGCAGCATCGACCGCGAATACTCGGCGGGCCGCGGGCGCATCGATCTGTGTGTCGGCCTGGGAGAATACCGCTATCCGATCGAACTGAAAATCCGCTACGGTTCCGGTACCAGGGAGAAAGGGCTGGATCAACTGGCCGGCTATATGAATCATTTGGGTCTGCGGGAAGGTTGGTTGATCATTTTCGAACGCGATCCCGGCCCGACATGGGAACAAAAAATAAGCTGGGAAACACGTGACCACGCCGGTAAGACCATCCATATCGTCGGGTGTTGATGTCCCCTATTCTTGTGTTCACAAGCATGTGAAAGGCATGGGCGCCTTGTCATCCGACGCCGGTTTCGTTAAAGTGAGCTTGACCCACGCTTGCATGAGAAAGGGGGCGCCATGAGCGAGACGCCTGCACGTGCTTTGGAAAGAATCCAACGGAACCGGGAGACCGAAGAGCCGGTTTTGGATCTTTTATATACAGATCTGACAACCGTTCCGCCCGAGATCTACAGCTTAACCCATTTGCGGGAACTTCATCTTTGGATTAACAGGATCACCACCATCCCGCCGGAGCTTGCCGAATTGGGCTTAAAACACTTGGTCCTGACCGACAATCCGTTAGAAGAAATCGCCGATATCCCCGGCCTGGTATTGCACTGGGATCAATGGTCGGTGTTTCAAACGCAATTAACCCGACAGCATGTTGTAGGTTTGCAGGTGACGAAAGCAACACCCTTGGAATCGCTACCAGAGGACTGGCCACACCTGACCTGGCTGTATGCCGCTGACTTGGATCTGAAAGAAATCCCGGAACACCTTACCCGCCTGCAAAACCTCACTCACCTTTTTCTGGGTAGCAACCAGTTGAAAGAGATCCCGGAACACCTTACCCGCCTGCAAAACCTCATTTCGCTCAATCTATATAACACCCAATTAGAAGAGATCCCGGAACACCTCTCTCGCTTGCAAAACCTCACCCACCTTTGGTTGAATAACAACCAGTTAAAAGAGATCCCGGAGCATCTTTTCCGCCTGCAAAACCTCACCTCCCTCAATGTGCACGACAACCCCATCCAAGAGCCGCCGCCGGAAATTGTCAATCAGGGCATCGAAGCCATCCGCAACTACTATGCCCAACGCAAAGCACAAGGCACCGTGCGCCTGTACGAGTCGCGGCTTTTGATCGTAGGCGAACCGGGCGCCGGCAAGACCTCGCTGATGCGCAAACTGCTGGATGAAAATTTCAATGTCATCGCCGATGCCGAGGACAGCACCACCGGCGTGAATGTGGCCACGGGGTGGACCTTCCCCTTAGATGATCAGGCGGACCAAAAATTTCAGGTCAATATCTGGGACTTTGGCGGCCAGGAGATTCAATACGCCACCCATCAGTTCTTTCTAAGCCCCAAGGCCCTGTACGTTCTGGTGGCGGACGATCGCAAACAGCACACCCTGTTCGACTACTGGTTCAATGTCATCCAACTGCTGGGCGGCGGCTCGCCGGTGTTGGTGGTGCTGAACGAGTATGATCGATGCCCCATTACCAATTACGATCACGTCCATTTTCGCGACCATTACGCCGGGCATTTCAATATCCATCAAGCCGATGTGGACCTGGCCGACACCGAACTGTCGCGGTTTCATGCCCTGCGTCGCCGCATCGAGGAGTTACTACAAGCCCTCCCGCATGTGGGCGAACAATTACCCGCGCAATGGAAACCCATTCGGCAGCAGTTGGAGCAACAAGCCGCTCGGAACACCATCTCCCTGGCCGCGTATCGCGAGATTTGTGCCGAGCATAAAATCACCTCCGAAGAGGACCAGATGTGGTTGCTTCGGTACCTCCACTGTTTGGGCGTGTTGCTGCATTATGAGGACACAAGCCTCGAGGACACCGTTTTCCTGAACCCGCGCTGGGTGCTGGACGCCGTCTATGCGGTCTTGCAGGCCAAAGAAGTGTTGGACAACAAGGGACGCTTCTCCAAGAAGTGGCTGTTTAGTTTATGGGAATTTCAGGGTTACGCCTACGAACATCGTGGCAAGCTGCTGGAACTGATGCTGAAAAACCACTTCGACCTGGTCTATCGGCTGCCGAACGGACAATACATCGCCCCGCAACTGCTGCCCAAGGTAAAACCGGACCTGAATTGGGACAATACGGACAATCTGCGCTTCCGCTTCCAATACCCGTTCATACCCCACGGCATCATCTCGCGCCTGATTGTGCGTTGTCACGCTTTGATTCACGGGGAAACGGTATGGCGCCAGGGTGTGGTGTTGCACAAGGACGGCGCCCGAGCCCTGGTGGAAGACACGGTCAGTACGGGTCGCGGTGACAAGATCATCCAAATCAACCTGATCGGACCCGGCCACGCCCGCAAGGATCTGCTGGATTACATACGCGGAGAGTTGCGCAGCATTCATAGCACCTTCCCCGGCCTGGAAGTCAATGAGGAAGTTCCGGTCCCGCAAAAACCGGATATAGCAGTGCCCTATAACTTCCTGCTGGAGTTACGCTACGAGGGACAAACCGAGTTTCGCTGGCCGGGCGTCTCGGGGCCGTTATCTATCGAAACCATGTTGGTCGGCTTGGAAGAGACGCAAGCTCTAAAAAGAGAAAGGGAGTATCTAATGGTCGAAAAAATTGAAATCAATCCAAATATCAGTCCCACGTTCATCGGCAGCCAGGCCAATCCCGTGGTGCAAACCGACGCGGCAGCCCAAAGCCAGGCGGCAGCAAAAGCCCAAGCTGAGGCAACCAGTTCGGTCGATTTCAACTTCAAGCTCGAATTAGGCGGCCTGCAAGGCGCCGTCTCCGAATTGAAGCGCGATCTGGCGAGTAACGGCGCGGAGGAGACCGCACAAGACCTGGCCGATGTAGAAGATCAATTAAAAGTGCTGAAACGTCAGGAGGATAGTCCCGAGTCCCAAGACGACGCGCTGGGACCCATGAACAAATTAAGCCGCGTCTTGAACGACCTGGGCAACAAGGAAACCCCGGCGGGCAAGGCATTGGAAAAGATCCGAGGCGGCGCCCGCATGGCGCAAGACCTGGCCGGCAAATACAACAAGGTAGCCGAATGGTGCGGCCTGCCGTGCGTACCGTCGGTGTTCCTCAGAGAATAAAAAGTAGCGAGGGCCTCAATCCTACACCGGGTAACCATCGATCTCGGCCACGCAAGCCGCTATCGAAAAAGCATTTAGCCCGGAATCTGCGGAGGGCGTCAGTTCAAAGACCAGGGTGAGGTACGAACCCTGGTTACGGGTTGCGCCGCACACCAACATGCCCCCTCTTGTCCCCGATCCCGGCCTCCTTCGTCGGCCTGGTCTCCGGGCTGACGCCCTTCGGGGACTCCGGCTTCATGATTACCCGGAACGACTTGCATGGACGGCATCGATGATTACCCGATAATCCCCGGGATCAAAGTGTCGCCGGGATACCCGGAAGCCATTTTCGAACGCGATCCCGGCCCCGCATGGGAACAAAAAATAAGCTGGGAGATATGTACCCACCCCGGTAAGACCATATCCATGTCGTGGGATGTTGATCTACCGCCTTTCACGTGCCGACCCTCGATCAACCCGACAAATCGGCAAGATTAGGGTGTTTCAGGCAAAAGGTAACCATTTTGATTTTTGGTTGTTGTATGGATTGACTTGATATTTTCAGGTGTATTTCATGTTTCCAACGGCACTTCTTCGGCGAAGGCGAAATAGTCCAGCGGCGGCGGGCCTTCCTTGCGGTCCACGTGGGTGGTGATGACGGGTTCGGTTCCCTCCTCGCCGGAATCGCCGCCCTCGCGGAGGGGCGGGCGCAGTTCGTAGGTGGAGGCGTGGGTTTCCAGCTTGAAACTCTCCATGTCGGTTTTGCCGTGGAAGAACATCAGCAGGCGCCACCCATTGGGCATCAGGCAGCCGATGCGGGCGAAACCGCGCGCCATGGTGCGCACCTTCACCTCGTCCATATTCTGGAGGGGATCGTCCAGGATCAGCAGGCGCAATTTGTTTTCCAGTAACGGCGCCCGCAGTAGGAACAGGGCCAGGGCCAGGCTGTTCAATTCGGCCAGGTTGCGGCGGATCAGGGCGTCGCCGTTGTCATCGGCATCTGTGACGTGTAGCTTTTCATCGGCGTAGGCCAGTTCGATGGGGGAATAGATCCAGCGGTAGGGCGCGAACAGGCTCAGCAACTCGTTCAGCGGTTCCGCCATGGTTTTCAATTCGTCGAAGAAGACCTGTTGCAGTTTTTCGCTGACGGCCTGCATCTCGCGGCATTGCTTGATGCAATCGATAAACAATTGTGCGCGGCGAAGGTTGGTCATGCCTCCATCCAGGCCTTCCAGGTCCCGAACATCCAGGTTGTTTAGGGAGGTGGCGTGTTGTTTACAGCGATCCAATAGCGGTTCCGCCCAATCCTCCCGACCCAGGTTACCGATCTCTTTGCCTCGGTCTCCCTGGAGGGCGCGGGACAGGCGATTACCCAACTCGGGTTCATCCAATAAAGCGCCTGCCTCGTTGAGGGTTTGGATGTCTTTCGGGGTCAGGTCGAAGTTCCGAGCCTCGGGATGATCGGTCGTCTCCGTTTTGGTGTGGCGCTTTACGGCGTCTTGGGCGCGGTCGCGCCTTTCCTCCCATTCGGCCAGGGCGGATTCCAGTGCTTCGGTATCGTGCGTTTGAGCCGCCTGGAAGTGCTCACGCTCTCCCCGGCCCCAGACGTCCTCAGCGGCGAGTGTTCGATTAAGGGTCCTTTGGGCCGCGCCCATTTCGGCCAGGGCGTGGTAGTGCAGCCATTCGTTGAGCACCTGCCCATAGGTCCGGGTTTCATGGCCGGCTCCGCGCCGCCAGTCTTTCAGGCGATCGAGGACTTCTTCGGCCCTGGCAAGGGTTTGAGCCCATCCTGTTACCTTGTCCGAGGATAGGCCTGCCAGTAACCGGTCCAACTGCTCCAGGTTTTCCCGCCAGGTTTCCCTGTCAGCGGTTTTTCCGCGAAATTTCTCCAGGTGAATTGACAGACCCGGGACCAGCGGCGCCAGGTTTTCCAGAGTGTCCGGCGACGGCGCCAAAAGAGTGGTGACCACGGAGTCGGTGACGGGCCCATTCACGTCGAGGTCGCCGTAAGGGCCCTGAACAACTTCTTCCCATGAGGGATTGTCGGGATGTTCCATTCCCAGCAGGGCTGCGAGGCGGCCGTCCAGCATGTCCAGCATACCGGTTACACGTTCCTGGCTTTGAACGTAGTTGCTCAGGTTATCGCTTTCGTTTGGAAAAAAGGCTTCTACGAACATCCGGGCGCGTTCACTCGGGCTTTCATGCGTCAAGCGGCTCATGAAGACCTGGTCGATGCAGAACATGGCCGGCCTGGGAATATCGGTTTCAGGCGGCCAGGCATAGTTGGTTCCGCCCGAGGTCAGTTTCACCTCGACCGCTTTGCGTTTGCCCGCGTGTTTGTTGCGGATCGAGTCCAGCATGGCTTTCCGATCATCGGGGTAATTGTCCGGTTTTTGCCCGGCGGCCAACAGGATCGCCTCGACCAGGCTGGACTTGCCGCTGCCGTTGTCGCCGTGCACCAGGTGCAGGGTCTGCCCCTCTTTCAGGTCCATGGCAAAGCGGCGGTGGATTTTGAAGTTGGTCAATTCCACCCTCATCGGCAGCGAAATCTCATCGCCTTTTTCGCCCCAATGTTCCCGGCAGGCGTGCAACAGCCAGCGGAAGGCGTCGCGCACCGGCCCGTCCAGTAGTCTCCCGCCGCTCAGTTCCAACAGGTGCAGGCCCACGTTGTGCACCAGGCCGGACTCGCGGCACAGTTTCATCAGCGCGCCGTGCACGGCATCCCGTTGGGAACGGTGGTAGACCGGCACCAGTTCCACGCTCCAGGGCGTATGCTGCCCGGCCGGACTTTCGGCTTCCGTCTCTCGGGTCAACAACAGGTGGCGTAGGTGCGCCATGCCGCCCGCGTGGCGATCGATCAGTTCCGCGTGATCCGCGTCTTCTTCGAGGATGAAGACCCAGCCCATGGCGTGGATCTCCGGGTCCACCACCAACAGGTCCGGGTTCAGGTTGAGATAACCGTCGATCATCAAGCGCGGGCTCAGGTAAATCCCTCGCTGTGCCTGGAAGTCGCCGGAGGCGGGGAGGATTTCCAGGTCGTAGCACTGCTTCAGTTTTTCGGCGAGGCGTTGCGGGATGGAGGTCATGAGGATTCCTTAAAAACCAAAATCTTTCAATTCACGCACGTCGGGCTTGCGGTCGCAGGCCCAGCGCCAGACGGCGGCACTGTCGGGCATGAGACCCCGGGTCGTACGGGAAGGCCAGGGGATGGAACGCGGCGGAATGCGCCAGGTGATGGTTTTGTAGGCGGTGGGGGCGGGGACCGTGGCCAGGCTCTGGTCCAGGCAGATGACCAGGCGCATCGGCGCGCCGTGTCCCGGCGCTTGGAACCAGAGACCCGGCCGTTTGGTGCGCGGTCCTCGCGGCAGGTAGAAGCGATTGTCGGTCCAGTCGGCAAGCCTGCCGTGGAGGGCCGCGATCATGCGGCGGACGGCTATTTCCAGGACGGTGACCCAGGTGGCCAGGTCGGGGTTGGCGGAAGCGGGGTAATACCATTCGGGATGGTCCAGGCGCGGGTGGCGGATACCGTGATGGCGGTTCAGCATGTACTCGGCTTGAGCGTATTCGCTCATGCAGTTACTCAGGAACCGCCAGGTCCAGTTCATGACCGCCGCCGGCCCGGGATCGGATTGGGTGAGGGAGGACCAACGGCCGGCCTCGGCAACCTCCGTGGCTTGAAGCACCCTGAAATGCAGGCGCAGGCGGTCAAGGGCGGACGGGTTTTTGGGTTTGTGGAACAAGCGGCGGCTCATGGCCGTCAAGTTGCCGGATAAATACTCCTCCTGGCGGCAACGCAGGGCGCGGTGGTACACCCATTGGAGATGTTGGTCCGCATTGGGGAAAGCCTCTCTCGCATCGCGGCGACTGAACCGCAGGTAATGAGGATGATCCACGGCATCGGCAGTACCCTCGGATACCGCGTGTTGGGCGGCGCGTAACAATTCCAGACCGTCGAACTCGGTGTTGTCCAGGCCGAAGCCGAAGAAATAAGCCGGCGCTCTCTGAGCAGTACCCGACCGATGGCGTCCCAGTTCCTCGTAGATGCCTCGGAAGGTGTCGTGAATCACGGGGTCTGCGCCGGAGTAGGAGCAAAATACGGTCGTGCGCGTACGCAGCAGAGTCGCCAGGTAGTCGCGGGACCAATGGTCCTGGCGCCAGTTCTGGATCTCGCGGTAGGTGAAGACGACGGCCTTCAGATAGCGGCGCAAGACCTTCAGGTCATCCTCCGTTCGGTTGTCCGGCAGGCAGCGTTTGCGGCGGCGCCTGTATTCCAGGGCACAACCGTGGAACTTGAGCAGGATGGCGCCGGTTTGGGCGGCGGCGCGGTCAAAGAAGTCGCGAGCATGGCGGATGACCTGGGTGGATTCGAAGGGCGTGCGCGGCGCGCCCTTGACAGGCGGGCAATTGCAACCCATGCCGGACAGTCGGGCGGCGCCTTCCAGCAGCAGGTCGTAGTTGGTGGTGAGGATGGGGTTGGCCAGTCCCTCGCGAGCCAGGCGGGCCAGGATGTGGTGCCGGGGCTTGAACCGGTTTTGGTATTTCTTTTCAACCTCGGTGATATCGGGATCTTCGGGAGCGCCCGCCATGGATTCTTCACAGGCGAAACCCTGGGTGTCCAAGAACAGGGCCTTGCCGTTTTCGGGTGCGCCGAGGGCCCAAAGGTAGGAGAGTTCCATGGGGAGAAGCGACGGGCAGTTTGAGTCCAGGTCTTGCATGGTTCGGTTTTCTATTTGATTGACCCGTTCGGCGAAGTCCGCAACGTCTTCTTCGGGCAGATCCTCTTTTAATTGGGTGAGCAACTGACCATAGACCGTGACCATCCAATCGTTGGTGGCGTAGTATTTACTCGCAAGTTCCTTGACCGTATCCCAGGTGTCCGGGGCGGTTTTCAGATCGAAGATGGTGGTCAGCGCCCGGCGCAAGGGTTCGTAATCATCCGGCTTGAACTGGGCGGCGGCCACATCGATCACGGCCAGGAAGCGGGAGAGCAGGCGGGCGATGAGACGTTCGGCGGAATTGCCTTCGCTGTCGCGGGAGAAGCCGGCGCCGACGAAAAATACGACGCGGCCCTTGGCGACATCATCGGCCAGGGCATTCAGGCTGTCCACGTTGAAGGCGTTGAGGCTCATGCTTGCAGCACCCCGGCGAGTTGATGGAAGGCGGTTTCATTTCGGGCCAGGGTCCATTGACGCCAAAGCGGGTCGGGGCGATCCCGGTGGCGGGTTTTCAGGTCTTGGAGGAGTGCTTGGGGGGATTGGTTGGCGACGATGTCTTTTAGTTGGTCGGGTTGCAGGGCGATGAGGAGCTCGGGGTTTGCTCGGCGGTCGAGGACCAGAAGGTAGAGCAGATCAAGCAGATCTTCCGGGGAGAGGGGCTCCGGCGGTGTGTCTGCTTTGAGGGCTTCGGCCAGTTTGCGGTCCCATTCGTCGGTGGCGTAATCGTATTTCTTTTTTTGATCGATGGCGCTTTGGTAGTGCGCCAGCATTTCTTCGCGTTTGCCTTGCTTGCCTAGGATTTCGCCTCGGTTCCAGGTGGATTCTGCCAGTTTGAGGGGTAGGCCTGATTCCCCGAAGATCGCGTGTCCTTTTTGATGCTGGACCATGGCTTCGTCATGACGACCCCAGTCACTTAGGATGAGAGCCTGGTTTATGTAGCTTTCCGCCAGGTGTTCCTTGATGCCGGTATCCAAACTGATGGCCTTTACCTGCTTATGGAGCTTCATGGCTTCGTCTAGTTTTCCCAGGTCTCTTAAGATCTCTGCCTGGTTATTGTAACTGATTGCCAAGGCGGCCCGATCGCCAGATTTCTCTATGAGCGCCTGCGCTTTCTTGTGAAGGGCCATGGCCTTATCCAACTTTCCCCAAGCCCTCAAGATCAAGGCCTGGTTACCATAACTTGCAGACAAGCCAGCACGGTTTCCCAATTCCTCCTGAAGCGCCTGTTCTTTCTGGTGGAGGGCCATGGCCTCTTCCAACTTCCCCTGAGCTTTCAAGATCAATGCCTGGTGGCCGTAACTAGCGGCTAGGGCTGCGTGATTTCCTAATTCCTCCTGAAGCTCCTGCTGTTTCTTGAATAGCATCATGGCCTCTTCCAACTTTCCCCAATCCCTCAAGATCGAGGCCTGGCCGAAGTAACATTCAGCATGCACATATCGGTCGCCAGGGAAACGCCTGATGATTTGGTTGGTTACATCCAGATAGAATTTGCCATGCCCACGTGAATCGCAATATCTCCAAAAAGTCGCATCCGCCCACTTGGTCAATCGACTGTCCCCCATCTCATCCAACCGCTGGACCGCCTCTCTTGCTTGGGGCAACCAACGGTCTTTCTTGGAATAATGGGTTTCATCTTTCTTATCTGTATAAACACTTTGCACCAAATCGAGGAATCGATTCACGATTTTGGTATCGGTTTCCCTGTCTCGTAAGATCTCGCGGACCCTTGCGGACAACTCAAAGGCCTTGTCTTCACCATCCACCTGGAGACACAGTGTACGGGCGCAGAGTTGCTTGAGTTGCCGTTCCAATTTTTCTTCGTAGGTACCCAAAAGGCGAGCTAAAAAATCGAACGGGATGGGACCCGGTGCGCATTGGGCCATTAACCGCAGGGTGTGATCGTAACTTTTGTTTCGAGAGAATTCTGGAAGGTTTCCCAGCAGCGCATTCAAATCCCTCTCATCACTCTGAAAACATAAAGGCAGGGTTTCTATTTTTCCTAAAAGTCTTCTCAAGCTCCGATTCCAAGACCTATGCATAACAATGGGCTTTAACCATTTAATTCCGCGGTCTTTGGAAAGGAGCAGCGGTATGTCGTCCATATTTATTTGGACAGGTATGATGGTAATTGAGGGTGTGAATTCAAGATGACCGAGTTTGATCTCATTTAGCATCTCGTGCCACCTCGGAGGCGCCTTTCGCCTCGAAAGGCAATAGACCACACAAACCACATCCTGAACTGTGATTGGCCGGGATATTGATTTCAGCCAATCTAACCCATTCTCGCCAGCAGTCACACGGATACCGGCCTTTACCAGATCATCGTACAGGCGTTTTGCTTTTTCCCGATCTTCCGGTGAATATGCTAGGAGAACATGACGTTGGGGCATGAAGACCTCGTTCTTTAGGATTGGCGCCTCATTCTAACATGCGGATTCTGTTCATGGATCAGCGCAAAAAATCGTTTATTGCCCGGCGAACGCCCATTGCCCGATTCATCCTCGGGAGCCTCTGCTAGAATGCGGGTTATCGGTTCCGGCGCCACATCTTTCCTCGGAACCAATTTTGATGAATCATGAGGTTCCATTGATCGATGAAAAGATTGATTGGCACGACATTCTCCAAACCATCCTGGATAACCATCTGGCAATGATGTCCGGGAAACAAATCCTGGAAACCGAACGCGAGGTTTCCAAGCACATGCGGATCGATTACTATTGCCGAACCGCTCCCGGCCGGCCTGAAGATCCGGCAGAAAATGTAGAAGGGATTCGTCCCTTCGACCACCTGCTGGAATACAATGTCTTCGAGTACAAAAGCATCCATGAAACCCTCAACGAGCGCATGTTCCGAGAGTACGCCGCGCGTGCCATTATCTTCGAGACCCGCCACGGCGAGCAATCGCTTCAGGACAAGCTGACCCTGAATATCATCTTGACCCGGGTGCCGCGAAACCTTTTACAGAACCCGAATTACAGCTTCACGGCCGTGACGCCTTGGAAGTACCGATGCGATTTCCAGGGCTTGCCGGTGTACCTCCTCATCCAACGAAAAATGCGCAACATCAACGGCGGTGAGCCGTTGGCCTACCTCCAGGTTCTGGAGGGCGATCCGCGCTACCGCAAGGAAGTTTGGGGCAACTTGATCGAGCAAAATTTGACTGGCGAGAAAGACCTGGAAGGCATTATGATAAGGATAAGCAGGGAGGCTTATATGAGCATTGCCGAGCGTATCATTGAAAGAGCACGTCCCATCATTGCCAAGCAAGCCATCGAGGGCGCACGTTCTACAATTGCAAAGGAAGCCATTGAAGGCGCACGTCCTACGATTGCCAAAGAGGCGGTCGAAGGCGCCAGACCCCGAATCATCGAAGAAGCAAGGCCGAGGCTCCTGTTTGAAGGGAAGATGCAGACACTCACCCGCCTCCTCGATAAGAAAGACCTGTGGCATAAATACGGAGACGCCCTGCAATCGGCACGGACGCTCGCGGAATTAGATGAAATCGAAGCAAAAATTATGGAAGACCTTTAACTCCGGCGAGCCGACGTATTCTTATCGGTAGCAACTTGTAGGTCGGTACCAGATCATCAAACAGGGATTTGACGATAAGGAGGGAGGCTTATATGAGCATTGCCGAGCGCATCATTGAAAGAGCACGTCCCATCATTGCCAAAGAGGCCATTGAGGGTGCCAAACCTGCATTCTTGTTCGAAGGAAAGATGCAGACCCTTACCCGCCTCCTCAATAAGAAAGACCTCCGGCATAAATACGGAGACGCCCTGCAATCGGCGCGGACGCTCGCGGAATTGGACGAAATCGAAGCAAAAATAATAGATGACCTTTAACTCCGACGGCCCGGAGCCGGGACAACGGGAACATCCTTAAAATCAGGCGGCATGGCTACATCGAAAGCGCCTGGCAACTATCTTGCTCTGCCTGGTCTCGTGTATGATATGTGTTTTTGACGGAGTTGCCCATCGATGTCCCGGTTATCCCATCACCAAAATCTGCTGACCGCAATCATGATCGCGGCCTTTGCCGTGTTCTCCATTCTCAATATGTTCCGCGCCTATTTCGATTTCAGTATCTACAGCGGCGACTACACCATTTTCGAACAGGCTTTCTACAACACCACGCGAGGCCAATGGTTTCGAACCACCTTCGAGGGCGGCAACCACCTGGGTGTCCATTTCTCTCCCATCCTTTTCCTTTTCGTGCCCTTGATGGCCGTCGCGAAATCGCTCACCGTTCTGATTGCCGTGCACATTTGTCTGACCGCCTACGCCATATGGCTGCTCTATCGTCACAACCGGGAAGCGGGGTTCGGGGATGTGGGCCTCGTCATCGTCACCATGTTTCTGTTTCACTCCACCATAACGCATAACACGCGTATTTTCTATGAGTTGTCTCTTCTGCCGCTCCCCTTCGTCGGCGCTTTTATCAGCTATGAAAAGGAGCGCTTCCGTTCCTTTATGGTCCAGCTGTTCGTAATCGCCTGCATCCGCGAGAACCTGTTCGTTTTGATCGGCTCCTGGGGTCTGTTGGCCTTCAGTTTCGGCCGACGCGGGCCCTGGGTTTGGGGTCCGTTGACCCTTGCCGGCCTGCATTTCGCCATTGCCAACCTGATCATTCCGCCCATGTTCGACCACACGCTTCAGGTAGGCTTGCTCTCTTTTTACAAGGGCTACGGCCATACACCCGCCGAGATTCTGGCCAATCTTCAAAAAGACCCCTTGCTGCCGCTTCGTTTCCTTTTCAAGGAGAGTAAGTTCGATTACCTGACGGGCATCCTCATACCATTTCTATTGGTTCTGCCGTTCTTTCGCCGGTGGTGGCTGCCCGCGTTGCCCACGCTTGTATTCATTCTGTTCTCTACCGGGCATCGCGTGATTGTACCCACCTACCATTACAGTTTGGAAATTATCCTCTGGCTGGGCATTTCCACCCTGATATTATTGCGGGACAAGCCGGATTTCTTCAAACGAACCGGGGTCAAGCGGTTCCTGGCCGTGTTGCCGCTACTGGTGACGGCAAATTATGTCTACCGAGGGGGAGACGCCCTGGTCCGGTTACACGCCGGTCTGAACAGTGAGCGCCTGGCTCAGTTCCGAACCATCAGCGCGCAGATCCCCCTGGAAGCACCGGTCCTGGCCGAGTACCGATTCTGCAACCATATGGCCCGTCGCGATCATATCTACTTCCTGCATATGAAAAATGAAGAAAGCCTGAAGCAACCGGTGGATTACGCGCTCATCGAGGGCGAACTACCCTTCCCAATTCCCGAATCCTGGCGTCCGACCAGTGAATCCGGCCCATTCACCCTGTACCGGGTCGGCGGTCCCCCTTGAACAAGGGGGTTTGCCGTTTCTCCAGTCATGTTAGGGAGTTGTTACCACTTTTTTAAAATTAACCCTTGTACTCCAGGCCAAGATTCAGTATCATTCGCGTTGCTCGGATGGGGCCATAGCTCAGCTGGGAGAGCGTCGCACTGGCAGTGCGAAGGTCAGGGGTTCAAGTCCCCTTGGCTCCACCAACCTCCTTAAGAATTTCCAACAAGCCGCCGCAGGGCGGCTTTTGTTGTTTATATAGACATGTAACCGGTGTTCGCCGCTCACAATACCATCGGTATCATCTCGTAATACGATTGGGTTTCACCTACCGGCCCGGGGTCAGGGCGCTTACATTTCCCCTAGAGGGTCCGCAATAAAGGTCCCAAGGAGGTTTCCCATGAAAGCTCTTGCTGTTTTGCGCTACCTCGCCCGTATTCCGGCCGCCCTGCTTGCGTTGCTGGTGCTTACCTTCGCCGTCGGCGAAAGACTCGATGTCACCGTGCTGACAGCCAAGGAAAGTCTGTTGATGTCTTTTATGTTCGTCATGTGGATCGGCCTGATCCTGGGATGGCTGCGCGAAAACCTCGGCGGCATTCTGGTTCTGGCCGGTTTCGCGGCTTTCTACATCACCGAGTGGGTCACTCGGGGTTCCGTTCCCTTCAGCTGGGTGTTTATGCTTTTTCCGGTTTGCGGCTTGCTTTATCTGCTGTCCTGGTGGATGCATCACTTATCCCGGCATACCGCTACGGCAACCTGATACCGGCGTTTCGGCCTGTCAGGTAACCACCGGGGCTTCCGTGCTGAATTCCTCGTAGATGCGGTTCACCACCACGTCCTTCATGGCCTGGACCGCGCGCCAGATGTCCTCGTAACTGGTATAAAGCGGCGGGATGCCCAGGCGGATGTTATCCGGGCGACGGAAGTCCGGCAACACGTTCTTCTTCTCGATCAGGGCGCGGTCGATGCGCAAGCCCTCGTCGTGACCCAGGGAGATATGCGGGCCGCGAACCGCCGGATCACGCGGGGAATTGAGCCGGAAGCCCAGGGGCTCCAATTCGCTTTCCCAGAGGTCGATCAGGTAGGCGCTCTGGTTCAGCGACTTCTGTCGGATATTGTCCATCCCCGCTTCCAGCAGCAGCGACAAGCCCGGTTCGATGGCGGTCAGCGACAGGATGGACGGCGTGCCCGTGAGGAAGTGGCGGATGCCCTGCTCCGGTTCGTAATCCAGGGTGAACTGGAACAGGTTCTTCTGGCCCATCCACCCCGAAATCGGGTTTTCCAGGCGGTCTTGCAGGTCCTTGCGGACGTATAGAAACGCCGGCGCCCCAGGTCCGCCGTTGAGGTATTTGTAGGTGCAGCCCACGGCCAGGTCTACATCGCAGGCATTGAGGTGGATGGGTACCGCGCCGACGGAATGGCTGAGGTCCCACAAAACCATGGCGCCTTTTTCGTGGGCCCGGCGCGTGATGAGTTCCATGTCGTAGGTGTAACTGCTTTTGAAGACAGTATGGGTCAGTGTCACCAGGGCAGTGTCTTCATCGATCGCATTCAGCAGTTTATCCAACGGGCCGTGGATGCCGTCGTCGGAATGCACCACTTCCAGGTGGCAGGGTCGGTCCAGCGACTTGATCACCCCTTGCATGATGTACAGATCGGAAGGAAAGTTGAGGTCGTCGGTGATGATCTTATGACGTCCCGCTTGATGACGCATGGCGCCCAGCCCCAGTTTGAACAAATTGACCGAGGTCGAGTCGGCCACCAGCATTTCACCCGAGGCGGCCCCCAGCAGTTCCGCAATCTTGTCGCCCACCCGTTGGGGGGCATCGAACCAGCCCTCGTTCCAACTGCGAATCAGGCGGTCGCCCCATTCACGATCCACCAGTTCGTGAAGTTTGGCGTTGGTGGTCTTGGGCAGGCGGCCCAGCGAGTTGCCGTCCAAGTAGATCAACTCGTGATCCGGTACAACGAAACGGTGGCGGAAACCGGCCAGGTTATCGGCGCGATCACGCGCAAGGGCGTCTACAAGCCCCTCGGGTAAGGTGTTCATACGATCCTCCGGAGTAGATAGGCGGATTTCACTCCGTCGGATGCGTCCCTCCCGCGGAGCTAGGGCGGCCCTTCTATCCTAACGGCGGTAGCCGCATTGAACAAGAGGGGAGCGGAAAAAAGTCGGCGAAGTTTCAGAACAGCTCCAACTGGTCGGGAGGCGTTTCTCGGGGTTCTTGCATGGGGGCGATGCATTGCGGGCCCTCGTTGCCCGCTTTGTTGACATAGTTGCCGACCCGGTAACCCGTGATCGATTCGTTGGGGCAGGGCTTCAACAGCGGTTGCAGTTTGCTGCTGTTCCGGTTGTTCAAATCGAGCCAGGCGTCGAAATGGTCTCGGCCCAGGATGACCGGCATGCGGTGGTGGACGGGACTCATGACGTCGTTGGCATCGGTCGTGATGATGGTGCAACTCCACAACTCCTCGCCGTGGGGACCGGTCCAGTGTTCCCAAAGACCGGCGAAGGCGAAGGGCGTATTGTCTTGCTGCGGCCGGAAGTACCAGGCCTGCTTATGCTTCCCCTTGCGTTCCCATTCGTAGAAGCCGCTTACGGGGATCAGGCAACGGCGATACTTGAAAGCGCCCCTGAAGCTGGGTTTCTCCCGCAGGGTTTCCGAGCGGGCGTTGGTCAGCTTGCTCGCAATCTTCATGTCTTTGGCCCACGGCGGCACCAGTCCCCAATAGAAGGAAGACGCGTGGTTGCCCGGCGCCTCGTTGTCCCGCATGATGCACAGCACCTCTTGCGTGGGCGCAATGTTATAGCGGGGTTTCACGTCCTGAAGGTTGTAGGCAAGAAAGAACTCGGCAATGGTTTGCGCCGGAAGTTCCAGACCGAAGCGACCGCACATGACAACACCTCCATGCCCACATTATAAACAATCCTGCCGCGGCGGTTAGTTATTCAGGATATCGGTCACCGATTGTTCCGGCCAGGTCTCGGGGGAGAAAGGCAACGCAGCGGCCACGGGCTCCAGCGGCCAGAAAACCGGGATCAGGATGACCATCAGGGTGATGATCAACAGGGTAAGCGGCGTACCTACCTTCAGGTAATCCATGGGTTTGTAGCCGCCGACCCCCATCACCAGCAGGTTCGCCTTGTGGCTGAAGGGCGTCATGAACGCGGCCGAGGCGGACAAGCTGATGCCCATGATCAGGGGGTAAGGCGAGATGCCCAGTTTCGCCGCCGTTTGCAGCGCAACAGGAGCCAGGACAACCACGGCCGGCGCACCGTCCAGGGTTTGGCTGAGCAGGCTGGCCAGACAGAATAATCCGGCCAGGATGGCGTAAATCCCCCAGGGACCGGCCATGTCCAAAACGAATTGGGAGATCAAGGTCGCTGCACCGCTGTCTTCCAAGGCAAGGCCCACCGGCAGGATGGAGGCCACCAGGAACAGGGTGCGCCATTCCACGCTGCGATAGGCTTCTTCCATGGTAATGGCGCCCGACAGCACCACGGCCACCGCGGCCATGAAGGAGGCCACCGCCACCGGTTGGACGCGCGTCACCACCAGGACGATCATCAGCAGCAGGGCGCCCATGGCCCAGCCGGATTTATCCCAGCGGCGCGGCTCCTGAACCGAGGCGGAAAGGGTGACGAAGTCGGGATCGGAGCCGAACAAGTTGATGCGCTTCCAGCTGCCCTGTAACAGCAGGGCATCGCCGGTCTTCAGCGGAATGTGGGCGATTTCCTTGTGTAGGGGCCGGCCGTCGTGCCAAATGGCCAGGACCTGAAGATCGTACTTATCGCGGAAATTGAGCTGGGCAAGGGTTTTGCCAACCACGCCGGAACGCGGCGACAGGGTGGCTTCGATCACGCCCACATCTTCCGATTGTAATTCGGAAGGCCGCACGTCGTCGCCCAGGACCACCTTGCCCATTTTGATCAGGCCGTCCACGCGCTCGCGCTCGCCGGTCACGAAGATCTGATCCTCGGCCTGAATGCGGTAGTAGGGTCCCAGCTCGATTTCGATTTCCTCATCGCGAATAACGCCGACTACGCTCAAACCCAGGAACTCGCCGATGCGGCTTTCCCCTAAACTCTCGCCCACCATGGGGGAGCCGTGGGGAATGGTCAGCACGAAAACATGGGACAGGAATGAGCGCAACGTGTCCTGGGGTACCTTGCGCATGGAGAAATCGCCGTGCGTTTTGACCTTGCGCAGGTTGGTATCGGCGCGCATGGCAATCAAGAGTTCGTCGTCTACCTGTAGGGTTTCGCCCACGATCTCGCGCAGGATCAACTGGTCGTTGCGGATGATGCCCACGGTGAACATGTGGTAGCGATGCCGAAAATCGGTAGAGCGCAAGGATTCGCCGATCAGAGAGGACTCGGGACCAATGATGCCGGAGATGAGCCGAACCTGCTCGCCGGCCTTGCGGAAATGATGGTCCTCGCTTTCGGAGATAGTGACATTGGCCATGTTGAGCAGGTTTTCCAGTTCCTCGCTATGGCCTTTGACGACCAGCTCATCATTGGCCTGCAATACGGTTTCCGCCGTCGGCGCCAGTTTCTTCTCGCCGTGCCGGATGATGCCCACGACCTGGATGCCCAACACGGCGCCGATACGCGCCTGCCTCAGGGTAAGGCCCTCCAACTTGGAATGGGGTGGGATCTTAAGGGTGGTCAGGTACTCCTGAAGCTGATAGACCTTGGCCAGGTCGCGCATTTCCGAATGGTCGCTGACCTTGTTATCCGGCAGGAAACGGCGTCCGATGAGGACCATATAGGTAATGCCGGCGGCGAGGATGATCAGGCCCAGCGACGAGAAGTCAAACAGTGAAAAGCCTTCCATGCCGCGTTTCTCGAAGACCTCGGCGGCCAGAATATTGGGCGGCGTGCCCACCATGGTAATGGTGCCGCCAAGAACCGTACCGAAAGAGAGCGGCATAAACAAACGGGAGGGCGAGATATGGGCCTTCTTGCAAAGACTGGCCACCGCGGGCAGCAAAACAGCCGTCGCGGCCACATTGTTCATAAACGCGGAAAGCAAGCCCGCCACGCCCATCACTGCAATCATCAGCGGCACTTCGCGACTGCCCACCATGCGATGAATCCGGGTGCCGATGATATCGGCCAGACCGGTTTTGCGCAAGGCGCCGCTGACGAAGAAAATGGAAAGCATGGTAATGACCGCTGCCGATGAAAACCCCATAAACGCATTATCGGCCGAGACATAACCGAACACCACCAGCGTCAGCAGGCCGATGAACGCGGTCAGGTCCACCGGCAGCTTCTCGGTGAAGAAGAAATAGGCCATCGAGACCAATAAAAAGAAAAGAAACAGGATTTCCAAAGTCATACGCGATATTCTACCCCAAACGGTTACCACTGTGCACAAATAATGTGGTGATACCGCCCCGCGGCTTTTCCGTGCTTTATATCATGAATCGCATGTCCGGGACCGATGAGTATTTGACAGCTCGTGCAAGCCTTTGGCAAAATGAGCAATTGCTTAGAGGGAGGCAACTCGCATGACCGACTACGTCCCCCTGCCCGATTGGCCCGACCCGGACCAGTTAATGTTTCGCAAGGTGAATAGGGACTGGACTTTGGACGAATTGCTGACGCAAGAGGGTTGGTTTCCATTTTCGGATGTCATGAAACTGCTGGATGTCATGGGAACCTCAAAGCACGACCAGATCTTGGGGCAACGCGAGAAGCTGATCAATATCGGCCAGGACCCCACGGTCACCATGGGTTTGAAACAATTCGGTCAGCGGTTATGGGCCAATATGCCGGTGTTCAGCCGATGGTTCCGCAAGAACGAATCCATCTGGCTGGAACGCATCCCTCGCAATTGGACGTTGGATAATTTCCTCAAGCAGGAACGCGGGGCGGTCTCCTTGAAGCGCCGCCTGGACGGATTGGACAGGGGGCTGAAGAGGAACACATGAGCCAAACCAACCGGTACTTTTTTATTGTCTCCGACGGCAGCGGCGAGACGGCCGTCAATTTATTGCGCGCTTTGTTGACCCAGTTTTCGGAAGAGTACGCCATCTTTACCAGACGTTATCCCAAAATCAAGGACGTCTATCAGGTCAACAAGGTGCTGAACGGCGCCATGCAGGTAGACGGGCCGGTGTTCGTTTCCTACACCCTGGTCAACAAAGAGCTGCGCCGATATATGAACGAACAACTCGTAGAGCGCGGGTTGCGCGGCTTGGACCTGTTCAGTACCCCGCTTCAGGTGCTTTCGGATTTCCTGGGTTCGGAGCCGGAGGAAAACCCGGACAAGTTCCACGGGGTCAACGAGCAGTATTTCAAGCGCATGGAAGCCATCGAATTCACCCTCAAACACGACGACGGCAAGCGCCTGCTGGGCTTGGACGAGGCCGATATCGTGTTGGTGGGCGTGTCCCGCGCGGGAAAAACGCCGCTCAGCATGTACTTGTCCCTGTACGGGTACAAGGTGGTCAATATTCCATTGGCCAAGGGTGTGAAGCCGCCGCCGGAGCTGGATGAGATCAACCAGCGCAAGGTCGTGGCCTTGACCATCGATCCCATGCGCCTGGCCGAGGTTCGCAAGCGGCGTATGACCGGTCTCGCGATCAACCAGTCCGACTATTGCGACCCCAATGCGATCTTCGAAGAGATCGAAGAAGTCGATGCCTACTTCCGGCGGCATCGTCGCTGGCCGGTGATCGATGTGACCAATCGATCCATCGAGGAAACCGCCGGCCTGGTCCGTGACAAGGTCTTCGGACGCGACCGGCGGATCAATTGATGGGATTGCGGTTTAGTCGATCTTGAAGTGGCTGTCGTCCAACTTCTGATTGACCGTGATTTTTTCGACGAGCATTTCGAAGCTCTGCGGGCCGCGGGTGATGGTGCGGGCGAAGGGCACCTTGATGCCTTCCACCTCGCGATAGTCGGAAACGACCGCAACCTGCTTGACCTCGCCCATGGGGCTCTTCAGGGTGGATTCGGTGCGCACCAACAGACCGCTTTCGGCGTCGTACCAGCGGTGGACGATATCGCCGTTCTTCTGATGCACTTCCAGGTGGTAGACGTCTTTGCCGTCCACCTGCTCCACCCCGTTCAACTTGAGCTCGAAGTAGGGATTGTCATAGTTCATCTCGGGAACCGGTACGGAAGACCATTTGGCGTTTTCCAGGGTCGCCTCGTCCATGGGCATTTTCTGGCCCATTTGAAGGTTGACGCCCTTTACGCCGTCAAAGATCTGGCCGCCCATCACCTGGCCGTTCATCAACATTTGCACGCTCATCTGGTTGGGCGCGCGGAAGCGGTTGATCATTTGGATGCTTTGAGGACCCATCTTCAAGACGCTTTCCATGGTCAGGTCTTGAATGGCGCCAATGCGCTCCTTACCGCCGCAGGCTTCCAGGTGACGGTCGATCACGGACCGAGCGGTCACGCCGGCGGGAACCGCTTTGGTCTTGGGCGCCGTGTAGGGATTGCCGTAGTTGTCGAAGCGGTGAACCTCGCCGTATTCGGCCAGCTCTTCAGCCAAAAGTTCCGCATCGCCCACCGCGATGATCCAACTGTTCGCGGGCATGATGTATTCGCGAGCCATGGCTTGCACCGTGTCCACATCCACCTTGGCAATGTTCTTGAGATAGTTGTCGTAATAATCGCGCGGCATGTTGTAGCGCTCGATGTTGATGGCGAAGGTAGCCATCCGGCCGGGGTTTTCCAGGCCCAGCGCAAAATTGCCGGTCAGGTAGTTCTTGACCAGGTCCAATTCCTCTTGAGGAACCTTCTCGTCGCGGATACGGTTCATCTCGTAGAGGAATTCCTTGACCGCGCCCTTGCTGACCTCGTTCCGCACGGAAGCCGACGCCGTGAAGCTGCTCACCAACCGATCGGCCGACAGGCTGCTGTAGGCGCCGTAGGTATAACCCTTATCCTCGCGCAGGTTTTTGAAAAGACGGAAGGAACCGCCCCCCAGCACCGTATTGGTGACGGAGGCGGGGAGGGCATTCGGCGTCCCGGGCTTCAGAACCACGGGGTGGGTCACACTGAGCGCGGTTTGTACGGCCCCGTCTTTGTGGACCACGGCGACCTTGGTCTTCTCCGGCGGCTTGGGCACGGGGTATGAATGCTTGGGCACATCGCCCCGTTTCCAATTACCGAAGTACTTCTTGATCCATTTTTTGGCCTCGGCCGGATTGGTGTCGCCGACAACGGCCAGGTAGGCGACATTGGGACGCCAATAGGTTTTGTAGTAGTTGAGACAGTGCTCGCGGGTAATATTGGCCACGCTTTCTTCCGTGGTGACCTGACCGTAGGGATGGTCCTTGCCATAAACCAAAACGGATCTCAGGTTGGCGGCAATCGTATTGGGATCATCCTTGGAAGAGCGGATACCGTCGGCAAGGTCCTTTTTGATTTTTTGGAACTCTTCTTCCGGCATGGTTGCGTTCATGGTCATATCGGCCATCAGCTCGAGAACGGTTTCGCTATATTTCTTGAGCGAACTGCCGGAGACCGAAGCACTGCCGGCAAACAGGGAGGCGCCGATGAAGTCGACCGCGTCGTCGATTTCCTGCTTGGTGCGGGTGGTAGTGCCCCGGCGCAGCAGTTGTCCGGCGGCGCTCAGGTAACCGGCGGCATCGCCCTCGTGGATGGGGTCCAAATCGAGTATCAGGCTGAAGGAAACCCGGGGTAATTTATTGTTCTCGACCACGAAGACCTTGAGGCCGTTGTCCAGTTGGAAGGTTGCGTAATCGCCCAGCTTGATTTCGGGAGCGGGCCCGGGCTGCGGCACCTTGCTGCGGTCCAGCTTTTTGTCCGCCTGGGCGGGCAGCAGCAGGAACAGGGAGATGGATAAAAGGGAAAACAGGCGTTTCATTACGGGCCCTCCTTCTGCATGGATTTGGGCTGGTAGTAAAGAACCACCCGGTTTTCTTTGATCAGGTACTCGCGCGCCACGCGCTGGATGTCTTCCACGGTTACTTTCAGGTACCGCTTCAGCTCGGTGTTGATGAGCCCGGCATCACCGTAAAAGGTATGGTAATCGGCCAGGGAGCCGGCAATCCCCGAAAGGCTGCTGTTGGCGGAGACGAAATCGTTTTCCATCTGGTTGCGAATTTTTTGGAACTCCCGTTCCGTGATGGGCGTGTTCTTGACCTTCTCCACCTCGGCCTCGATAGCGGCCTCGAGCGCTTCCGGTTCCACACCCATACTGCAGATGCCGAACATGATGGAAACACCGGTATGTTCCATGGGAAAGGGGAAGGCGCCGGTGAACAGGGCTTTCTGCTGGTTGTCTTTGATTTCGCGATTCAGGCGCGAGCTTTGACCGCGGGAAAGCAGGGTCATCAGCATGTCTACCGCGTAGAAATCCGGGGTCCCCCGCGGCGGGATGCGATAGGTCATGATCACGGCGGGCAGTTGAATGTTGTCGTAGATCACATCCCGGATTTCACCGGGATTCATGGGTTCCTGGATCTTCTTGCGCTCGATTTCCTTGCCCCGGGGTATATCGCCGAAGTATTTTTTGACCAGCTTTTTGGTCTTGCGCACATTCAGATCGCCTGCAATGGAAAGCACCGCGTTGTTGGGGACGTAGTACTTCTCGTAAAAAGCGATGAACTCGTCCAGGGTGGCCGCGTTGATGTGGTCCAGGGACCCGATCGGCGTCCAGTTGTAGGGATGTTTTTGGAAGGCGCGCTTCATGGTCTCTTCCATCATGGTGCCGTAGGGGCGGTTGTCCACGCGCAGGCGGCGTTCTTCCTTGACCACCTCTCGCTGTGTTTCCACGCCTTCCTGAAGGATATTGGCGTGCAGCATGCGTTCGCTTTCCAACCACAGGCCCAGTTCCAACTGGTTGGACGGCAGAGTCTCGTAATAAAGCGTGCGGTCCTGGTCGGTCGTGGCGTTATTGGTGCCGCCCGCGTTCTGCAGGTGGCGATCGAAGTCGCCGCGGCCCATATGCTTGGAACCCTCGAACAAAAGGTGTTCGAAGAAATGGGCGAATCCCGTTCGGTCAGGGTCTTCGTCCTTGGAGCCCACGTGGTAGGTGACCGTAACGGCCACAATGGGCTTGCTGCGATCCTCGTGCAGGATCACATGCAACCCGTTAGATAGGGTAAATTCGGTGTATTTGATATTCTGTGCGGCGGCGGGGAGGCAAAGACACAGAAACATCAAAACCGGGAGAGTCGGTCTCATCGGTTTCCTCCAACTAATGTTAAGGCGGCCGGACGTGTCCGGCATAATTGCGGAATCAATTTTCTTCTTGCAGCAGGTTGCCGAGTTTGCGCGACAGATCCGTTTCGGCGTCGTAACCTTTCGATTGCAGGATGAATCGTCGCACGGCAACGTGAATCAGGTTGATCCAATTCCGTCCTCTGCTAACAGGTACGCGAATCATAGGCGTTTCGATGCCTAAAATATCTAAATGTCCCTGTTCATTGAAGCAGGCATAGGCTTTTTTCTTCTCCCAGGGTTCCAGGAGCAGGACCAGGTCGACGGGATGTTCCTCGATGATGGAATAAGAACTGAAGAGATCGCGGACGTTGACGATGCCCAGACCGCGAATATCCATATGGTCGCGAATCAACTCGCGAGATTTGCCGATCAGTTGGTCCAACTGATTGCGGCGAATATGCACCACGTCGTCGGCCACCAGTTGGTGTCCGTTCATGATCAGGTCCAGGGCGCAGTCGGACTTGCCGATGCCGCTGGGCCCGATAATCAACAAACCCAGTCCCCGAAACACGACCAGTTCGCCGTGGAAACTGAGGCTGGGGGCCAGGCGCTCTTCCAAAACCCGATACAGACGGGCTTCGACACCGGAGCGCGATTGAGCAGAACAAAGCACCGGAATGCCGGCCGCGTCGGCCCGCACCAGAAAATCTCGGGTAACGCCCGCGCCGATGCATTCATCGTTGCTGTCGGGAATCACGAAACAGCCGATGTCGGAGCGGAAGACGGGGTCCATAAAACGCTCGGGCTCGGCGGAGGCGCGTTCTTGGATGAAACGCAATTCGGCCTTGCCAAGTATCTGAACGCTGCCCTTGTCCAAATCATCGGTAAAACCGCCCAACGCCAGTCCCAGAAGCTGGACCTTGGCGGCGCTGATCCGGCGCGTCAGCGCGTGTTCGGCCGCCAGAACGCTGAAGTCCAAACCGGGGCAGGCCTCAATTAAATCGGCCACGGTAAATAAAGGGGGTTCTCTACTTTCAGGGCGCGCGAGGAATCCCGACAGCATTTCAAGGTATTCCCCGCAACGTTCCTTCTTGCTTTTCACGGTGGGTCAACTTCCCGGTTCAATCAAACCGATATGACCGTCGCGGCGGGTGTAGACCACGTTGACCTGGTCACTATCCGGGTTCCTGAAGAACACGAATTCGCGATTGAACTTCTGTAATTCTTCCACGGCCTCGTCCAGGTTCATGGGCTTTACCTCGGAGTTGTCCGTGCGGATGATTCGGATATCACCCTCGTTCCGCGCCTCGGATTGGCGTTCCACATTCAATACATTAACGCGAATACTCTCCGTGGTGCTGCGTTTTTTGGCGTTCATCTTATTTTTGTGCTTCTTGACCTGGCTTTCCAACTTATTGACCACGTGATCGATGGCCTGCAACATATCGTTGGTTTCTTCGGTGCCGTGGAAGCTGCGCTTGTGGGAGAGGAATTTGATTTCCGCCTTGTGTCGGTACTTTTCCGTGGAAAGAACAACGCTGATATCGTGCATATCGTCAATAAGGCGTTTGACCCGATCTAACTTGGACTCGGTGAAGCTCCGAATATGGTCCGTGATATTGACACCACGTCCCGTGAAATCAACTTTCATAAGCCCTCCATCCATTTACAACTTTTTCTTACGTTTTGATGAAGAGAGGATTCCCAGTTCTTCCCGATACTTGGCAACGGTGCGCCGCGCAATTTGAATACCCTCACGGGTAAGGATCTTGACAATGGTTGCATCACTATAGGGTTTGGTGGGCGACTCTTCACTACACAGCTTGCGGATTTTCTCCTTGACCGCGAGGGATGAGACGTCTTCGCCGTAGGCTGAGGACAGACCGGACCTGAAAAAATATTTCAGCTCGAAAACACCCCTCGGGGTGTGGACATATTTGTTATTGACCACACGGGAGACAGTAGATTCGTGCATGCCGATATCATCGGCAACCTCACGCAAAACTAGAGGCTTCATGTATTCGACGCCGCGGTCGAAGAAGTCCCGTTGGTGCCGGACCAGGGATTCGGCCACCTTATAAATCGTGCGGTTGCGTTGGTCCAGGCTCTTGATCAACCACATGGCCGATTTGAATTTATCCTTGATGAAGGTACGGGTATCCTTGTCTGCCAACTTGGCCTGTTCCATCATCTTGGGGTAACTGGGCGAAACCCGCAGGCGGGCGGTGCCCTCGTCGTTCAGTTGGATGACGTATTCGTCATCGACCTTGAAGATATAAACGTCCGGTTGAATGTATTGAGGCGGCAGGGGGGCAAACGAGCGGCCCGGCTCGGGATCGAAGGTTTTGATCGCCTCGAGGTATTCCTTGAGGGTGTCCTTATCGATGCCCAGAATATTCATCAGTTCTTTGTATTTTTGCTTTTGCAACAGGTCGAAGTGTTCCAACAGCATGGTTTCCACTTCGGTGCCCGCCCACTCGCTGTAGGCAATCTGGACTTCCAGGCATTCGGTCAGGTTGCGTCCGCCGACCCCTCGCGGGGTGAACTCGCGAACAGCCTGCCAAACCTCGTTGACCATGTCTAAGGGCCAATTGCTCTGTTCGGCAATTTCTTCCAGCTCACAAGCCAGGCGGCCCGCCTCGTTGATGTTGCCGATGATTTCCATGCCTATTTCGAAGGCGGTTTCGTTAAGCGGCAACAAGCCCAGTTGACCTTCCAGGTGCTCTTGCAGCGTTTCCGGCCGGGTCAGTACGTTCTCGAAGCTGGGGAGTTCGCCGGGGTCGATCGATTCGCGCTCGGCGCGGGGTTGGTAATCGCCCAGGTAGTCCTGGAAATAGGACTCCATGTCAATGTCATCCAGCTTGTTATCGAAGTTTTCATTCTGTTCGACAGGCTGGTCTTTCAGGGCGTCCTTGTTATCGAGCGGCTGTTCAGCCAGGGCCTCGGCCGGACTTTCGCTGCCTTCTCCCTCACCGGTGGGCGTCTCGCCCTCCATCGACTCGCGAGCGTCGTCCAGCATGGGGTTTTCCAGCAGCTCGGCCTGAATGGTATCGGCCAACTCCAGATGCGACATTTGCAACAGCTTGATGGCCTGTTGCAGGCTCTGGGTCATCACCAGCTTTTGGGATAATTTAAGGGATAATCTCTGCTCTAGTGCCATCCTTGCTCCACGGTCACTTAATCCAACTTGAATGAATCGCCAAGGTAGGTTTTTCTGACAAGATCGTCCCCTGCCAATTCCTCAGGGTGACCCTCCTTCAATATAGCGCCGTCGCTGAGAATATAGGCCCTCTGCGTGATCTTCAGGGTTTCTCTGACATTGTGATCTGTGATCAGCACCCCAATGTTCCTGGCACGCAGCTTCTCTATGATCAATTGTATATCCCCAACCGCTTTGGGGTCAATCCCCGCGAACGGCTCATCGAGCAGGATATACGCGGGATTGTTGGTCAACGCCCTGGCTATTTCCACGCGACGGCGTTCCCCGCCGCTCAAGGCGTAACCCTTTCCGCGCCGGATGTGCTGAATATTGAACTCCACCAGCAACTGTTCCATGCGGTCCACCCGGTCCTGCGCGCTCATGTCCAGCAGTTCCAACATGGCCAGTAGATTCTCTTCCACGGTCATCCGTTTGAAGATGCTGGGCTCCTGAGGAAGGTAGGAAATACCATGCCTGGCCCGGATGTACATGGGAACCCGACTCAGTTCCCGGCCCGCCATTTGAATACTGCCGTAGTCGGGTTTAATTAGGCCGACGATCATATAAAAGGTCGTTGTCTTGCCCGCGCCGTTGGGACCGAGCAGGCCCACCACTTCGCCCGGATCCACATGTAAACTGACACCGCGCACGACGCGCCTACCCTTATAGGCTTTGGTGAGGTCCGATGCTTCCAGCCGGTTGATATGTTGCGACATTAGCGAGTGATCTACCTATCGAAATGGTTTTTTCTTGAGGGGAACGGTCGTCTTGGTCCGGCCCTGCTTGACCGGAATGCCGATAACACTACCATCCTTCAGGTTGTAGATCAATCGCCTTGCCCTGGTGGTGCTGTCCGAAGTGATCTCCACATCCCGGTCCTCACCGATGAACTCGGCTGTTTCCTCGGCGGGGTCCAGGATCAGTTTGTCCGCCAGCGCCGTGATCTTTCTGGGGCCGTCCTTTTCCATGAGGGTGTGTTTGAAGACCACGTCCCGGTAAGCCGTAATATTTTCCACCGCGTCCCGACCGCGACCGCGTTTCAGGGCCAAGTCCAACTGTTCACAGCTCATCTCGCCGCGCCCCGGCATGACCGCCTGCAAAACCTTTTCGAAACGCAGCAGCCGTTTCGAGCCCGCGTAATTCATCTTTTGGGCATCGACCAGTAAATCGCCGCCCTCTACCTTTTTGGTCAGCAACACGCGACTGTCGGTAGCCAGGTTGAAGACATCGCCGTCGATATCGGTGACCTCGATGGCGTCGGACTCGATGGTTTCACCGGCCCGTTCGAAGCGGGCGGGCTTCCCTTCCAACTTCACATACTCGCGCGGCATCTTCATTTCCAGCTTATCACCGTTGCCGAGCACCTGCCCGCCATTCTCCAGGGCGTAGAGGATCTCGACGAACTTGAAGGCAAAAACTTCCCGGTCGCGTTGATCCCAGCTGGTCAACAGCACCTCGTCGCCCTTGATGCGCAAGTTTTCCGCCCTCTCGAAGAGGTCGGCGCCGCCGCTGAACAGAACCTGTTGCTGGGTGTGAATCACACGCAGGCTGCCCGCCTTGCCGGTCAGGGTGCCGTAGTTGAAATCGGGTGCGCCGAAGATGCGCGTGCTGGTGACCACACCGTCCAGAAATTCGGTTTCCATACCTTGTTTACCCAAAAGCGACAGTTCCGGGCCGTCGTCGCGCCGCCCGACGATGCTGATGGGGTCTGTCGCCGTCAACAGTTCCGGGTCCGAGGCATTCAGCAGCAGGCGCAGGCTGCCGCCGGCGCCGTTGAACCAATAACCGTCATCGGTCTCGCTGCTGAACAGGGCGTCCGGCGCGGTGTTCAATTCCTGGGCCCAACGGCCGTTATCCTCGAAGCAGATATCCACGTAGGACGCCTGCAAATCGCCGCTGGCCCACACGAAGTTAGCCGGCTTTCCGCGCAAAACGGCGCGTTCCATGGCCATACTGCCGGTTGACAGGCTGTCGCGAAAGGTAACATCGATGTTTTCCGCCAACAAAAGCGTACGGCGCAGGTCGTTAAACGTGGTGACGGCGCCCCGGCGAATAAGGCCGGTTCGCTTGCGGTCGTCAATCATCAGATAATCGGCTTCGACGCGAGTATCGGCCTCCGCGGTACGATTGTTCAGCACCACGTTTGCGCGCATCTCCAGAAATTCACCGGAGCGGTAGCGCAGTCCCACGCAGGAACCGCTGCTGTTGCCCAGGGAGAAGCGAGTGGGCGCCTCGGTAGTGATGGTGCCGTCATTATTTTCCATCAAAGGACCGGGAGTGGAAATGCGAATGCCGCCCGTTTCAACCAGAACGACGCGCGATTGGGGATCTTCCGGGTCGGAGGTCATGACCTTGAGGCCGTTTTCCTCGGTGACCATGTGGTGGGCGCTTGCCTCGAACTGGCGGCCGTCCTTGCGATGGCTGATCTTGACCTCTTCCAGAATGAAATCGCGCTCACCGGTTTGGGTTGTTCTGGCCGAGGTGCCCGTGGTGATGAGGTTGCCCTTGGTGTCGAACTTGCGGTATCGGGTGGAATCACCGCGGCCCATTTCCAGCGGGTCGGCGCTGGGTGCGGGATCGCTTTTCTCCACGCGCAGGCTCGGGGTATCCACCGACAGGAAGACAAAATAGCCCATCAGTCCGGCGGTGCCCAGAACAATCAATCGGGTCAGCAGTTTCTTGATCATAAGCTGTCCGTATTGCCGTGTTCGCCTCGCGAGGGCCTTATTTCCACGATTTGGACCTGATACTCGTCCCGAAACGGGGCCAGGGAGTAGACCAGATCCACGGAGTCGAAACGCTCGAGTTTGAACTCGAGTTCGATAGGATGATAAAACGAGCATTTGCGCGAGATGTTGCCGTCGCTTACCTCGAAGTGGTACCAGGGACCCTTGCGCAAGATATCCGTTTCCAGGATCAGGTTGGGGCTGAGAAAGACGGGCATGGCGTTGCCGATACCGAACGGCGCCATCTTGCTGAGGTTCTCGAACAGGTCATCGGTGAGATCCTGCCAGTCGATTTGGGCGTCGATGGAGCAAAGCTCCAGATGTTGCCGCGCCTGTAAACGCGGACCCAGTAATTCGTTCATACGTTGTTTGAAAAGCGGGAGGTTGGTCAAGGGCAGAGTCACGCCGGCGGCCTCGGGATGCCCTCCGAAATTGGTCAACAGATGGGACAATTCGCGCAGGGCGCCTAAAATATCCAGACCCGGAACGGAGCGAATGGACCCGTGGGCGGTGTTGGCGTCGAAGGAAATCACGCAGGCGGGCCGATCGTAGCGACGCACCAGCTTACAGGCCATGATACCCAGGATGCCGCGATGCCAATGGCGGCCGGCCAACAGGATGAAGGGCGGTACCCGGTTGCGAAAGCTGTGGCGCAATTGCATTTCCAGCTTGTCGCCCAGTTCGCGCTCGACCATTTGGCGGATGGTGTTCATGCCGTCCATGATTTCCACGATGCGCACGATCTCTTCCTCGTCGGTGCAATTGAAGAAGTTGATGGCGATATCGGGATCACCCAACCTGCCGGGTGCATTGATGCGCGGGGCCACTTTGAAGCTGACATCCATCGCGTTGACATCGCCCCGGATACCCACCCGGCGCAACAGGTGGCGCAGGGGCCCGGTGGGATTGGATTCCATGGCGCGCAGGCCGCGGAAAACAATCCAGCGGTTTTCCTCGCGCAGGGGCACCATATCGGCAATGGTTCCGATGGCGGCAATTTGCAGATAGTTATCCAGACTCACCTTGCCGGGATTCCCGGCGGCCAGGGCCTGGACCAGCTTCAGGGCAACGCCCGCGCCGCACAGGCCGAGGAAGGGATAATGCGATCCCTCCAGCTTGGGATTCAGCACGGCCAGAGCATCGGGCCGCCGATTATCGGGAGTGTGGTGGTCGGTGATGATGACATCCAAGCCCTGCTCGCGGGCAACCTCCATCTCTTTAAAGGCCCGCACGCCCGTGTCCACCGTAATGACCAGCGCAACGTTTTCCTTCTGACGTAACAGGACCAGGCGTTCGGGGTTCAGGCCCACGCCCTCGAAGAAGCGGTCGGGGATATAGTAGAAGGCGTCGCCGCCCAACTCGCGGACGGCCTGGGTCAGGATGGCAATGGCGGTGACGCCGTCAGCGTCGTAATCGCCGTAGATGCAGATGCGTTCGCCGTTCTCCACCGCGGTCATGATACGCGCCACGGCCTTGTCCATATCGGGCATCAGGAAGGGGTCGGGCGGCGTGTAGCGGCCCGGGTCCAAAAATTCCTTCATTTCCTCGGGCTCGGTCACATTGCGATTCAGGATACACCTGGCCAACAGCCGATCCACCTTATACGACTCGGCGATCTCTTTGACCTTCTGGGGATCCGGTTGCAGGACCTGCCACTTGCCCATGATCACCCCGCCTGCATGAAGCTGCCCATGACCCGAAACTTCTGATACCGGGCTTCAATACGTTCCTCTACAGATAGGGATTCTTCCCTGGCCAACTGTGCGGCCAGGTGTTCGCCGAGCAGGCTGAACATCTGGTTGGGGTTATCATGGGCGCCGCCGGGAGGCTCCTCGCAGATACTGTCCACCAGGCCCAATTTCTGTAATTTGGGTGCGGTCAGGTGCAACGCCTCGGCCGCCGTCGCCATCTGGTCCGCATCCTTCCACAAAATGGAGGCGCAACCCTCGGGCGAAATGACCGAGTAGATGCTGTTGGCCAGGATGCAAATATGATCGCCGACACCCAAAGCCAGGGCGCCGCCGCTGCCGCCTTCGCCGATAACATACACCAGCACGGGCACCTTCAGCATGGCCATTTCTTTCAAATTAAAGGCGATCGCCTCGCCCTGGCCGCGTTCTTCGGCATCGATGCCCGGATAGGCGCCCGGGGTATCGATAAAGGTAACGATGGGTGCGCCGAATTTCTCGGCCGTTTTCATCACGCGCAGGGCCTTGCGATAACCCTCGGGTCGGGGCATGCCGAAATTGCGGTGTAACTTCTGCTTGATATCGCGTCCCTTCTGGTGACCGATCACGGCCAGGGTGCGTCCGCGAAAGGTACCGAAACCGGCCATGATCGCGGGATCGTCGGCGAAGCGGCGGTCACCGTGTAACTCGTCGAACTCTTCGAACAGGTTACTGATATAGTCTCGGGTATAGGGACGTTTGGGATGTCGCGCCACCAGGCAACGTTGCCAATCGGTCAGCGACGCATAGGTATCTGCCTGGAGCTTGCGTAATTTTTGCTCCAGCTTGTCGATCTCGCGTTCCAATTTGGGTGTCGCGGGTTGGGCTTTAAGGCCCTCGATTCGGGCCTTCAGCTCCAGAATCGGTTCTTCAAAATTGTTGGGATCTCGGCTCATACTCACCATTCGAAGACCACGTTCTCAAAGCATGAATGCTACCACCCCGCCGACGGAACGTCAACCTGAGCACGCTTAAGATAACTACGATCAGCGGTAATTTGGTATCGAAGCTTGCCCGGGTTGAGACGCACGAACCAAACGTTTATAATCCTCGTAGTAGCATGCAGTACCGTATACGAGGTCGCCCCATGAGCTTATTCTGTTACCTGGTGCTGATGACCGGAAAAGTCACGTTGGAGCCCATAAAAACCCTGGCCGAGGTCCCCGAGGAGTTGGATCTCTACCTGCAAAATGTACTGTACATCGAGATCGATCAGTCCGGCCGATACCTGGCTTCCGATTTTCCCACCGCCAAGGTTCACTACTGGGAGAAGGACGGGTCCTATGCCGGTTCCTTCGGCGCCAAGGGCGAGGGTCCGGGTGAATTTTCCTTTGCCGCTTCGCTGGGTCCGCCCATGGGACATATCTACGCGGTAGGCGATTTCATTTACATCTACGACGGCGGCAGTCGCAAGGTCAGCATCTTCGACAAGCAGTACCAATTCGTTCGCAGGATCACCTTCGAGAAGCTGGGCGGCAAAATCAATACCTTCCACGTGCCCCGGCCCAATCGCTTTCTCTTTTACGACAGTTATTTTTGCGGCGAAGCTGCCTGTCGCCGGGTTTTGCTCTACGATGACAAGGGCAAGCTGCTCAAGACCTGGCGGGAGTCGCCGGACAAGACCTGGTCTCGCGACGAAGCCAACAACCGCACCAACCTTTATATCTGGGAACCCACCCTGGCCGTTGATTTCAGCCATGAGCGCGGCGAAGCGGTTATTGGACACGGCAGCAAACCCCTGTTGGATGTGTTTGATCGGGACGGCAATCTCAAGCGCACCCTGACCCTGCCCATCGCCAAACCCCTGGTGCAGCCCGAGGATATCGACGAGTTCAACGAACAGGAGTGGATGAAGGGCAATAAGTACGTCAAGGCCATCTTCCCCGATGAAATGGCCTATTTCGAGTATGTCCTGACGATTAAAGAAGGTTACCTGGTCTATCACCTGTCGCCCTTGTACGGCAAGGCTCGGGGTTATTTGCTGGACTTCGACGGCAAGATGAAAGGACGCTTCCAACTTCTTTGCGGCGAGGGCGGCGGTCTTTTTTCCTCGCGAGGCAAATTGCTGGCCGCCCTGGTGGATGAAGAAGGCGATTTCCACCTCCACGAACTCAAGGTAAAGATGTGAGGCGCGGCGCCGACCGGCTAAAGATTTCCCAATCGATTCCGTTTCGGGTAGAGTAAGGCAATCCACACAAGAACGAGGTGATGCATGTCTAAAGAAGCGGGAAAAAAAGCGGCGGCCGATGCGGCGATCTCCTATATCAAGCCGGGTGAAATCCTGGGCGTGGGCACCGGCAGCACGGTCAACATGTTCATCGACGCCATCGTGCCTTTGAGAGACCGTATTCCCGGCGCTGTCTCTTCCTCAGAAGCCTCGACCGAGCGTTTGCAGGGCCACGGCTTCAAAGTCCTGGACCTGAACGAGGTGGAAAGCATCGGTGTCTACATAGACGGCGCCGATGAGTCGGATGCCGGGCTGAACCTGATCAAGGGCGGCGGCGCGGCGCTGACGCGCGAAAAGATCATCGCCGCCGTGGCCGAGACCTTTGTCTGCATCGCCGATGAGTCGAAGATTGTGGATGTGCTCGGCAATTTCCCCTTACCGGTGGAGGTCATCCCCATGGCCCGCAATTATGTAGCCCGCGAATTGCGCGCATTGGGCGGCGACCCGGTCTGGCGCGAGGACTGCGTGACCGACAACGGCAACCACATTCTGGATGTCAAAGGCCTGCAAATTACCGATCCAAAAGGCCTGGAAACCGCGATCAACGGTATCGTGGGCGTGGTCACCAACGGTCTGTTCGCCGAGCGCGGCGCCGATGTCCTGATCCTGGGTCGCGGCGACGGCAGTGTCAAGAATCTCGGCCGGGATCGCTGATATTCACGATTACCGGAATCCCCGGGCCGGCGTTGAATATCATCCTGACTTACCCCGAAGCTCAAGGGCGGATGCATTCAAAGTGGGAGGTCGCATGCCTCGATTATTTCGCGTAGGAGAAGGGTAGGCGCGTTCGCCCGTCGCGATATTTTGCTTGGAAGAACGATTGACCCGCTCGGCCGACGAGTTATTTTGTACAGGAGAAGGATGGGCCCGCTCGTCTATCGATGTATTTACTTGGGAGAAGGATGGGTCCGCTCGTCTATCGAGTGATTTTGACTGGGAGAACGATCGGCCCGCTCGTACATCGAGGTATGCTGCATAGAGATCGATGGACCCGGACGGACATCGGCGTTTTGGATCTCGAACTACGTTGTACGAACCGGTAACAGTGCATAAAAA